>DATGYA010000582.1:0-26253 GCA_035298405.1 Kamptonema sp. | reverse complement strand
GGCGATAATTATTTAAGCGATCCATTGTACTATTTCCTCCGTTTTGGGGTTGAAAACCACAAGATTTAGGCGGTTATTGTCTAACAATATCTGACCAAATTTTTATCCTTCAAAAACTTCGATAAAAGCATTTAGTGGAAGTGCAAGATACAGCTTTCTTTCTGATTCCGTCCATTTTAAGATATCATAGTAAAGAGTGTCTTGACCCAAAGCTTGCTCTAAATCTGCAATTAGAGACTCTCTAATAAAACTTTTAACTTCAACGGCGACTATTATAATATTACCAAGCGCGATCGCATCATTAACCGTTTCCAGATCGCAGAGTCAAAGACTTGGTAAGTAGTCAAATAATTTAGTAATTGACAATAGACCCATAACACTTAACCCATAATTAAAGCTCTAACTTCAATTGTGCAGAGAAGTTTTGTAATGTTTATAATGGAATAATATAGATACAATTTCATTAGTCCCCAAAATTCAAAAATATGACAACACAAAGAATTGCACTCATTCTACGGACTGGCGAACCTGATGAAACCGTAACAGTTCAAGGTTGGGTTCGCACCAAACGGGAATTGAAAGAATTTTCCTTTGTCGAAGTTAACGACGGCTCAGCAATGGCTAATTTACAAGTAGTAATCAACCCAAACTTACCAAACTATGAGGATATTGTCAAGCAACTGAATACAGGTGCGTCTGTCGAAGTTACAGGAGTTTTAGTTGCGTCCCCAGCAAAAGGACAAAGAATAGAATTGAAAGCCGAAGCGGTGACAGTTTACGGCGATGCAGATCCCCAGACTTATCCATTACAGAAAAAACGTCATTCCTTTGAATTTTTACGGACGATCGCGCACTTGCGATCGCGTACTAATACCTACAGCGCCGTATTTCGCGTCCGCAACGCCTGCGCTCATGCTGTCCACCAATTTTTCCAAGAACGCGGTTTCCTCTGGATTCATACTCCCATTATCACCGCTAGCGACTGTGAAGGTGCGGGGGAAATGTTCAGCGTTACTAACTTCGATTTGAAAAATATTCCTCGTAATGATGCCCAACAAATTGATTTTAGCAAAGACTTTTTTGGCAAACCAGCCTATCTCACAGTCAGCGGCCAATTAGAAGCAGAAGTGATGGCAATGGCTTTTGGTAATGTTTACACCTTTGGGCCCACCTTCCGAGCCGAAAATTCCAATACTTCTCGACATTTAGCAGAGTTTTGGATGATTGAGCCAGAAATGGCTTTCTGTGACTTAGAAGGCGATATGGATTTGGCAGAAGCTTTTCTAAAATACATCTTTAAATATGTCTTGGAAAATTGCCGTGAAGACATGGAGTTTTTCAACGATCGGATTGATAAGACAGTTTTAGCGACGGCTGAAAACATGATCGATAATCAGTTTGAACGCATTACTTATACCGAAGCCGTCGCACTTTTGGAAAAAGCCGATAAACAATTTGAATTTCCCGTGAAATGGGGCTTAGATTTGCAATCAGAACATGAACGCTATTTGGCTGAAGACCTGTTCAAAAAACCCACAATTGTTACCGACTACCCTGTAGGGATTAAAGCCTTTTATATGCGGTTGAACGATGATGAGAAAACCGTCCGAGCTATGGATATCTTAGCTCCTAAAATTGGTGAAATTATCGGCGGGTCTCAGCGCGAAGAAAGACTGGATATATTAGAGCGGCGCATTGAAGCTCAGGGTATGAATAAAGATGATTTGTGGTGGTACTTGGATTTACGACGCTATGGGACAGTGCCTCATGCTGGGTTTGGTTTAGGGTTTGAAAGAGTAGTGCAGTTTATGACAGGAATGGGAAATATTCGAGATGTAATTCCTTTTCCAAGAGCCCCTTTAACTATCGATTTTTAAATCACCATTCAAGATACTTTATGACTGAACTCAATCATAGAACTACAAGCAAATATCCTCAAGTGCAATTACCTAAATGCCCTACAGGAATTCAGGGGTTAGACGAAATCACTGGCGGCGGACTACCCAAAGGGCGACCGACCTTAGTTTGTGGTTCAGCCGGCTGTGGTAAGACCTTATTAGCGATGGAATTTCTAGTACATGGTGCTATAGAATACGGCGAACCAGGGGTTTTTATATCCTTTGAAGAAACAGTAGAAGAATTAACCCAAAATGTTACTTCTCTAGGATGGGACTTAAATCAAATGATGGCAGACAAACAGCTCAGCATTGACTGTTTTTATATCGATCCATCTGAAATTCAAGAAACCGGAGAATATGATTTAGAAGGTATCTTCATTCGTCTGGGCTATGCAATCGATAGCATTGGTGCTAAACGGGTAGTTCTAGATACCATTGAAGTTTTGTTTTCCGGTTTATCCAATACTGGTATTGTTCGGGCAGAATTGCGTCGTCTGTTTCGTTGGCTCAAAACTAAAGGTGTTACTGCGATTATTACCGGTGAACGAGGTGATAATAGCTTAACTCGTCAGGGCATAGAAGAATATGTTTCTGATTGCGTCATTCGCTTGGATCAGCGAGTTTATGAAGAACTGGCTACCAGACGGTTGCAAATCTTTAAATATAGAGGTTCCCAACATGGCAGTAATGAATATCCTTTCTTAATAGAAGAAAATGGTATTTCTGTCTTACCAATTACCTCACTCGGTTTAAATCATACTGTTTCTAACGATCGCATTTCCAGCGGCATTCCCCGCCTAGATGCGATGCTGGGAGGAGAAGGCTACTTTCGGGGTAGCAGTATTCTGATTACAGGGATGGCTGGGACAGGAAAAAGTACGATCGCGGCTGCTTTTGCCGCCGCTGTCTGTAAGCGAGGAGAAAAATGTTTGTATCTCGCATTTGAAGAAGCACCCCACCAAATTCTCCGAAATATGCGATCGGTTGGTCTAGATTTAGAACCCTATTTGCAACAGGAATTGCTACAGATTCAAGCATTGCGTCCCACCGCTCACGGCTTAGAAGTACATTTAGTACAGATTCATCGATGGCTTAGCTATTTCCAGCCAACCACTGTCATCATCGATCCTATCAGCAACCTGACTCTGACGGGCAGCATTCTGCAAGTAAAAGCCTTCTTTATGCGCGTAATTGACTATTTAAAATCGCAACAGGTGACAGTTTTGATGAATAACCTAATTAGTGGCGGAACTCCCCTAGAAAATACAGAGATCGGGATTTCTTCCCTGATGGATACCTGGCTAGAAGTGCGAGTAATTGAAAGCAACGGCGAACGCAATCGCATCCTGCAAGTGATCAAATCTCGCGGGATGGAACACTCAAACCAGGTTCGGGAATTCCGGCTAACAACTCAGGGTGTGGAATTGGTCGATGTATATCTGGGACAAGACAAGGTACTAACTGGAACCGCCAGGGCAATTCAGGAGTTAGCGGACAAACAAGCAAATCTGCGACGACAACAAAAGATTGCCAACCAACGCCGAGAATTAGAACAGCAACGGCAAATCACTCAGGCTCAAATTGCTACATTACAAATGCAGATGGAAGCAGGAAAAGCAGAACTAGATCGCCTAAATCAGGAGGATAGTTTGGAGCAATTCGGGTTTCTTCAAGACCGAGAAACGATCGCACAACTACGTCGAGCCGATTAACCAGTTACCGCGTTTATAAAGCAGGGAATAATCGCTATGAATCAACACAAGAAACTGAATTCGTCTGAAGCGGAGAGATGGGAACTACGACTATATGTTGCCGGACAAACCCCAAAATCAGTAAGAGCTTTTGCCAACCTAAAAAAGATCTGTGAACAATACATCGAAACTCAATATCGAATTGAAGTCATTGATTTATTGCAGAACCCGGAGTTAGCGAAGCAAGATCAAATTCTGGCAATTCCTACCCTAGTACGAAAATTGCCGATTCCAATTCGGCAAATCATAGGGGATTTATCTAATCAGGAAAAAGTTTTACTAGGACTCGACCTCAGAAAAATTGAAGAATGAATAACCAGTCTGAAAAACAATAATTGAGAGAAAAAATCAATGATAGATGAAATACCACCGGAAGAAAATAAAACACTGGAAGAAGACAGTGATAATATGATGAAAAACTTTGAGCAAGCGATCGCCGATCTGGAGCAGCAACATTACTGTCTCCGGTTATATATTGCTGGAACAACTCCCCGTTCAACGCGGGCACTACAACGTATCAAATCAATCTGTGAAACTTATTTACAAGGAAGGTATGAGTTAGAAGTGATTGATGTTTATCAATCCGCTGAACAGCTACAGCTAGATAATATTGTTGTCATTCCCACCCTAATTAAGCAACTACCACTCCCCCTGCAACGCATGATTGGCGATTTATCTGATACTGAAAAAGTGTTGTTTGGGTTAGATATTGTACCTAAATAGAATACTAGCTTAATCCCTGGTACTGAGAATGAAAGATATCAAGAAATCCAAAAAAGAACTGGTAGCTGAAATTGAATTTTTGCGATCGCGCCTGAGTGCAAGTGAGGACATTATACAAGCGATTCAGCAAGGAGAAGTAGATGCTTTGGTTATTTCCACTCCCCAGGGTCAAAGAATTTTTACCCTTCAGAGTGCCGATCTTTCCTACCGATTGTTAGTAGAAGAAATGCAGCAAGGGGCTGTAGTTATTTCGACTGAAGGACTGATTTTATACTGCAATAAAAGCTTTTCAAGTTTATTGAAACAACCCTTAGAAAAACTAATTGGCTCCTGTTTTCAAGACTTAATTTCTCCCCAGGATAATTCTCTATTTCAGGCACAAGTTAAACAAGCAGAAATAGGCAAACAGCAGCATCCTGTAGAACTGTTTTTACAGAGGCGCGATGGCATTGAGATTCCTGTCTATTTATCCATTAATCATCTGCTCCTTGATGACTCCCCGATCAACTGTCTTGTGATTACCGATTTAACCGAACAAAAGCGCCATGAAAAGATTCTTGCTTCCGAAAAACTGGCGCGCTTAATCCTGGAGCAAGCGGGAGAAGCTATCCTAGTATGTGACGATACTGGACAAATTATTCGTGCTAGCGTAATTGCTCAAGAACTTTGGGGCGAAAATCTAATATTTCAACCCTTCGATCGACTACAACTATTCTATTTACTTAAGCCAACTTTTTCCTTAGCTACGAATCAAAAAGTAACTTTATCAGAGGCTCATCTCGATTCTAAACTCCAGCTCAAAGTTCCCTTTTCAATTGCACCGGTGCTAAATGGAGAAATCTATAAAGGGCTTGAGGTTGAATTTGAACGGCGGGACGGACAAGTTTTAAATCTGGTATTAAATGCCCGCCCTCTTGTTGACCACGACAATAACTTTAGAGGTGCAGTTGTAATTCTTACTAACATTACTCAACGCAAACAAGCTGAGAATGCCCTGCAAGCTGCCAAAAATGAGTTAGAAGTAAAAGTAGTAGAGCGTACCGAGGAATTGCAGAAAGCTAATACTCGCTTGCAACTCGAACTCTTGGAGCGCAAACGACGAGATAAAATCGTACAAAACCAGGCACTTTTACTAGATTTAGCCGATGATGGGATTATTTCTATCGATCAAAATCAAATAATTACTCTATTTAATAAAGGTGCAGAAAAGATTTTTGGATATAGGGCTGATGAGGTATTAGGAAAATCCTTGAATTTGTTATTACCTTCTCGGTTTGCCTCTGTTCATAGCCAGCATTTTACTAAATTTTTTCAGTCTGATGAGATAGCCCGCAAGATGGGAGAGCGGAGTGAACTTTTTGGTTGTCGCAAAGATGGTACAGAATTTATCGCGGAAACTTCTATTTCTCACCTAGAATTAAACGGAGAAAAAATATATACTGCGATTCTCCACGATATTACAGAACGCAAGATTGCTGAAACAGCATTAAGGGAACGTGAAGAACGCTTCCGCAAAATTTTTGAAGATGGGCCACTTGGCATGGCAATTGTTGATTTAGATTATCGATTTATTAAAGTTAATCCAATGTTGTGTCAGATGGTAGAGTACACAGAGTTAGAACTGCTGGCACTAACATTTCTCAATATTACCCATCCCGATGACTTAGAAATAGATGTGCAATTAGCCCAGAAGTTGTTTCAAGGAGAGATACCTTTTTACAAAATTGAAAAACGTTACTTTAAAAAGAACCAAGAGATTATTTGGGTCTCGCTAACTGGTTCTATCGTTCGCGATCGAGATGCCCAGCCTATTTACTATATAGCGATGATTGAGGATATCACCGAGCGCAAACACGCTGAAACAACTCTGCGACAATATGAGCGGATAATATCTACAACAACCGATGGCATTGTACTGCTTAACCGCAGCTACATTTATCAGATGGCTAATCCAGCTTACCTGTCTTGGTACAACAAACCCTCTAACAAAATAGTCGGATATTCAGTGAGGGATATTATTGGTCAGGAGTGGTTTAAAAAGTTGAAGCCTTTGCTAGACAGATGTTTAGCGGGAGAGATTATTCAGTTTGAAAACTGGTTTGAATATCCCGATGCAGTTAGAAAATTTCTGAGCGTTACTTATACACCTTATTTTGCAACAGAAGGAGATATTTCAGGATTAGTAGTTAGTTTCCGGGATATTACTAAGCTTAAACAAGCAGAGGAATCTTGGCAGCAGAGCGAATCGACGTTGCAGAGTTTCTTTAACAGTGGAGATATGCCCATGGGTATTGTTGAAATACATGATGGAGATATCTTGCATATTTCTGATAATTGGGCAGCAGCTCAGTTTTTTGAGACTAACCCAGAGGCTATGAAAAATCACTTTGCTAGCACGTTGGGAGTAACACCAGCTACTATAGAGCAATGGACTTCCTATTATCAACAGTCTGAAAAAATCCAAGCGCCAGTTAGGTTTGAATATTTTTATGAGACTTCGAGAAATCAAGGATGGCTATCTGTAAGTGTTTGTCCGATCGAAGTGAGTCCTAGTGGATATTCTCGATTTTCCTATGTAGCTAAAGACATTACACATCGCAAACGAACCGAAGCTGCTTTAGCTAGAAGTGAGGAACAACTGCGGTTGACGTTGGATTTTACCTATATCGGTACTTGGGATTGGAATATACATACAAATGAAGTGGTCTGGAACGACAACCATTTTCGTTTACTAGGATTAGAACCACAACAAGTTGACGATCCTTACCAGCTATGGCGCAATGCAATTCATCCAGAGGATCTTGACAGAATCGAACAGGCTTTATCAAACGCGCTGATTCAGCATACTGACTATGAAGCTGAATACAGGGTACTATATCCGGATGGTAAAATTCACTGGCTGATTGGGAAAGGACGCGGGATATATGACGAAGCGGGTCAACCCATAAGAATGCTGGGGGTAGTTTTCGATGTTAGCGATCGCAAACAAGTAGAACAAACATTAGAACTTCAGGCTGTAATTACCCGCAATATGGCGGAAGGTATTTGCTTAGTGAGAATAGATAATGGATTAATTGTCTATACAAATCCTAAATTTGAGCAGATGTTTGGTTATGACTCTGGGGAAATGAATGGTCAACATATTTCGCTACTGAACTATGGTAATGAACAGATAGATAATGAAGAGGTAAATCAAGCTATTCTGGCTGCTGCTTTACAAAATGGGGAAGCCACATATCAAGTCTATAATGTTAAAAAAGATGGCACTAAATTTTGGTGTAGTGCAACTACTTCTGTATTCAAGCATCCTGAATACGGCGATGTTTTAGTTGCAGTTCAGCAAGACATCACCCATCGTAAACAAGCTGAATCGGAACTGCGCGAACTTAATCTAGCTTTGGAAAATGCAGTAGAAGGAATTGCACGATTGGACGAGCGAGGACGCTATATTTCTGTAAACCGAGCTTATGCAGAAATATGTAATTATCAAGTTAGTGAAATTCTCGGTATGGAATGGGTACCAACTGTACACCCTGATGATAGACCAAAAATGTTCGCTGCTTACCAAGAAATGCTAACTAAAGGCAAGGTAGAAGTTGAAGCTAAAGGGTTACGCAAAGATGGATCTATTTTTTACAAGGAATTAGTAATGATATCAGCCTACGATAGACAAAATAGCTTCGTAGGGAGTTACTGCTTTATGAAGGATATTACCGAACGCAAACAAGCCGAAGTGGATCTCGCAGCTACTAAAGAAGCTGCGGAATTAGCAAACCGTGCTAAAAGCGAATTTGTTGCCAATATGAGCCACGAAATTCGTACCCCTATGAATGCTATTCTAGGTTTTACCGAGTTATTGCAAAGTTCCATCTCTGACCCTCAACCTCGTGCCTATCTCAATTCAATTGCTGCTAGTGGTAGAACACTACTTGCTTTAATTAATGATATCCTCGATCTTTCCAAGATTGAAGCAGGGAAATTACAATTACAATACGAACCAGTTGATGTGCGATCGCTAATTCGAGAAATTCAGCAAATTTTAGACCCGACAGCCGTTAAAAAAAGTCTGTCTCTATTAGTAGAAATTGATGAAACTGTACCCAAAGCTATTCTGTTCGACTCAGTACGCCTACGTCAAATTCTATTTAACACCGTTGGTAATGCCTTGAAATTTACAGAGACAGGATTTGTTAAGATATCTGTTCAAGCGCAACTAGAACTATCTACCCTTTCCCCTAGAGTGCAGATAGAAATTACCGTGGCAGATACAGGAATTGGTATTTGCTTTGACCAACAAGAGAGTATCTTTGAAGCCTTTAAGCAAAGTGAAGGACAAAGCACTCGTAAATATGGGGGTACGGGTTTAGGTTTAGCTATTACTAAACGTCTTACTGAAATGCTGGGTGGGACAGTAGCGCTACAAAGCGAACTGGGCAAAGGCAGTGAATTTACTTTTATCTTCCCAAATCTAAAGATTACAGAGAGCGAAATCCAATCCGTCGTGCCTTCAAAATTAGATGAAGATTTGAATCAATTTCCAACTGCAACGGTGTTAGTGGTAGATGATGTTCAATATAACCTCGATTTGATTGCGGGATATTTTGCCGGTAGCAAACATCGCCTTTTGTTTGCACAAGATGGACAAGAAGCGATCCAAGCTGCACAAACACATTCCCCAGATGTAATTATAATGGATTTGTGGATGCCAAACCTGGATGGACTGCAAGCAATACAATTGCTGAAACTGGAAGAACAAACCAAAAATATCCCGATTCTGATTGTAACTGCCGTTTTACGGTTAGAGGATGAAGTTATTGTGCGATCGCTCTCCCAAGGATTCTTACGCAAACCCGTTAGCCGTTCTCAACTTGTCTCCGCGTTAAAACAAATTCTCTCCCAAGAAGCTAATTATTTTTCTGTGAATCAACCCTCAGATGAGATTAAACCAAGCTCTAACACTTTGGCAAAGCTTCCAGAATTAGTCGAAAAACTCTACCAAGAAGAAGAAAGCACTTGGCTGGAATTATGTAAAACCATGAAACGGCGAGAGCTCCGAGCCTTTGTTGAACGTTTGCGAGAGTGGGCACGCGAATACCAATATCAACCACTCCTCGACTATACGATGACCTTAGAAAGGCAGCTAGCCACCTTTGATTGGGAGCAATTGCCTAAGACCATAAGAAAATTCCCCGAAGTGAGGAATCAATTATTATGATTGCATTCAAACCAGAAGATTGCTTAATTTTAGTCGTAGATGATGTTAGTGATAATCTGCGATTAATTGCATTAATACTAGAAAAAAGAGGCTATGAAACTACTTTTGCCACTAGCGGAAAGCAAGTTTTAGAGCGAGTCAAAATAGCTAAGCCTGATTTAATTTTATTAGACTTTATGATGCCAGAGATGAATGGTTTGGAAGTTTGCGAACAACTCAAAGCCAATCCTGATGTAGCAGAAATTCCGATCATTTTTCTCACTGCTAGCCACGCTCAAGAACATTTAATCCAAGCTTTTGAAAAAGGGGCAGTTGATTACATCACCAAACCCTTTAACACACCGGAGTTACTTGCCCGCGTGCGAACACACTTAGAGTTGAAATATACACGAGAGCAATTGAAAAAAGCGCTGCATGAGCAAGCACAATTAACTAAAGAGCTAGAGAATTTGGCTAATACAGATCCATTAACTGGAGTCTGGAATCGTCGTTATTTACTAACTTTGTGCGAACGAGAAATCAACCGAGTTTCTAGATATAAGCATTCTTTCTCTGTATTAATGCTCGATCTAGATCGCTTCAAGCAAATTAACGATATCTATGGGCACTCTGGAGGAGATGAGGTGCTGATAGTTCTGACAAAAGTTGTTGAAGATTCTCTAAGAAAAGTAGATTTTTGGGGGAGATTTGGGGGAGAAGAATTTGTCGTGATTTTACCGGAAACTAATCTTGAGTCGGCGGTAGATGTGGCTGAACGTATCCGCAAAACTCTGGAACAAACAGTTATTATGATTCAAGAAAAACAAGTGCAAATTACAGTTAGTATTGGAGTATCTAACTATAAATTGGAGGATGAAAAAATTGATGTTGCGCTCCAACGAGCTGACAAGGCTCTTTATCAAGCTAAAAATCAAGGGCGTAACCGAGTTGTTGCTGATAAGTAGAAGGAAGAAGGAAGAAGGAAGAAGGAGAAAGAAGGAAGAAGGAAGATATGTCTATCTACTTACTTTGCGGAGTTTCCAGCTACCAAATTTGTGTTAAATCTAAGACAAAATCTGGCAAAATATCCTCCCCAGATACCGTAATTGGAGATGTCAAAATTTCTACTTCTCTATCAGGTCGATAAATTTCAACAACTCGTCTTTTGGGGTCAATCAACCAGCCTAATCTTGCACCATTTTCAATATATTCTTGCATCTTCAAGCGCAAAGTTTGCAAAGAATCGCTAGGAGAGCGCAATTCGATTACAAAATCAGGGCATAAAGGCAAAAATTTATCTTTTTCTTCGGAAGTTAGAGCTGACCACCGTTCCATTCTTACCCAAGAAACATCGGGGGATCTGTCTGCACCGTTGGGTAACTTGAAGCCTGTACTAGAATCAAACACCTCGCCTAAATTATGCTGTCGATTCCAAGCTTTGATCTGAAAATTTAGATCGGAGTTGCGTTTACCCGTAGTTCCCCCTGTAGGTGGCATAATAATTAATTCTCCTGATTGTGTACGCTCAAATTTTAACTCGCGGTTATTTTGACATAACTGCAAAAATTGCTCGTCAGTTAAGTCAATTTTCAATTCAAGTGTTGGTGGTAAATAAATAGTAGCTGTGTCCATGAGATTCATCCTAAATAGGTTCTACATCAGATATTGTATAAATCCATTACATCGGTAATTGGCATTCTTGAATATGCTCCTAAAGTTAGAGGGGAAGTGTGGCCTAATTCTAAATGTTCAGCCGCCGCACAAGCAATCATGGCTGCATTATCTGTACAATATTTTAAGGGTGGAAATAGTACCCGTAAATTATGTTTAGTAGCGGCCTGTTGTAGATGTTGCCTGAGTCCGCTATTAGCTGCTACTCCGCCGCCGATCGCAATAGTATTTAAGCCATAATCTAAAGCACAGGCGATCGCTCTTTTTGTTAAACTCTTGGCTACTGTTTCCTGAAAACTTGCAGCAATATCCTTTACTGGCAAATTATCACCCTGTTTTTCGAGCTTTTGCACCAACTGTAACACCGCCGTTTTTAAACCACTAAAACTGGAGTCATAAGGATGATATCCCCCTGTCGGTAAAGAGATTTTCCCCTCTGGTAACGGAAAAGCTTTGGGATTACCAACAGTAGCTAATTTGTCAATGATGGGGCCGCCGGGATAGCCCAACTTTAATAAACGGGCCACTTTATCAAAAGCTTCACCGGCTGCGTCGTCGCGAGTTTGCCCCAAAATTTCATAATGTCCGCAATCTTTGACATGAATCAAACTGGTGTGACCGCCGGAAACTAGCAAGCACAAGAATGGCGGTTGTAATTCGGGTTCGCTGAGATAAGAGGCGTAAATGTGACCTTCTAAATGGTGAATGCCTAAAAAGGGCTTCTGATGAACTATTGCCAGGGTTTTAGCCGCTGTTAACCCCACAAGTAGGGCACCAACCAAGCCGGGGGCACAAGTGGCTGCGATGCCATCAATTTCTGACCAAGTGAGGTTTGCTTCTGCGAGAGATTGCGCGATCGCCCCATTTACCATCTCTACATGACTCCGCGATGCTACCTCCGGTACTACCCCACCGTATTGTTGGTGGATCGTAATTTGCGACGCTACCGCACTGCTGTAAACTTGACGATTCTTAACAATCGCCGCCGCTGTTTCGTCACAACTTGTTTCAATTGCTAAAACTGTTGCCATTAGCTGGTAATTTTATTCCATGGGTTAGCTATTGCCAGCTTAACTTTATTCTGGTGAGCTCAGAAAATAGTAAGATGGCTTCCAGACAAGCAACCTTAAGATGGTTGTACAAAAAACTTATTGTTTTGTAACAAAAGGAAACAATTCCATGCGACGATTGTTTGCTGTGATTTTAGCCCTGAGCCTTTGGATCAGTTTTGTACCTGTCGCCTCGGCCTACAATTTAGCGCCCTGCAAGGACACGCCTGCATTCAAAGAACTGGCTAAGAATGCCATTTCTACTAATGGCGATCCCGCTTCTGGAAAAGCTCGATTTGAGCGTTATTCTCAAGCGTTATGCGGCCCGGAAGGCTACCCCCACTTAATTGTGGATGGTAGCTTGGATCACGCCGGTGACTTTTTGATTCCTAGCATCCTGTTTTTGTATATTACTGGTTGGATTGGCTGGGTCGGCCGTGCCTATCTGCAAGCCGCCAAAAAGACCGATTCTCCAGAGGAAAAAGAGATTATTCTCAACGTTCCTTTGGCAGTTTCTTTGATGCTGAGCGGTTTCATTTGGCCCTTGGCAGCCCTCAAAGAATTGACCACTGGTGAACTGTTCGCCAAAGACGATGAAATAACTGTTTCACCGCGCTAAAATGCTAATTGTTAGTGGTTAGTGGTTAATGGTTAGTGGTTAACTCTTAACAAATAACAACGAACAACTAACAATTAACAAAAATGTTCTGTTGATTATTGTGGAGAATTGTTCATGCAATACCTTCTGAAATTCCTTTCTACAGCACCAGTAGTGACAGCGCTTTGGTTGTCAATTCAAGCTGCGGCTTTGATTGAATTCAACCGCTTTTTCCCTGACTTGCTGTTCCACCCTCTGCCGTAAAGCCTGAGTCGTGTTACGTAGCAGGTCAAGCAATATTTTGATTAATGATTTTAGATGGGGAATTTATATATAATTCCTAGTATAAAATTTAAAATTAATAGAATCCAAATATTGATTGACCTGCGCTTTTATGTTTTAAAGCCATTTATACAAATGGTTAGATGCGATCTTGACAGTTTTTATCGATGAAATCTTATCTCGCTGCTGCAATTCAAATGACAAGCTTGCCTGATTTGCAAAAAAATTTGCTTCAGGCAGAAGAATTAATTGATCTGGCTGTGCGCCAGGGGGCTGAGTTAGTCGGTTTGCCAGAAAACTTCCCATTTATGGGGGAAGAAGGAGAAAAAATGGCACTGGCTGGCAAAATTGCGATGGAGAGTGAAAAATTCCTCAAAACGATGGCCCAACGGTTTCAAGTGACAATCTTGGGAGGGGGTTTTCCTGTACCCGCGGACAATGGCAAAGTGTACAATACTTGCTTGCTAGTAGATGCTAATGGCATTGAGCTAGCAAGGTATAAAAAAGTACATTTATTTGATGTTAATGTACCCGATGGTAATACTTATCAAGAATCGAGCACTGTCAAAGCTGGGGAAACTTTGCCTCCTGTTTATCCTTCAAAAGATTTAGGGATGTTGGGACTTTCTGTATGCTATGATGTGCGTTTTCCTGAACTTTATCGTCACTTGTCCCAGAAAGGAGCCGAAGTTTTATTCGTACCCGCAGCTTTCACGGCTTATACTGGAAAAGACCACTGGAAAGTGTTGTTGCAAGCTAGAGCGATCGAAAATACTTGTTACGCGATCGCGCCTGCACAAACCGGTCGCCACTATGGAAGACGACAAACACACGGTCACGCGATGATAATTGACCCTTGGGGAACAATTTTAGCCGATGCGGGAGATGGGCCAGGAGCTGCGATCGCAGAAATCAACCCCGATCGCCTCGAACAAGTCCGCCGCCAAATGCCTTCGCTACAACATCGAGTTTTCGTTTGAACTTGACAGGACTTATGCAAGCAGGGCTGTTTCATTCTCTTGTAGGGGCAATCCCCCTGTGGTTGCCCCGTAAGGGTTTGGGGCAGGCACGGGGGGACTGCCCCTACAGAAAACTTAAATTTAAAGAAGGTATCATCATTGGCAAGAGTTCGAGTCCGCCAGCACGTCAATCCACTGTGCAGCAAATATCAAGTATCTACAAGTCCTCCAGATTGGACTCAAATTTATCCTAACTTAAATTTGCCACTGCATTTAGATATCGGCTGCGGTAGGGGGAGATTTTTATGGCAGATGGCACAAGTACAACCTAATTGGAACTTTCTAGGCTTAGAAATTCGAGAACCCCTAGTAGAAGAGGCAAATGCTTGGCGAGACGAAAAAGGCTTGACAAATCTTCACTATCTATTTTGCAATGCCAATAATTCGATCCAGCCAATTTTAACATCTTTACCTACTGGAGCCTTGCAGCGAGTAACAATTCAATTTCCCGATCCTTGGTTCAAACAGAAGCATCTAAAACGGCGGATGGTACAACCGGGATTAGTTGCGGAATTGGCAACTTACCTAGCAATTGACGGCGAAGTTTTCATTCAATCCGATGTTGAAGAAGTTGCCACAGAAATGCGCGATCGCTTCTCCTCTCATCCCGCCTTTCAGCGTCAAGGTGATGACGATTGGCTAGCAGAAAACCCCTTACCAATTCCCACAGAACGCGAACTCGCCACCCTCAAACGCGGCAAACCCGTATATCGGGCATTTTTTAAAATTACTACCTAATATTACTTCAAATCCAAGAAGGAAACCACATCCGAAATCTCCAACCATCAGGCGACAAAGGTAGACCTAAATAAACCGGCATCCAAAAAACAAAAGCCAGCAAAATCAGAAAAATTACAGTAATTCCCATACCCCGAAGACGGCGTTGAGGACTAAAAAGCCACCTATCAACCCACCAAGCAAGTGCCAACCCCGCAAATACAGAACTGCCCATATAATGATACAAAAATGTGCAGCGAGTCACCTTAACCCAAGGCAGCAAATTAGCCAACCAATTCACGACTAAATAGAGTCCCAACCATAATTGTGCCGTCGGCGGAAATTGAACGGGCAGTTGACCTTCAATCAACTCTGTAGCAACAACATTCCGCGTTTCCACCCAAACCCAAAACCGATAAGCTAACATCCATAGTAACAAACCAATAGCCAGCGTAGACAGCCACCAAAACGCCGGATTTCCCATTGCATGAACATCGAAAATAGTCTGAGTAACACCTTCTGGCAAAGACGGCAAAACCGGATCGATCTCACCTTTATTCCCCGCCGCCTTATAAAAGTAAACTACAGGCCTAATCATCAAAATCCAAGTGTACCACCAAGAACAATAAGGATGAACATCGGGCCCACTTTTAATTTTTTCATGATAAGTCAAAATTTCCTTTTGCATATCCCAAAAATTCGGAGTTGGGTTAAGTAGCAAATGAGGAATCCAAAGCAAACTGTAGACTGCAACCGGAATAACAGCGAGACTTAATACCAACTGCCCCAAATTTAATCGGGTTAAATGTTCCAAAGGACTTTCCGCAAGAGGAAAACTGTCCTCATCCCCTCGATTTCTCCTCCCCTGAAGCAATCGCATCCCCCAAGCAAAAATCAAAAGTAGATAAGTGCCAAACAGAAACCACAAACCATTCCATTTAATCGCAGCAGATGCACCAAAACCCGCACCTGCTACAACCAACCACAACCAGCGTTTTCTACCTTGATTTTCCAGTCCCTTCAGGAAAAATAATTGAGCTAATAGCCCCAAAATTACCAAATAAATGTTATTGAGTGCATAGCGAGACTCAACCAGAAATAAACCATCACAGGCTGCAAACAAAGCAGCAATAAAAGCATAACTGCGGCGGCGAGTTAACTGATAAGCTAAAGCTGCCACAACTAAAGGAATAAACGAACCAGTTAGAGCATTTATCCAACGATAATCCCAAGGAGAAAGTCTCGAACCCGTCAAATCATTTACTGAATCTTGTCCAAAAGGGAGATGAGAACCGATCCAAATACCGATGGCAATTATGTATTGACTCAAAGGCGGATGAGCATTAAAAAAAGGAGTTTTAGTGAGATAATCGTTAGCAAATTTAGCGTAATAAACCTCATCGAACACTAAAGTATTGAATCGATCAAGTCCCCAAAATCGCAATGCTAATGACAGGAGAAATACCCCAAATATTCCGATATTAAACCAAGGAATTGACTTGTTAGAGAGTTGTTTAGGTAAAATCATAAAATTCCTGATATAGGAGAAGGGAGAAGGCAGAAGGCAATAAAAGTAAGGGTTTCAGCAATTAAGAATGTCCTAACCCTCTTGGGGGTTGCGATATTATCTATGTTTATCTGTGTCTATCGGCGGTAAAACTATTAGAACTAGCTGCTGATCATTCTTCATCTCCGATCTCAAAATTAATACCTTGATAAATTTCACTCAATTGAATTTGAAACTCAATAGCAGTTAAAGCTAACACCGCATCAGCCGCTTCATACTCACTTAAAACCCATTTACCCTCAGAGTTTTTAGCAAATTGTTCAATATGAAATTTATACTGGTCAATCATAATATATTCTTTCAGCTCAGGAATTGACCGATAATACTGAAATTTGTCACCGCGATCGTAGTCTTTGGTTGATTTTGACAAAACTTCAACTATCAGTAGGGGATTTGTCACCATAGTAGTACCGTTTCCTTGATAAATCGGTTCTCCCTCAATTATCATAATATCGGGGTAGGTGTAGATGCGATCGCGGTTTATCCACAATCGCACATCATTCATAAATATCTCATAATTTTGCCCTCTGAAAGCCACCTTAAAGTTGACACAAAAATTGAGCGCAATTTTGTTATGATTTGTGGTTCCGCCTGTCATTGGTACTATTTCTCCATCTCGGTATTCACTTTTAGACTCCGCAGCTTCTTCTAGTTCCAGATATTCTTCGGGAGTGTAGTAGCGTTTTTTGATCTGCGTTTGCATAATATCCTCAGCGCGATCGCGCATCAAAATTAACTTAATTTTATACCAAAAAAAGCGTCAATGTCATTTCCGATGAAAGCGAATGCTATATCTCTTATTTCTATTTATTATTCATCTGTGTTTTCAAAATTAACACCTTGATAAATTTCACTCACTTGAATTTGAAAGTCAATACTACTTAAAGCTAATACTGCATCAGTGGCTTCATATTCGCTTAAAACCCATTTCCCTTCGGGGTTTTTAGCAAATTGTTCAACATGAAATTTGTATTGGTCGATTGTAATATATTCCTTGAGAGTGGGAATTGACCGATAATACTGAAATTTGTCACCGCGATCGTAGTCTTTGGTTGATTTTGACAAAACTTCAACAATCAGCAGGGGATTTGTCACCATAGTAGTACCACTTCCCTCATAAACTGGTTCTCCCTCAATTATCATAATGTCGGGATAGGTGTAGATGCGATCGCGGTTTATCCACAATCGCACATCATTCATAAATATCTCATAATTTTGCCCTCTGAAAGCTACCTTAAAGTTGACATAAAAATTACCTGCGATTTTGTTATGATTAGTGGTTCCGCCTGTCATTGGCACTATTTCTCCATCTCGGTATTCACTTTTAGACTCCGCAACTTCTTCTAGTTCCAGATATTCTTCAGGAGTATAGTAGTGTTTTTTGATCTGCGTTTGCATAATATCCTCAGCGCGATCGCGCATCAAAATTAAATTAACATTATACCAAAAAAGCGGCTCTGCAACCCGCAGAACCGCCATTAACAGAGGAGCGAAAATGAAAACTTAACGCGCTACACCTTGTAGAGAAGTCATATCAATCGGCTTCATAAAGTATAGCTTTAACAAATTCCAGGCAGTCGAGGCGTAAACTGGTAGTTTCTGGAAGAATTGCAAGACTTTCGGAGTATTGGTAGATGCGATCGCGCTCAACTTCTCATTATTTTCCACGCAAGCATCTAAACGCTGATAAAACTCAGGATTATTCACATCCAGAATCACTGGAAACACCCGTCCCGCCGTATCATTCGTCTTCTCAATCACCTCAATGTCATAGTCGCGAGCATTCAAACCGATCGCAGCATAGAACTCACTGCGCTGAATATCATTCAAATACATCGTCGCAAACACCGACAGCAAGAAAAACCGACACCACAGTTTCGCCTTCCAATCATTCAAAAACTGCGGCTGAGCCTTCATAATTGCATCAAAGAAATCTCCATGCCGATTTTCATCCTGACACCAGTTTTCAAAGAAGCGGAAAATCGGGTAAATCCGGTCTTCGGGGTGTGCTTCCAAATGGCGGAAAATAGTAATGTAGCGCCAGTAACCAATCTTTTCAGACAGATAAGTAGCGTAAAAAATAAACTTCGGCTTAAAGAAAGTGTACTGACGGCTCTTAGTTAGAAAACCCAAATCCAGCGACAAATTAAAATCTGACAGCGCCTTATTTAGGAAACCCGCATGGCGAGCCTCATCCCGTGACATCAACAAAAAGCACTCAGCTAATAGCGGGCTCTTGTCTTTGAGCTTGCGTGCCAGTTCCTTGTAAAGCAAAAAGCCAGAAAACTCAGCCGTACATGAACGCTCTAGAAACTCCACGAACACTCGGCGTTTGTCACCATCAATATGATCCCAAGATTGCTCGAACTCAGCATCCCGTACAAAATGGTGACGGTTGTAGTCAGCGCGGAACTCTTCGAGAATCGCTCTAAGTTCATCTTCATTCGGCGAGATGTCCATTGCGACCATCTCTTCAAAGTCGGTGGTATAAAATCGGGGCGTGAGGATGGTTTCCTTAGCTGGGACTTTAATCCCCGGCCGCAATTCTTCAAAAGTTGGTTTCTTGAGGGAATCTACCATAGGTTTTTTGTATCTCTTGTTTTCACACTAGCCGACTGGGTGTTTACGTGGGAGCAATATCTTGCTCAATCCCGAATTTTAGGGGCGATCGCGGTTTAAAGGCAAGCTTACCTTTAGGGAGAAACGACAAACATTTCAGGATCATACCTTGAAAAGTTTGGTTTTTAAGAGCTGTATCTGGCGGCTTCTACTGACTCGCTCAATCAAAGTCGAGGTTTTGACTACTTGATTGTTACATTTCATTAAGATTTACGACTTCCGCCTGGGCGAGCTTATTGCTAGAAGCGTGGTAGGAAATTACTGTAGCATAGATGATACCACAGCTAAATGGTATCTATCGACTTTTTGCTAATGCTGTGCTTGAACTGGCTGTAGGATTTGCGAGCGGGGCGATCGCTCTCCCTACAATCATACTGAACTTCACTAAGTAAGCTATTACACATTTAAGCTATATTCTGTGCATCTTTGACCTAACGCCCAAGCCCTTTCCTACAATAGAAGGGGAGTAAGAGGTCGATACATTAATATGCTAATTAAATTCGTAACAGCTTAACGAGGAATCTGATTTTAACTGACTATATCATCAGTATAGTTTGCCCAGTTTCAGCCGCTTTTTTCACTGCATCCGCAACTTTTAGCGCGTACAAACTAGCTGCTGAACTCAGATATAAAGGCGTACCATTGATTAAATAATCTAACACCATCGCTGTGTCTTTAGCAAATAAACCTCGACGAGTGCCAACCTCAATAATTTGCCTATTTTCTCCCTTAATTAATTGACCAGATTCTGGAGTAAAAATCAGCGTTCCTTCCTCACCGTAAACAGTAAAAGTGTTTTCCGACTGCCAAAATGTTTCTCCTTTCCCATAGACAGCTTCAGCGATAACGCCATTGGTAAAACGCAACTGAGCGCTGCAAAAACAAGCTTGATAAAAATCTGATTCTGTATCCCAAAATTGACTTTGACAGCTAACACTACCAACTTCCCCAAACAGATCGGTCAATCGATGTAGTCGAGAAAGAGCCCCAACAAAAGGAAACCCAAATAGGGAATGTTGATAAGTCCATTTCCGAGGTGCGGGATGCTGCGGATTGATGGTGACATAACGAACAGAGAAAACTTTGCCGATCGCAGGCAAAGATGCTTTCACGGAGGAGTGCAAACCGCCTAGTAGTTCAATGTGTTCTACATGGAGCAATTTTTGTTGTTTCTGTGAAGCAGCGATCGCGCCTTCAGCTTCAGATACGTCCAATGCTAACGGATATTCGACAACTACGTGCTTACCATTTTCCAACGCCGCACGGGCGATCGCACCGTGATCCCGATTTACCGTACCGATGATTACCAAATCTACATCGTCGCGCTCCAGCAGCTTCCGCCAAGATACCGACGGTTCTACCTGAAATTTTTCACTAAACGCCTTCGTACTCTCAGGGCTATGACCTGCAACAGTGACAAGGCGCGCGATCGCCCCATCGGTTCCCAGGGCCTCCGCCCGGAGTTTAGCGGTAAAACCAGTACCAACAATGCCCACCCTCACCGGAGAACTGACCGAAAAACCAGAGGTAGTATTCATCTGAGTCATTGGCAAAATACCAAAAATAGCATAAGTATAAGTAATCAGGATGAAATCAGAAAAAATTATAACTAATCCCATTCAAAATATCTGGTAAATCAGTGTTGCAAAATTCCTGCTTTCCCCTACTATCAGAGAGTGAACGAGCCAAAGTGTAAACCTCACTGGCTAATAGAACATTGAGGTTTGTATTAGGCAAGCTTATAGGTTTTGTAGAATTTTTTGAGAGGATCAGTGCATGGCAAGCTATAAAGTAACGCTCATCAGCGAATCTGAAGGCATTAACCAAACAATTGAAGTTGAGGAAGATACATACATTCTCGATGCTGCTGAAGAAGCAGGACTTGACCTGCCCTACTCTTGTCGTGCAGGTGCCTGTTCTACCTGTGCTGGCAAACTGGTAAAGGGTGAAGTAGATCAAGGCGATCAATCTTTCTTGGATGACGACCAAATTGAGGCAGGATTTGTCCTTACCTGTGTCGCCTATCCGAAGTCTGACTGTACCATTGAAACTCACCAAGAAGAAGCTCTGTACTAAATTCTAGTCTTAGGGTGGGTCGTTCCCACGCGAGCATCTCGAATTTGTAAAAATGCCAATCTGTAGTGCGGGCATCTTGCCCGCGATCGTTTAGGGATAGCGGGCAAGATGTATCCACTACAAAAGGGGATGCTTTTGTTCCCACTCTGTGACTACGGGGTTTTAAGTTCAGGTTCGCGCCAAAAAGTTAGAGACGGGGTGAGTGGTTGGAGTGTGGTTCCGGGAAAATAAAAGCTGAGAATGCGATCGCTACTCCAACCTAACTTAGCCAAATTATAAGAACCAGTTTGGCTCATTCCTACACCGTGACCGAAACCGCCGCCGACAAAAGCATATCCTTTAAGAGTTTTATCGGGGTTATACACTGGATCTAAATAAAATAGTGTACTGATGGGCGGCTCAAAAGCATTGCGAATCTCATCTTTATCAATTTCAATTTTACCCACATCAGTTTGCACGACCATTTTCAAAACTCGACCCGCAGGCGATCGCGCCGTAACAGATACCTGCTGAATCGCTTTAAAATTAGCCAGAGGACTCTGTTTCTTCTGAAAATATTGCTTGAGAAACGCAGTCATCGCCGGCAAAGTGGTTTCCTCCCGCCAGCGAAAGGCATCCGAACCTTCCTCATTAAATCCCTTCTTCAAACTCATAAATCGGCGGAAATTTTGTTCGTCTGCCAAACTCTGCTTAGATAAATCCCAAACATTGCCTGGCGAGTCAATCACCGCTCGCAAATAAGGTCTTTCTGGGCCGTGCCAAACATCCCCAAAAGTCGCTGTCACTCCTCCGCTAGCAGCAGAATAAAGCGCGTCCACCAGTTCATTTTTATAAACTATCACCAAACCGCGAGTAGTCGCGATCGCTCTATCAGTTTCAGGATAAACCTCAGTCAATCCCTTGTAAACTTGGCAATTTGTATCCGCGCACAACTCATAATTATCAATAGCAAAACGGCGCACATTCCTCAGCGCATAAGTTCTCGCCAAAATAGTCTGAGCTTCAATCGAAGCGTAGGGCGAAAAAGCCCCAATTTCATGGGGTACAACTCCCCGTAAATAAGTTTCTACAGGCACTTCATTAACTAAAGTATAAGTACCGTAAGCATTAGTTTGAAGTTGTAGAGTCCCCCCATATCGGCGAAAATCTTGAGGAGTGGGATTAGTTCCTTCCGCGACCTCGATCGCATTATTTCCGGCAGTCACCTTCAACTCATTACGATTGTAACGGAAACCATTTAGTACCCAAAATGCCTGCGGCACTTGCTTAAGAATTTTTGTATCGATAAAAGCCGTTTTATTGCCTTGAGCTTGTAAACTTTCTAACAGCAATCTTCGCAATAAAGGAGTTTTATAAACATCTCGTTTTGCCCAAACTTGCCAGCGTTCCGGTTGAGCAATTTCTACTTCAATTCCCTTGGATCGCCATTGGTTAGCACTGTCTTCTGCACTCTCAAAACTGCGGTGAGCACTCAGTATAACTCGCTCATCTACTACAGGCGCAGGTAGTGGTTTCATCGCCACTTCTAACTTAACACTAGCCGTGTTAGTAGTTTCTATACCTTTAGGAGTTTGGTAGCGTAAAGTTAGGCTTGAACCTGGGGTCGCTTTCAGCGTCAGCTTATCCGTTGGTTTAGTGCCAAATCTCTGTACCACACCGATTTTGATATCTCTATCTTTAGGAGTTTCTTTAGGAGTTTGGGCGCTACTAGGTTGGCTAGTAGTTCCCAAGAGAGAAAGAGCTGTAATTAGATTGAGAGATAGGGTGAACCATTTAATTACGGGAGTTTGAGGTGGTTGGGTTAGCAAAGTGTTCGCTCTCCAGGGATTAGAAATTTGGTGTTAGCTTGAATTGTAGGGTAGCACAACTTTTAGTTTTTATTGCCATGGTTATTTGATTTCTCTTAGTCAACTTGTGAAGTGCATCACACGAAATTATAGATTGAGAGAATAACTTTCGGCTCCCATACTACAGGCGATATAATTTTTTTTAGTGTAATCACAGGGCTTTTGTTTTTCAAGATACATAATGTAATTGGTAAATAAGATAATTAATCACCTCAAATTTTTCTTGGTAAGTCAATAGTTTTTTGCAAAAATTAACCGTTTATAACGGTTAGTATTTTTTGATTGCAAATTATTTCAACAATAAAAATGGAGAAAATTAAGTGCTACTCAAAAACAAAAAATTGTTAGCATCAACTAAAATAAAATAACCATAAGTAATGATTATAAAATCAAGTCAAGGTAAAACGAGGAATTTAATTTCAGTTGGATACCTCTGGATTTAATACCAAAGCGTCTATTTTGTCAAGTTGTCAGGGGTTTCCACCCTATAAGGCTGAGAGGAGCAATGAAAACGCTCTGCCTTAAGAAGGGAGGTATGGGGCGATCGCTTCTGTCTCCAAACCATCCCCTGCAAAATTGGCCGGATTAGAGATCCGTAACATTTCTGCTATTGTAAGAACTAACTAGAATCAACCTTACACATTCAAGAAATTTAGCTACCCCTAACTTTTCTAAAAAAAGAGTTGAAGGGTTATCTCTGCATAAGTTCTACATCAAATACTCTGGAGAAGATAATTATGACACCTGTAGAAGTTGAAAGAACACCAGTGACTGAGCAAGAAGTAGAAAAGCTGTGGGAAGCATTTAAAATGTTTGACGCGGACGGTAGCGGTGCTATTTCAGCAGAAGAACTGGGTCAAGTGATGCGATCCTTGGGACAGAGCCCCAGCGAGACAGAACTGCGGGACATGATTAAAGAAGTAGATGTTGACCTGTCGGGAAGTATCGATTTTGAAGAGTTTAAAGCGTTAATTGTCTCCCAACAAGGCGATCGCACCAGCCGCCTAAAACTAGCATTTACCGTCTTTGATGAAAACGGAAGCGGTCAAATCACTGCCAATGAGTTGCGTAGTGTGATGAGTCAGTTTGGGCTGACAGATAAAGAACTTAATGAGATAGTACAAGAAGTCGATCATGATGGCGATGCCTCCATTGACTTTGAAGAGTTCTGTAAACTGGTGCCCGAAGAGTCTGAGATCGCCACAGGTTATAAAGACTCACCAATTCCCCCCACCACTTCACCTCAGCCAACGGCAACTGATGGGAGTACAACAGCCACCGAAAGCACACCCACGATCGCCAACGAGGTAGAACCCAGCACCACACCCACACCACAGGAAACACCCAGCGAAATAGATGCAGAGGTAGCAAGGCTGACAGAACTACTCGCCAAACACCCACAGAATGAGACAAAGCGCGGTACATCGCGCTTACAGATGCAAATTGGTCTATTTCGCCTAATCCAGGGAGCGGCTTATCGCTGCTTTCGCGAAAGTTTCTCTGCTAACCACGAAACCCATTTGCGGGTAAGAAATCTACCCTACAGAATCACTGATTTCGTGCGGTTTGTGAAGACTGCGATCGCGCTTTACAAAGGATTAGGAATCGTCGAACCAGCTTGCAACCCCTTACTGGATGCAGTGGTAGAATCAATTACTAATGAGTATGCCCGACTAGAAGCCCGGATTAAGAATTGGAAGGCGATCGAAAAAACCCCAGAAATGTTGGCAGAACAAAAAGCCATGTTAGAGGCGCGAGGTAAATCTGCCACTGTTAAAGAAAAGTTTGCCGCTGGAGTTGAGTTTGCCATCACCATCAAGAAAAAACGTCTCAACTTGCGCGATGTCGCTGAAGGTGTACTTGCCATCAATGAGCTCAACCGACTCAGGAAGATGGAACTCAATCAAGAGATTGCTCCAGAACTAGAGCAATCAGCCGGAGATCCCAAAGATTACCTCAAAAAGTGGAACCGCGTCATCCTCTCTGATGCCTCCGAACAAGTCGATGGTGCAATGATGCCAGTAGCCTATTGGTATGAAGAATTTATGCCAAAACTGTTGGCTGCTTTCAGCGTCAATACCGTCGCCGATATCCAGAGTAATACCGTTCCTGACGAAGCAGCCTTAGACAAGTGGTATCAATCTACTAAGGAATCAGGGGAATTTAACGTTTATGGTGCCGATGTTGCAGACGGCTTTTCCAAATGCACTCCCCAACAAAAACTAATGCTTAAACAAGCTTGGCGCTTGACTCACAACTACTTAAATGGGGTGCAAAAACGACGGGAACGCCAGGAGTTTGGACGCGACTCTGGCGCACTTTCCCATTATGTAGCATTCATTGATATACCCCTGGGCCGCAGCGATGTCAAGGATGCTCAGATGCGAGTCAGTTTCCCATACTATATCGGGCCTGCGGTTTGGCGTTTCTTCCACACCAGTGCAGAAATTGTATCTACTAAAACGCCCGATCAACAAAAAGCCTTGGTAGCCGTTTTCAAGGAGTTTTTTCAACTGTTTGCCACGATGTACCCCTGTCCCTATTGTCGCCACCATCTAAATGCCTATGTTGTGCAGAATAAGGAGGTGGAAATGTACCCTGTGGAGTACCTCGTACTGGGCCGCGACGTGAATCTTACTGACTTTAAGGTATCCCTAGAAGCAAAGCTTTCTACTGTGGTTGATGGCCCTTCTCTGCGCTTATTTTTCTGGAAACTGCACAACACTGTGTCTTCATCTATTGCTCGTTCGGAAGAGTGGTATCACAAGGATGAAAAAGCTTTCTACACTACTCGCTATTGGCCGAGTCTTGACTCTGAGTTAGCGCGTGCCAAAGCACTCAAACATATCAGCATTTCCACCGATCGCATCTATGGTCTTTATGGGATGCTCAAGCCTGCATCGCGGCTTTCGGCTGTGAGAACTACTTTGCAAAAGCTTTTGGAAAAAGCCGATGTGGAAGGGATTAAGGCGGCCTGTACGATCGCAGAAGATTATATTAAGGATTTGGAGGAGGCTGCGATCGGCGGAAATTTCCTACAGGATACATACTACTTCGATCCCGATCTAGTTGATAAAGCTCCACACTTTACTCCTGATGAAGAACAGTTTGCCCGCAGTGGTGTGTTTGTAGAGGTTGTTTAACCCCTAAATTTACTTCGTAACGCCGCCCTCTGGGCGGTTTCTTTACCGCCCAAAGGGCGGCGTTACGAAGCGTGGTATTCTGGGAAGTCAGCCCTTTTT
>DATGYA010000581.1:0-3405 GCA_035298405.1 Kamptonema sp. | reverse complement strand
AATTTAAGGCTAAATGCCTTGAGTAACATTTTTAAGCTGCACGTCAAAACTTGATTCTGACGTGCAGCTTTTTATTGGTTAACAACTCTATGGTATGTTTTTTGTTGAAACAATTGGTTATAGAGTTGACCTGGAGGGTAGCCGTCTTTTAATTTATGCAGTAATGCCCTTGGGTTGTAGCTGACGGTTCAGCAGCAGCGCGATCGCCTTTGCATCTAACTGTTTAGCAAGTTCCAGAATATTTGGTTGTGTCATAAAAGGTAGATACAAATAGGGCTTAGGATAACCTTTTGTAGTCTTAAGTATAAATTATCCCGGTTTCTAAAGCAAATTGAGGGTAATTTTATATTAGCTTATAAAATCTCACAATTAGTCCGCGTAGGCGGACTTTGTTTGTATAGGCGCGATTTCAATCGCCAGAATATTTTGGCTGAATATTTTTACAAAAGTCTAATCATTAACCATTAACAGCGATTTCTCGGCTACAACTTCAACCGGAATTGGCACTAAATTCACTGCACAAGCTTTTAACTCTGGCTGTCGAGAATCGGGACAACTCTCAGGATGAGTTAATATATTGGCCTCCGCACCATCGGCCCACAAACTACCCCAGTGCATCGGTACAAACACCGTCCCAGGCGCGATCGCTTTCGTAATCTTAGCAGGAAACCGACAAACTCCTCGGCGCGATCGCACTTCCACCATCACCCCATTCTCAATTCCCAATGCCTCCGCATCCCTGGGATGAATCTCAATAAAGGGATCGGGGTGCATCTGATTAATCTTCTCAGTTCTACCTGTCCGCGTCAATGTGTGCCAATGCCCATAAAGTCGGCCCGTAGTCAAAACCAAAGGATAATTTGGATCGGGTGGTTCCGCTAACCCCCGCGAATGACAAGCCGCAAATCTCGCCTTCCCATCAGGCGTATGAAACTTCCAATCCGTGTAAAGTCTCTCACTTGCAGCTAACTTGCGATCGCTATCTTCTTTCCCTTCTTTCTTCTCCCCTCTTCCTTCTTCCTTCTTCCTTCTTCCTTCTTCCTTCTCCGAAAGCGGCCACTGCATTGGCCCTTCTTTCCGCAGGCGATCGTGACTCATCCCAGACATATCGCAAGGTCGCCCCCGCGTCAACTGCACAAACTCACTATGTACCTCAGCCGAAGTCTGGAAAGTAAACTTATCCCCAAAACCCAAGCGACGGCCGACCTCAGCAAAAATCTGCCAATCCTGCAAAGCTTCCCCCTGGGGTTTCTGGAAAGCTGGACACAATGTCACCCTGCGTTCGGAATTAGTCATTATTCCCGTCTTCTCACTCCATTGCGTCGCGGGTAACAGTATGTGAGCAAAAGGTGCTGTTTCCGTTGGATAATAAGCCTCTTGATACACGGTAAAAGGCGATCGCATCAAAGCCGCCTTAGTCCGCTCCAAATCTGGCATACTCACCGCCGGATTAGTGGCTGCAATCCATAGAAACTCAACTTCCCCCGTTTCTAAACCCGTCATCATTTCCCAAGCTGTGCGGCCCGGAATCGGTGAAATACTCCCCGCCGGCAACCCCCAAAACTGCTCAACTTCTGCGCGATCGGTCTCACTTTTCACCAAACGATAACCAGGTAGTATGTGAGAAAGCCCTCCTGCTTCCCGTCCTCCCATCGCATTCGGTTGACCAGTAAGAGAAAAAGGGCCGCATCCTGGCTTACCAATTTGACCGGTCATCAAGTGCAAATTAATTAGCGATCGCACCTTCGCCGTCCCCTCAGAAGACTGATTCATCCCCATTGACCACAGCGATAAAATTCGCTTGGATTCTTGCCAATAGCGGGCCGCCGTCTTCAATTCATCAACTGAAATGCCGCATCTATCAGCTACAAATTGCGGCGGATAATATTTAATTACCTCCGTAAAAGCCGCAAAATTTTTAGTACATTCATCAATAAACGGAGCGTGAATATCACCCCATTGCAGTAGTATATAAGCAATACCATTCAGTAAATCAATATCCGTTCCCGGTTTAATTGCTAAGTGTAAATCAGCCGCTTCAGCGGTAGGAGTTCGCCTCGGATCGACCACAATCATTTTAACATCGGCATTTTTCTTGTGGTATTTCACCAGTCGATTAAAAATAATTGGGTGGCATTCGGCGGTATTGCTACCAATGATAAAAGCACAATCAGTTAACTCTAAATCATCATAGCAACAAGGCGGGCCATCAGCACCAAAACTCTGTATATAACCAGAAACTGCCGAAGACATACAGAGTCGAGAATTGGCATCAAAATTATTAGTTCCCAGACAACCTTTGATTAGTTTCTGAGCAACATAATAGTCCTCAGTTACAAATTGACCGGAACCATACATACAAAGAGCATCTGGGCCGCTAGTAGCGCGTACAGTTTGAATGCGGTTAACAATTGCATTTAAAGCCTCGTCCCAGCTAGCGCGGCGGAAAGGTTCATCTAGGGAGTCGCGCATCATCGGATAAAGCAGGCGATCGCGCTGAATTGACTCTGTGACTGTTGCTCCCTTAACGCAAACCATACCCATACTAGAAGGGTGTTCGCGATCGCCTTTTACTTTCCAAGCTTGACCTTCTTTAGTGGGTGCCGACACATCTAAACCACAGCCTACACCACAGTAGGGGCATAGAGTTTTAATACTTTCCATATTTTTATTGTTAATTGTTAATTGTTAATTGTTAGTTGTTAATTGTTAGTTGTTAGTTGTTAGAGGTATCACCAAATTTGTGGTAGGGGCGAAGAATTCCAGTAGACAATTTATTGGTTAGAGGTAGACATTTACTACTAGAATGCTTCGCCCTATAGAGATATAACCTTTCTCTGTCTTCTGAGGTACAAGATATCTACCCCCAAGCCCCTTAGAAAGAGGGCTTTTCGAGTTTCCCCCCTTGGCAAGCGGGCTTTTCGGGTTTCCCCCCTTGGCAAAGCGGGCTTTTCGGGTTCCCCCCCTCGGCAAAGCGGGCTTTTCGGGTTCCCCCCTTGGCAAGGGGGGCTAGGGGGGTAGTTGCGTACCTATATAATTGAGAAATGCGATATTTACTAACCACTAACCACTAACTACTAACAATTACCAAGGTTTAACATCGACAGCGCCGCCATTGGTGGCGCTGAAAGTCACCTGAAATTCTGCTGTTTTTTCAGCAATATCTGATGCAGGGCTAACGGATTTTTGCACCGATGCTAAAGGAGTTTCTTGAACAAAATCTTTAGCTGGTTTATTAGTAGCTTCATACTCCAAAATTGTGCCGTCTTCCTTTACTTTGACGCGGTAAACTAAATCCTCGGTAAAAGTCGGGGTTGTTTTCCAAGAATCCTTAATTTGGGTATAAAGCTTTTGGTTGAGAGCGTCTATCTGAGCCTTGTCTGTAATTCCTGGTGCAGGACTTGC
>DATGYA010000580.1:0-20827 GCA_035298405.1 Kamptonema sp. | reverse complement strand
GTACAGGGGCGTTTGGCTGGAGCAACGGAATACTTGACGAAGCCTTTTGATGCCGATCAACTACGCCTGGTTGTAGGCAAGTTTGTTAATGGCTAATGGCTAATTGCTAATGGCTAGAGAAAACTTCTTAGTAATTAACAGTTAACAGTTAACAGTTAACAGTTACCAATTTTTTTTAGAAGTAAAGGAGCGATCGCACTAATTGGTAATACGTGCTGAGCAGCACCGAGAGCGATAGCTTCTTTGGGCATTCCGAATACTATACAGCTAGCCTCATCTTGAGCGATCGTAAGACCGCCAGCTTGCGCGATCGCCAGCATTCCCTCTGCACCATCTCTCCCCATTCCTGTCAGCAACACACCCGCCGCTGCCTGACCGTAAAAATGAGCAACCGACTTAAATGTTACTGTTATAGATGGGCAGTGTCCCCCTACAGGCGGTGCGTTAGAATAAATAAATTGACCTAATTTGTTTAACTCTAAATGGCGCTTTTCTGGTGGAAAATAAACAGTGCCCGCTTGCGGCAACTCCCCAGAAACAGCAATTTTAACTTGTAGTTTTGACCCACCATCCAACCAATCGACTAAACCTTTTAAAAATCCTTCACTGATGTGCTGGATACAAATTACTGGTACTGGAAAATCATTAGGCAATTGGGAAATAATCGCGTGTAAAGCTTGGGGGCCACCAGTAGATGCACCAACAGCTAAAACCTTAATAATCTTCGATTCGTAATTACTAATTGGTAATTGATAATTAGTAATTATCCCATCTCCCCGTCTCCCCATCTCCCCATCTCCCCTGCTCCCCCTCTCCCCCGCTCCCCCTCTCCTTTGATGTCGCGTAAATACCTTAACCCCTGAGAGTATTTTAATTTTTCCCGTCAACTCCCGCCTTAACCCTTCATAATCAGAAGCAAGACCGCTTGTAGGTTTAGGAAAAACATCAACAGCTCCCGCTTCGAGCAGTTGAAAAACATTAGAAGTATCCTCAGCCTGAACTGAAGCACTAATTACTAAAATTGGTCGTGGGAACTTAACCATAACTTCCCTGATGAATTCCAAACCATTCATTTTAGCCATGTGAAAATCAGTACAGATTACATCAGGCTGAACTTCCGGTATTAGTTCCAATGCCTCTAAACCGTTGCGAGCAGTTCCTACAACCTCAATTTCTGGCGAAGAGGCAAATATTCTTTGGAGGACAATAAGAACAACGGGGGAATCCTCTACTAACAAAACTCGAATAGGAGCCATCTGGAGTCCATTTAGGCGGGTGTTTCAATTTTACTTACTTAAGTATACTTCTCAAAAGTGCTAAACCAACCTTCTCAAAGTTTCTAACAACACCTCTTGATTAAAACTTCCTTTTGTAATATAAGCGTTTGCCCCTGCTTCAGCACCTCTTTTTCTATCTTCATTCGATGCTAAGGACGTAACTAAAATAATCGGCAACTCGCTATATTCTCTATGTTGGCGAATCTTAGCAGTCAGCCCCAAACCATCTAAATTTGGCATCTGTACGTCAGAAACTACAGCATCAAAAGCACGAGCCTTTAACTTATTGTAAGCATCCAATCCATCCACAGCAATTACGACTTCATAGCCCGCAGCTTCGAGGATTCTCTTTTCTTGAGTGCGAATAGCGATTGAGTCTTCTGCTAACAGAATAACTTGCTTTTTACTAACATTATAGCTCTCGCCTTGTCCAGTCATTGAACTTAATGATGCTGGGGATACAACTTGTTTGCGTATAGACTTAATCAAATCTTGAGGATTTAACACCATACAAACTTCACCAGTACCTAAAATAGTTGCGCCTGCAACATTGCGAACTCGCTTGAGCAAATTACTTTGTGGTTTGAGTACAACATCCTGTTCATCGATCAGAGCATCCACAAATAAGCCTAATCGATCTTCACCAACTTTCACAATAATACAAGGCATTTGTTTAGAATTCATAATTGCGAATTTGGAAAGGTATTTTTCACGCTTCACATTGGCTTCTCCCTTTCCCTCTTTTCGCTTCCATAAATGATCCTTGCCCTCACCTAATTCTAGCAAATCTAATAGTTTAGTAACAGATATTGGTCGATCATCTAAAAGAATTGTCTCCCTACCTTCTAGGAGAAAAATCTCAGATTCTGATACCATTAGAGTGGTTTGGACAAATTCCACTGGCAAGGCATAAGCAATATCGTTAACAGCTATAATCAATACATGAGCAGTCGCTAAAGTAGTACCGACTTGCAGCCGCAAAGTACATCCTTTTTCCGCTATTGATTCTACTTGAATAGTACCTTTGAGAGCTTCTACATTAGTTCTAACGACATCTAAACCTACGCCTCTGCCAGAGACTTCTGAAACAAAGGTGCGAGTTGAAAAACCCGAATAAAAAATTAGATTTTGGATTTGCTTAACTGTCATAGAGGCAAGTTCTTCTTCGGTTAAAATATTCCGCTTTATTGCGGTTTGCTTGATACTTTCCATGTTTAATCCTTGACCATCATCTGTGACTTCAATGATGATATTAGTAGCAGTATTGTAACCTTTAAGGTGAATAGTCGCGAGACGAGGCTTACCTTGTTTTTCGCGTTCGTCTGGTGTCTCAATCCCATGATCGATCGCATTCCGAATCATGTGCATCAAAGGGTCTTTCATTTCTTCAACAATTCTTTTGTCAGCTCTGGTTTCGCCACCTTCAACGATCAATTCTACTTCTTTACCTTCCTGTCTAGCTAAGTCTCTAACCATCCGGGGAAAGAGATTAAAAATAGTTGACAAAGGCAGCAGTCGTAAAGTACGAATCCCCTCTTCTAATTCGTCGGCAATTACATCTAGTCTTGCTGTATCTTCATAAACTCTCGTTCTCAAGCGGTTAATGAGAATTCCCAAGCATTCTAAACGTTCTTCTGCATATTGGTGATACTTATGTAATTGCGCCATTGTCACATCTTGCCCAGAGATATTTTGGGGGCTTTCTACTTGGTTAAATACAAAGCGATTGAGAAACGCATCTCGGCTCCAATCTTCCCACAAAGTGGTAAGTTCTTCGATTTCCGATAGTCGGTGAGTAAGTCTAATTTTTGTAACTGTGAGTTCTCCTGCTTGTGTCATTAAAGCATCAAGATTTTTGGTAGGAACACGAATAGTTTCAATCCGATAAGTGGAGGAAGATGTGGTGTTGGCAGTCGATTGTGTAGCTAACTGGGGTTGATTTTGTTCGGGATTTGTTTGTAATAGTGAAGTTGGTAGGGATATTTGAGCTTTTTCTGAGTTATTCTGTAATAGCGAAGAGTTCTCTGCCAAATCTAGTCCTACAGAATTTGGTTCTAAAACTAAAGAGTTATCTCTTAAATTAGGATCTCCCAAGTTTGTAGGTTGTATTTCTTTTCCCTCTGTTATTAGGCTTTGATCTTCCTCTTTCTCTATGTTTTGATCCTGCTTTTTTTCTTCTGTTTCCCTGTTCCCTTGCGGTGCGGTGGCCGCGCCCATCATAGTCGCGAGGATATAAAAGGCATTGATGCCAGAAGGTTCTCCCGTAACGGCTTCATTAACGAGTTTGCGGATGGCATTTAAACCTTGAGAAAGGCGATCGCTTATTTCCAGAGTCCAAACTGTTTCCCCGCGTTTAACGCTTCCTAAAATATGCTCTATCTGATGAGCCAGTGTTGACACATCTTTAACGCCCAACATTCCCGCATCGCCTTTAAGGGAGTGGGTTTCTCGCAACAATTCTTCTAAATTAGCTGAGTCATTGGGATGATTCTCTAAATATAGAAACCCATCATCTAGTTTCTGTAGATGTTCTTCACTAGCTGTTTTAAAGACATTCCGTAATTCTTCATCATCGATCATCATTGTCGGTAATTGGTAATTGTAATGGGGAACAGTTAACAGTTAACTAAACTAGAGCTTTGAGAGCGATCGCAGTTTCATTCAAGTTTTGCGTACCAATCTTAACTTGACCAATTCCGCTTGCGGTTTGGGCTGCTGCTATGTTGAGAATTCTCATGGCTTCGACTACTTGCTGAATAGCGATCGCTTGCTGTTGAGCATTGAGCGAAATAGTTTGAACGCTGATGGCAACGTCGTCAATTGCCGCCATAACACCACCAAAAGCCTTGGCTGTATCTTCAGATATTTTAGCTCCCTCTTCCAGAGCTTTCATACTGTCATCTGTTACTATTTCTGTTGAATGAATGGCTTGCTTAATATCTTTAACCAAGCCATTAATCTTAATAGCTGATTGCTGGCTTCGATCGGCAAGCTTACGAATCTCGGCAGTAACAACAGCAAATCCTTTACCCTGAGTTCCAGCCCGGACAGCTTCGATCGCAGCGTTAAGAGCAAGCATATTTGTCTGGTTAGCTAAATCACTGACTAAACTGGAAATATTGCCTATTTGATTAGTTTGTTCGCTAAGTTGCAAAATCTGTGATTGCATTACTGTCATTTTTTGTTTAAGCTCATCCATTTCAGAGAGCGATCGCGCCACTTTCTGATTACCAACCACAGCCAAAGCTAACACCTGTTTAGCACCTGCTGCTGCCGTTTCAGCTTGGTTCGCCGCAACTTTTGAAGAAGTATTTAACTCATCCATTGTCGCAGTAGTTTGATTTACAGCCGATGCTTGCTGTGCTGCAATTCGCTCCTGTTCTTGTGCAGCAATAGCCATCTCTGTTGAATTTACAACAACTGCATTAAGAGTATCTTTAAATGCAGCAAGAATAGAACGGCTGAACACAAAACCAATAGGGGAAGCAATCAACATTACAGTTACCAACAAAAGCTTAAAAACTAGCAGGGTTTCTGCATAAACTAAATTAGCTTTTTCTCGCTCTTGTTTGGCTATTACTATTTGCAAATTGCTCAACTCCTGAAGTTTAGCAGTGAGAGGATCGATATTTTTATACAAAGCTCCATCAAAGGCATCTAAACTAGAATTTTCTTGGCTATTTAAAACTTGCTTGAGCGTTTCAATTTGCTGATTTACAGGCAGGAATAGATCCTCAATTTCTGCTACCAACAGTTGCTCTTGAAATGTTAATTTTGTCCTTTGATAAGCACTCCAAGCATCCCGAATAATTGGTGTTGCTTTATTAATCGCTTGGAGTGCTTCATTATTAGTTAGTAAACCAGTGTGAGCTTTATTAACGCTATCGATAATCAAGATAGCATAGCTGTCAGAAATTTGTTTAATTTCTTGTAAAGGTATAACTTGGTCATCATATATAGTAGCCACTTGTCGATCGATTCGTGCAAATGAAGAAATAGAATAAATAGCTATAGCACTTAGAATCAGTGCGGGAATTATAAAAAAACCTAAGTAAAGCTTTGTGCTTAATTTCATTTTTTTAGGCATTAAGTAATAATTAAGTAAGTGGACATAACAAAGTATTTTTTTAGTAGAGCTTGAACTCGTAACTTATAGAATTTAGAACTCAAGCCGTACTAACACTTTATAGGGATTAACTTTGGGTCTTAACTATAAATTATAACCCCAAAATTAAGACTCTACAATGATTAGCCGATCGATACTAGACTACTGCTTTAAGTTCTAGCGCGGCTTCATTTAATTTCTGCGTGCCAACTTTAGTTTGACTGATACCGCTAGCTGTTTGAGCCGCTGCTTGATTGAGAGAGTTCATCGCATCAACTACCTGTTCAATTGCTATCACTTGTTGCTTAGCATTCAGAGAAATTTGTTGAGAACTCAAAACCACATTGTTAATCGCATTGGCAACACCTGCAAAAGCTTTGGCTGTTTCTTGTGCAATATCTACTCCGGCGGCCACTGTTTTACTCCCCTCATCTGTCACCATCACCGTCGAATTAATTGCCCTTTGGATATCAGCAACCAGCAGATTAATTTTCTCCGCTGATTTTTTACTTTGATCGGCGAGTTTGCGAATTTCTGCTGCAACAACGGCAAATCCTTTACCATGTTCCCCTGCTCGCACTGCTTCAACAGCGGCATTCAGTGCCAGCATATTAGTTTGATTTGCGAGATCGCTAACTAAGGTTGAGATATTACCAATCTGATCGGTTTGTTCGCTCAATTGCATAATTTGCCCTTGCATCGCTGTCACTTTAATTTTCAGTGTTGCCATTGCTTCTAATGTTTGACTTACAGCTTTTGTTCCGCCTCCAGCAAGGTTTAAAGCTTGCTTTGCTTCACCAGCCGCACTTTCTATCTGTTGTGCAGTTGCCCTTGAAGACGCGCCCAATTCATCCATTGTGGTGGTGGTTTGATTGACTGAAGCTGCTTGCTGAGTTGCCATGCGTTCCTGTTCCTCTACTGTTGCCGCGATTTCAGTAGAGGAAGCCGCGATCGCGGTAATTGCCTGATTAATTGTTTGAGCAATACCTGACGAAATAAACCAAGCAATAACTACATCAAAAATTAGTAACAATACTGAACCAACTACTAGCGACGAAATCAAAAAGATTAAGTTTTGTTTAGCCTCTTTCATTTCTTGGTTGAGAAAATTTTGCTCAGTATCGCTAAATAGGCGGCTTAATTCATCAAATTCCTTAACAAAATTAGTGCCTTTTCCTTTGTTGAATAAAGCAATCGCTTCCGGCTTTTTATTCTGTTTGATTAAGCCAATACTTTCATTTGCCTGAGTAGAATATTCATTGAGAAGTTCAACCATTTTGCTTAACCTGGTTGACTGTTCTGGCATTCTAATCAGCGGTTTAACACTGCTAGCACTCGTCTTAGCCAATTTCAATCCTGTTTGATACCCTCTCAAAAAAACATCATCACTTTTAATAATATAGCCTCGCAAATCCCGAATCATTTGCTCAGTGCCACGCAACATATTATTATTACTAATAATAATATTTTGCACCCTTTCTACTTCCTTAAAAGTATTGAATGTCTGATTTATAATTGAGTAGGTTAAGACGGCTAATCCCAAATATACAACTGCGGGAGCTGCATATCCTAGTAACATCCGACGTTGGATTTTTAATTGATTAAATATCATCAGATTCTCCTTTTTTACCTTGTTTTTACAGTTTGACTTTAGATTTCTTCATCCACAACTAATCCTCCTTTTGTCAGCATTTTATGGAGATCCAAAATAGTCATCATCTTTTCGCGATAGGGAGCAGTTCCTCGCAAATACTCATCATTAGTGGAATGCAGGGCAGTGGGAACAGCAGTAAGTTCAGAACTATTCAAATATATAACATCCAATACTTCATCAGCCACTATACCAGCAACTATATCAGCAATTTGCACTACAATTGCTTTTGATAGAGAACTTGCTGCGTTCGGTATATTTAAAGCAGTACTAATGTCTATTAATGTCACAATTTCTCCCCGTAAATTCATATTACCCAAAATGTAATCTGGAGTGCAGGGAATTGGTGTAAATTTCTGTATATCAGTAAACTCCCGCACCACCTCTAAATTTAACCCAAAATATTCGCCTCTCAAAGCAATAACTGCGAGCGGTAACTTATTTATAGCCAAATCCTCAAGTCCCTCTTGCAACCTTAAATTATTAGCTCTTTCTCGAAAAATAGCTTTTTCCTGCGGCGTAGCATGAGGAGAGAAAGCTGTCAGTTCGCGAAAATACCTAGCCTCTCCAATTACAAATTTTCCATCTATCGCCGCGTCTAATTTTTCCTCTTGCACCTCGCTAACTCGCTCGAATGCCTCTGATTTTTCCTGAGAATAGCAAATTAAACTTTCAGAGTTTAGCAGCATTATAATATCGGCTTCAATTTGGGCAATGCCAGCTAGAAACTGGTGAGATTTATTTGCATTTGCTCGTCCGTAAGATAGCTGTGTCTTTATTGCTTCTGTAGATATATTTTCTACTTCCCGAACTTGGTTAACGATGATCCCAACTCTAAATTCTTGCCACTCTATGACGATTACGCTATCTGTCAAAGCATATTCTTGAGAATGGTATCCGAAGCGAAGATTAAGATCCATAACAGGCAAAATTTCCCCCCGTAAGTTAATCACCCCAACAATATCGCGGGGAGATTCTGCGATGGGTGTTAACTCTGGGATAAAGAAAATTTCTTGAACGGAGGTGGCTTCTACACCGTAGAGAGAACCGTTCTGTCCGAAGATAAGATACGGTTTAGTTTTCATAGTTTAATATGGAAAATTATTGAATAGATGATTTGAGCAAGACTTCTTTGACATACTTTAGCAATTCATTGGCTGTCATTTTACCATGCTGTTCTATTAAAGTATCAGATGGTAAATTTTTGAGAATCTCACAGGAAGTATCATACATTTTTGTTGCTCTTTTAAGATTGCCTTCTCTATTGTATATGTTTCCCAATTCAATATAGGCAGATATAAAAGAAGGACAAATATAAATGATTTTTTTTAGAAAGCTTTTAGTATTTTCTAAGTCTCCTTTCTCTTCAGCAATATGAGCTAGTAAGTAATAAGGAAATACTGACATTGAATCGATTTCGAGAGCTTCTTCACAATAGTTAATTGCCCGATCGTACTTACCTAAATTTGCATATATCTCAGCTAGCAGATAATAAGCATCAAAATTATGAGGATAGAAATTAATCGCTTGTTCTGCCTTTGTAATAGCCCGATCGTAAGCTTTATTTTTGAAATGATTTTCTGCCTCTTGCAGAAGATTTTCTACTGCTATGTTCTGCTTTTCTAATGCTGTTAATGAAGATGAAATTGGAGTCTGATTCTCCGTTTCGCACTCTTCATTTATCTTATAAATTTTAGGTAAAAATTTCTGAACAGGTTCGCTAACTTTGATTGGAGGTATTGCTATCTCTTTTGAATTATTACTTGGGGATAAGACTGCTGTGGGCAGTGTTGCCGATAATGGTGCCTTTCCTCCTATCTGATAGATATTCGGTTCGATGTAAGAAAGTTCGCTTGTTGATTTTAGCTCGGTAACAGCTCGTTGCTGAGGAGCCGTTCTAATATCTATTTGTGTCAATTGTTGCCTATATTTAGAATTAGCTTCCTCCTGATGAGAAAGAGATGGGGGGATTCTAGAGAGTTCTTCTTGCGCTAACTCACTTCGTTGATAAACTACTGACTCTGGAAAAACATTTGCCCGGAATTGACCGAGAACTTGACCGTGAAGTTCAGCATGACCCGTAATTAAATATCCTCTATTTTTTAGGGTATTATAAAACTTTTTGAGAACAAGTGCAATATAGTGCGCTTCAAAATAAACAAAGACATTCCTACAAAGGATTAAGTCCATATTATAGATATCTTCGCCTATATTTGGATAATCATCTTTTACTAAGTTTCCATATCTAAATTTTACATTTTTAATCAATGTAGTATCAATTACCCATTCACCTTTATGTTGATTAAAATACTGCTGCTGAAGCCCAGAGTTAACAAGGCGAAACGACCAAGGGCTATAAATTCCATGTTTTGCTTTTTCTAGGGCTTCTTCATTAATATCTGTTCCTAAAATTAAGATATTCCAATCTTGCCAGTCAGGAATGAGTTTCTGTAGGAGGATAGCTAAAGAATAAGGTTCTTCACCCGTTGAGCAACCTGCACTCCAAATTCGGAGCGATCGCGTCGAACTAGAGCCATTTTTTAGTTGATTTTCTCGCTCTATTATTTCCGGCAAAATAACTTTTTCTAGTAAAGTAAACTGCCCCCGATCTCGTAAAAAATAACTTTCAGTGGTCGTTAAAAGTAATATTAACTTCCGCCATTCTGTTTGACTTTCTTCGGTATCTATTTCTAAAAATTGATAATATTTCTCAGGTATAACTAACTTAATAGCTTTCATCCGAATTGCTATTTTTTGAACTAAAGCATCTCGATCTTGGGGGCGGATATGTAAACCTGTATAAGTAGCAATTAATTGAATAAATAACTGTACGAGCGTATCGTTCATGTTTGGGTATCCTTACCGCCAGCTAGGACGATTATACTGCGAGGGTAACTCCTGAAATCTTTGCAAGCTTCCAGCAAAATTATATCACATTAAGTAGAAGGAAGAAGGAAGAAGGAAGAAGGAAGAAGGAAAAATGCTTATACAGCTAGGGTTTTATCCATCCGCTTCTTACGTTTAATTAGGTGGATTTACTTATCAGCCAAAAGTGAGAGTTTTTAACTAGCTGTTTTATAGCCGCGCGATCGCGTCCTACAATCCCTATAATAGCGGTATCTGAATCCAAAACTCCGCTCCCTCTCCCGGTTTGGAAAAGCATTTGAGGATTCCTCCGTGTTTTTCTACTACAATGTGGTGCGAAATAGATAATCCTAGTCCCGTTCCCTTACCGACAGGTTTGGTAGTAAAGAATGGATCGAATGACCGATTTATGATAGGTTCAGCCATTCCTGGCCCATTGTCAGAAATGCGAATTAATACAAATTTAGCATCTGCTATTGACACAGAATTTACCCCACTTCCCCCACTTACCACCGCAGTTCTGATAGTGATAATTCGGGGTGGAGCTTGATTTTCTAGGGCATCAATGGCATTGCTAATAATGTTCATAAACACTTGATTTAGCTGTCCAGCAGAGCATTCTACTAAGGGGAGATCGCCATATTCTTTGACAATTTCAATGGCAAAATTACCGTAGGTAGACTTTAATCGGTGCTGTAAAATCAGCAGCGTGCTGTCTATACCTTCGTGAATATCAACTGGTTTTTTATCGGATTCATCGAGACGAGAAAAATTCCGTAAGGACATCACAATCTGACTAATTCTTTCAGTACCTAACTTCATCGAAGAGATGAGTTTTGGCAAATCTATGGTCAGAAATTCTAAATCTATTGATTTGGCTTTTTCCTGAATCTGGGTAGCGGGATTGGGACAGTGTTTTTGATAGAGCTGCAATAAATCTAGCAGGTCTTTAATATAATCAATTGCATAGGTGAGGTTTCCCGAAATAAAGTTGATTGGGTTGTTAATTTCATGAGCAACGCCAGCAACCATATTGCCTAAAGAAGACATTTTTTCGGTTTGAATTAGTTGTGTTTGAGTTGCCTGTAATTTGTGTAAAGTTTCAGCTATTTGTTGAGCTTGGGCTTGGGCAACTTCAGCATTATTACGAGCTTGGGAGTAAAGTTCGGCTTGGTCGATCGCGATCGCTAATTGATCGGCAACCGCTCGCAGCAATTCTACCTCAGAGTCACTCCAAGGTCGAAGTTTTGCCGCACTATCAGCGAAGTTAGAGCGCAGTTGAAAGCCGCCCTTGGGTGTGCTATACATTCCGCAGCTAAATGCGCCGATCGCGCCTGAATGCGTCTGGATTGGCAGTGTTAATATTGAAGCGTAGCCCCAAGACATTAAAAATCGACGCATCACAGGCTCTTCCAGAGCTGCGACATCATCCAGCCGGATTATTTCCAAGTTTAAAAGTTTCTCCGTAAAGGAGCCGACTTTTTGGGCAGGGTAGCGACCGATGAGTGTTGGCAAGTTAGGATTTCTAGCTTCTTTAACTACTTCCCAATAGGAGTTTTCAGTTTTGAGTTGTGAATTTTGATTTGACAATTTTAGCTCAGAGTTAAAACTATAATTAGCTGAACCTTCTTGGTCTATTTCTTCATTTTGAATTTTTAATTCTTCCCTTTCTTCATTTTTAATTTTTAATTTTTCATTTTTAATTCCTTCAGGTTGATACCACATGAACAAACACCAATCGAGTTGCAAGAGGTTGTGAATTTCTTGCACGGTTGTTTCTAAAATCGTGTTCAATTCTAAGGAATTACGGATTTGACTGGCAAGCCTAAATAGTAAGGATTCTCGCCCAGCCCACGATCGCGCGCGGTCAATTGCTACTGCGATCGCATTCCCGGCCCAACCTAGCAAATCGACGACAACCTTTTCAGTCATCGGTTGCTGGCACGCTACCACGACCACCCCGACTAGGCGATCTTCTACAATCAGGGGATAGCCCACTAAAGTGTGATTTTCTGGAGTAAGCCCGATATAAGGTTGCTGATGTTGAGCGACAAACCCGATAGTGGAGATACCAAAAGGAATGCGATCGCCCAATTCTGCGGTAGATGGCTGTTCGCCTGCAAATGCTTGTAGTTCTAGAAAGCGCGTCGATCTATTCAATGTCCAGATGCCAGCAAAAGTAGCATCTAAGTGTGCCAGCATTGCCTCGGTGCAGCGGTTGAGGATTTCAGGCAAAGTGGTACTCTGCGCGATCGCGAGTCCAATTTCAGCTTCCAATGTCGAAAAGCGCGATCGCCTTTCCCCACCTGCGGGTATAGCTAGTTCGCTCAAGTCTCCTTCCTCCTGTTAACTTGAACAAAATGCCTTTGCTCATCCTTTACGCAGATGCCAACTCCTGCTGTATTCCCAAGCAGCGAAAGCATACTTTTCATATAAAGTCAAGTTTCAATCCTAAATTTCCCGCACCCTACTGAGGGGTGACACCCCCTAAGCGAATATTTAATATCAATAACACTATTAGCTAATTTTGTCGAGCTGGCTAAGCCTTGCCCAATCCAGAAAGAAGTGCGATCGCGCACTTAGATGACTGGGGATTCCCATAACGCAGATCGAAATATTGCCACAATTGGCAAGCTGCTTTAAGAATAGTACCTGCCAAAACATCCGAAGGCGCGATCGGGGAGGGGAGGGACGGCAGGAAGCCTAAGCCCTCCCAAACCGCGAACAACAAAGCCGCTTTTACTTTACCAATGGTGGTAAATTGGCTGTATGGCATAGGAAAGAAACCAAGAGGGAGAGGATTTTTATCGGTCAATAGCGGCAAAATCTGCGATCGCCCTGTGAAGGTGACATTTGATAAAAATATTAATTGGCCTTTTGTTCCCTTGGAGGGACATTTGTCAATCCATAATGTTGCATCAGCTTCAGAATTCCTATAGATAGAAGTCCCCCAAAGATTACACCAACCACCACCAAAGTGATGAACACCTTTTGCAAAACTTTTTTAGTATTAGGGTGGTAGCCTCTGGGTGATAAATTTCCATTTTGGCTATTAAGTTCATTACCTAAATTTTGCGGGTCAAACCGATTAGATGGTTGGTTTGTATCGAAAGGATCGGGTGTTTGATTCGGTAGTTGATTCATGGCGAGTTGCAGTGAAACTATATTAAGGACTATTATACATGAGGTATTTTTGAACAGTTAGACAGCAAAGTAAAGAAGGATTATATAACAATTTATCCAACTCGATGAGTTTTGGGCAGCCAATATCCCATTTACAAATCACAGTGTCTCCAACAAGCGCTAAACTGTAAATTATTGCCTCTACCCCAAAATCATGTCCGATCGCAATCAACCCCTAGCCTACCCCACCAGCCGCAAAATCGAACAAATCGATGAATATCATGGCACAAAAGTTGCAGACCCTTACCGCTGGCTAGAAGATCCCGACTCAGAGGAAACTCAAGCTTGGATAGAATCCCAAAACCAAGTTACCTTAACCTACCTCAGCAAAATTCCCGCCCGCGAAAAAATTAAACAGCGACTAACTCAACTGTGGGACTACGAAAAATATAGCATCCCATTCAAAGAAGGCGATCGCTACTTCTACTTCAAAAATGACGGCCTCCAAAACCAATCCGTCCTCTACACTTTAACCTCCCTCGACGGCGAAGCCAGCATTTTAATAGACCCCAACACCCTCTCCGAAGATGGAACCGTCGCCCTTTCTGGCATAGCCATCAGTGAAAATGGGAAACTAATGGCCTATGGTTTATCTGCTTCCGGTTCCGATTGGCAAGAGTGGAAAATCCGCGATGTCGAAACCGGCAAAGATTTATCAGATCATTTAAAATGGATCAAATTCTCTGGTGCATCTTGGACCCACGACCACCAAGGCATTTTTTACAGCCGCTACGACGAACCCAACGAAAAAGCAAAAGTAGAAGACGTTAACTATTACCAAAAATTGTACTACCACCGTCTCGGCACACCTCAATCCGAAGACCAGCTAATTTATGAACGTTCAGATCAAAAAGAATGGGGATTCAGCGCCGGTGTTAGCGAAGACGGAAAATATTTAATAATTTCAGTTTGGCGAGGTACAGACCCACAAAACTTGATTTTTTACAAAGATTTGACCAACCCAGAAGCTAAGGTCATAGAACTGATTAATGAGTTTGATGCTGAATACGGATTCATCGACAACGAAGGCGACATATTTTGGTTTCAAACCGACCTAGATGCACCCCGCCGCCGCGTCATAGCTATCGACACCAAAACCAAAACCAGCACAGAAATTATACCTCAAGCCGCCGAAACGCTTCAAAGTATAGGTATTCTCAATAATCAATTCGTTAGCTCTTACCTAAAAGACGCTTATACTCAGATTAAAATCTTTAATTTAGAAGGTAGTTTTGTTAGAGAAATAGCCTTACCAGGAATAGGTTCTGCCGGAGGATTTGGTGGCAAACGCCACGATACCGAAACCTTTTATGTTTACACCAGTTTTACAAATCCTAATACCATCTATCACTACGACATGGTGACAGGTGAAAGTACGATTTATCGCCAGCCTCAAGTTGATTTTAATCCCGAAGACTACGAAACAAAACAAGTATTTTACAGCAGCAAAGACGGCACAAAAGTGCCAATGTTCATCACCCATAAAAAAGGATTACCATTAGATGGCAATAACCCCACATATCTTTATGGATATGGTGGTTTTGGCGCATCAATCACGCCCTATTTCTCTGTAAGTACAGTAGTCTGGCTAGAAATGGGAGGAATTTACGCGATCGCCAACTTACGCGGCGGTGGCGAATACGGCGAAGAATGGCATCAAGCAGGCACAAAATTAAACAAACAAAATGGGTTTGACGACTTCATAGCAGCGGCGGAATGGTTAATAGAAAACAAGTACACCCAATCCGCAAAACTCGCGATCGCAGGTGGAAGTAACGGCGGATTATTAGTAGGAGCTTGCATGACACAACGCCCCGAATTATTCGGAGCCGCACTCCCAGCAGTCGGAGTCATGGATATGTTACGATTCCACAAATTTACCATTGGTTGGGCCTGGTGTTCCGAGTACGGTTCCCCCGAAAACCCCGAAGAATTTAAAGTTCTTTATGGGTATTCTCCCCTGCACAATCTCCAACCCGGAACCTCTTATCCAGCTACAATGATCTCAACAGCAGACCATGACGACCGAGTAGTTCCCGCCCACAGTTTCAAATTTACCGCCGCCTTACAAGTAGCGCACGCAGGCGAAAAACCAGTCTTAATTCGCATAGAAACCAAAGCCGGACATGGAGCAGGTAAACCCACAGCTAAAATTATTGAAGAACTTGCCGATGAGTGGGCTTTTCTAGTGCAAACATTAGATATAGCAATTAATTAGCATAGTGTAAACAGAAACCGGGTTTCTTCGTAGATATCTAGTATTCAAATCTTAGATTTTTATGATAAATCCGGTTTCTTTACGCGAGCAACATGAGTTCGATAAAGTTTGAGGGTCTCACAAGCGGAGGCTGACGCTTACTGATTAGATCGTAATTTTATATGGAACTTGAGTGTAACTGGAAAGCCGCGATCGCCAGCCCAAAAGTCCCTTGTTTCGTGGCGATTACACTTCATCGAACTCAGGTTTATCAACCTTCTAATTCCTTCTAATTTTGATTCAGCTTAACTTAAACAATTTCTACCGCAAGAAATAGATCTAGTTCTATCTCAAGAGGGACATCAATATAAAAAGTAAATTTAGCAACTGTTTAATGACTTATCTGGCTCAAAAGGTACATGACTTTGATCCTATTAATGATTAAGGTTTGGGTGCAATGACAAATTTAGGAGAACAGTAATGAAACTTCGTTTTCAGTACATCTCGACGTTAGGCGTAACACTGCTCACTTTAGGACTCGCGGTGGGCGCACTTGCACCTGATCTTGTTACCACTTCTGTCAGTCAAGGTAAAACTGCACCGATCGCAGACCAACCAGCGGCTCAATATTTAGTGGGTAGTTAGTCTTAATTGTTAGTCTTATCGAGGGAGAGCTTTTATGCAAAGGGTTGAAAGACAATCACGGGAGTCGAAACCCGAAAAAATCGGCAATGTTTTGCGCCTAACTGCATGGATTGGACTCTTTGCCCAAATTGGCTTTGGCGCAATTGCTTTATTGATGGTTGTGTTCGCGATCGCGGGTCGAAAATTCAGTCAGGCGACTGTACTTCCACCTGGTGTGGCTCCCGGTATTGGCGCGGATCTCAACCGAGGTATTACTCCAGGCATTGGAATTGGCATCTTTTGGGCAGTCTGTGGCCTTCTGGCGCTGCTGGTGGGAATTTACCTTGCTTTTCGTCAAACACGATTTGCCAAACGGTTGCGCCATGCAGACACCATGAAACATCCTGCGAAATCGGAGGTTATGAACGTTCTACGTTTAAGCGCGATCGTCGGTCTAGTTGGAATGCTGCTGACGATCTTAGGTGGAGGCGCGACGTTAGGGATACTGTTCTCCAAAGCGATCGCTCAGCCCCAAGGTGTTGCTATTTACAACCCAACTCGTGTGATTCGTTCGCTCGATATCATCGTGGGAATGGCAAACATGAGCGGCATTGCTGCCCACTTTGTGGGTACTGTTGCTTCTCTGAGCGTGTTTGAATGGCTGCATCGTTAATTCACCAATAGGCTCAGCTTCAATGAACTAATAACTTGATCCTCAAGAATTGGAACAACGCTTCTGTTAGCACAAGGTTTCAAGGCGATGCCCCTGGTTAACGTAATTGTGCTGGAAACACCTGCTGTTAAACCATAACTTTAAATCATCGTGATGAACCCCTTGGATCGATCCGAAAAGCAAGCAATAGAACACGAGCAACAGCAAATCTTGCAGCAGCTTGAAGATTGGCTGGAACTGCCAATGCTGTTGTTGAGTTTTGCTTGGCTCGGTCTATTTGTAGTGGAACTGACTTGGGGACTGACTCCTCTTTTAGATGCAATTAGCATCGTCATTTGGGGCGTGTTTATTCTGGAATTTATTCTTAGACTATCGCTTGCGCCCCGCAAGGCTACTTATCTTAAAACAAACTTGATTACAGCAATTTCACTACTTTTACCTGCCTTGCGCGTGTTGCGGTTTGCGCGGGTGATGCGAATTTTACAAACTACGCGAGCAGTTCGAGGCTTACAGTTGTTGCGGGTGATGACTCGCACCAATCACAGTATGCGATCGCTCGCAGGCAACTTTGCGCGGCGTGGCTTTGGCTACGTGATGATGACGACAGCAATCATTACACTGGCTGGGGCTGCCGGAATGTATGCTTTTGAGCAAGATGCTCCAAATTTGCCCGGATTTGACAGCTACAGCACTGCGCTTTGGTGGACAGCAATGCTGATGACCACAATGGGATCGGACTACTTTCCCAAAACGGCAGAAGGTCGCATCCTTTGTTTTCTGCTGGCGCTGTATGCGTTTGCTGTATTTGGCTATGTAACAGCAACGTTAGCCACATTCTTTATCGGACAAGATGCTGACGATGATGAAGCAGAGATTATCGGAGCAAAATCGATCGATGCCCTGCGAGAGGAAATTACAGCCTTGCGAACTGAGATTCAGAGCTTGAGACAGGAGAATTCACAACTTTAGAGAGAAGTTAGTTCTCCTAATTTCCATTAACGTACAGGTACTTTCTATGACGATCGTGCAATGAGTGAAGAAATATCAACTCTTTTAGACAAGATGCAGGCAATGCTGAATGGCTTTATCATTTTGTTGCCAAATATGGTGTTGGCATTGATTGTCTTTGCGATTTTTTTCTTCGTAGCTAGAGCGATTAAGAAAGTAGTTAGAAACTTGACGCGCGATCGCCGTCAAGCTCGCAACCTGGGAATGGTGCTGGGGCGGTTGGCACAAGGAATAACTATCTTAGTGGGCTTATTTACTGCGCTGTCGATCGTGATTCCATCGCTTAAAGCCAGCGATCTCGTACAGCTACTCGGAATCAGTGGTGTAGCGATCGGCTTTGCGTTTCGAGATATTTTACAAAACTTTCTAGCGGGTATTTTAATTCTATTAACTGAACCTTTCCAAATCGACGATCAAATCGTTTTCAAAGATTTTGAAGGGACTGTAGAAAATATTCAAACCCGCGCCACGATGATTAAAACTTATGATGGGCGGCGGATTGTAATCCCAAATTCTGAGCTATTTACAAATTCTGTCACGGTTAATACTGCGTATGAAAATCGCCGTTTGCAGTATGACATTGGCATTGGCTATGGTGACGATATTGACGAAGCACGACGGTTTATTCTAGAGGCAATACATGAAACAGATGGGGTGTTGGAAACTCCTGCTCCTGATGCGATCGTGGTTGAATTGGCAGGCAGCACTGTCAATATTCGCGCTCGTTGGTGGGTGCAACCCCCTCGTCGTGCAAATGTGCTGGATCTGCAAGATCGAGTGTTGACTAACATTAAAAACAAGCTGACGGCAAATGGTATCGATCTGCCCTTCCCGACGCAGCAAATTTTATTTCATGACCAGACTGAAGCAACGGATGGCGATCGCACTCGTCAACGGGAAGGTTGGCCCGCTGGGAAAGGTCAAGTGCCACAGCCACGCAGCATCAGTAGCTCGCTCAACCGCCTTGCCGAGATCGAGGTTCAGGGAAATGGGTCAGGCAGCAGAGGAATAGCAAATGAGAACCAAATTTAGCAAGCTTTTGGACTCACTGCACTCTAGCTTCTGGTTCATCCCGACCCTGATGGTTGTGCTGGCGATCGGGCTTTCATTTGTCACTATTGGCATTGACCAACAGCTAGAAACCGATATTATTAGCGATCTAGGTTGGGCGTATGCCCTGGGGCCCAATGGTTCACGGGCCATTCTCTCTGCGATCGCAGGTTCAATGGTGACTGTTGCCACGACTGCTTTCTCTATTACCATAGTGGCGCTTCAGCTTGCGTCTTCGCAGTTTGGCCCGCGTCTGCTGCGTAACTTTATGCAAGATACCGGCAACCAAATCGTATTAGGTACCTTCATCTCTACCTTTGTTTACAGTTTGATGGTGCTGCGAACCATCAATGGTGTTGCCGAGAATGAGTTTGTACCACATATTGCAGTCACCTGCGGGCTGGGATTGGCGATCGCCAGTATTGGCGTTTTAATCTATTTTATTCACCATTCCGCCACCTCAATCCAGGTCGATCGTGTCATTTCTAAGGTGGGAAGTGAGCTAGATGAAGCGATCGATCGGCTCTTTCCCAAACAGGTAGGACGCGGCGCAGCGAAGCATCAAGCAGAACCACTCACTTCAGATATTCCCGCCAATTTCGATCGCGAGGCAATCGCCATACAAGCTAATAGCAGTAACTATGTGCAAGCGATCGATACAGATCAGCTAATGCAAATTGCAACAGAGACTAATATCCTGCTTCAGCTTCAGCGTCGCCCCGGAGACTTTGTGATTAAAGGAAGTCCACTGGTACTTGCTTATCCGGCAGAATCGGGTAGCAAAAAGCTGGTCAAACAAATCAATGATGCCTTTGTCTTGGGTTCGCAGCGTACCGATCGGCAAGATGTCGAGTTTTCGATTAACCAACTGGTTGAGATTGCAGTTCGCGCCCTCTCACCCGGCATTAACGACCCATTCACAGCCATTCGCTGTATCGATCAACTCAGTGCAGCGCTTTGTCACCTGGCACAAAAAGAGATTCCCTCTGCTTATCGTTATGATGGCCAAAATAAGCTGCGCGTCATTGCAGAACCCGTGACATTTGCAGATGTGACTGATGCTGCTTTTAATCAGATTCGGCAGTATGGTCAAACCAGCGTCGCAGTTACGATGCGGTTGCTAGAAGCGATCGCCGTCATTGCCCCTTTTACCCATACCACAGCAGACCGAGCCGCACTGTTGCGTCATGCCAACACGATCGAGCGCGGCAGCCAGGAGGGAATCGCCGAAGAGTTAGATTGCAAGGATATTAAAGAGCGTTATCTAGCTGCCGTGAAAGCGATCGGGCAAACCTGACATGAGGAGAAAAGATGCTGTCTATCAACTGGAAAGGATACCGCTTTGCTGCCTGGATGGGGCAAACGCTACTTGGAATCGCTGTTCTTGCCGCTGCGATTCAGGGAAAATGGCAAAACGCGATCGCCCTAGCGATTTTTCTAATCGTTTCTGTTGTGTTTGTGGTGAAAGATGACAAACTACCAACCCTGTTTGATTTTCTGTTTGTCCTCGCAGCTTTACTCAACGCTGGAGGTTGGGTGTGGGGATGGTTTTACGCTCCTGGACTTTATGACGAGCTGGTTCATGGGTTCACCATGTTTTCAATTACACTAGCTCTGAGTTTTTTGGTCTATAGCCCCATGCTACCGATTTTTCGTCAACACACACTACTATATTTACTGACAATTATCAGCTTTGGTATCGCAATCGGAGCGTTGTGGGAAATCGCTGAATGGTCAGCAGGTAAAATTTTGACAACCGATGTGATTGGCAGCGTTGATGATACAGTCATTGACGTGATTATGGACACATTAGGATCGGGATTAGCAGCTATTATCAGCCTTTGGGTATTGCAAAAGCGGACAGATTTAAGTGTAGGGAATGAGTCAGTAAGAAATCATCTGAGCCATCATAAATAATGAGTTAATGGTCAGTTTCTAATTGATATTGATACTGTTAAAGGTGAAGTCACAGGAACAAGTTTTGTTGTTGGCAGATAAAATGAAATTAAGAAGAAATAGCAAGTGGTATCATGTCCTAGCGATCGCCCATGATGACGATCCCTTTGTAATACCAATTCTCTAAAAGTTTGCTACAGTTTGGGTAGGGGCGGGTTCGCGATCAAATTTGCCACCCACAAATAACATTAATAAACCCGCCCCAAGACTGTAGCATTAATTTAGAGAATTGGTATAA
>DATGYA010000579.1:0-7148 GCA_035298405.1 Kamptonema sp. | reverse complement strand
GAATATTAAAAAACCCTCTAAAATTCCTAATTTTTCGATACCACACATCATGGAAAACCGAGTCCTCTACGTTCGCCTCCCTTGCAATCCGATTTTCCCGATTGGGGTTGTATACCTCTCAGATCACGTTCACAAGCTATTTCCAGACGTGGAACAGCGAATTTTCGATCTGGGTGCAGTGCCGCCTTTAGATTTTAATAGCGCTTTAGATGCCTGTGTAGATGAATTTCAGCCAACGCTGCTAGTTTTCTCTTGGCGAGATATTCAGATTTACGCACCAGTTGGTGGTAGAGGTGGGAATCCGCTTCAAAATGCCTTTGAGTTTTATTATGCTAAAAATCCTTTAATTAAAATGCGCGGCGCATTAGGAGGCCTGCGATTAGCAACTTCCTACTATGCCGAACTCTGGCGCAATTTAGGGTTAATCAAACGGGGGTTGAAACGGGCGCAAAAATATCATCCCGATGCACGTTTAGTAGTTGGGGGTGGCGCTGTCAGCGTGTTTTACGAGCAATTGGGGCGCAGTTTACCTGTGGGTACAATTGTCTCCGTAGGTGAGGGAGAAGCGCTGTTAGAAAAATTGCTGCGGGGTGAGGATCTTAGTAACGAACGGTGTTATGTTGTTGGCGAAACTACACCGCGCGATCGCTTAATTCACGAAAAACCCGCCAACATTGAAAAAACCGCTTGTAATTACGATTACATTGCCACTATCTGGCCGGAATTACAATATTACCTTCAAGATCAAGATTTCTATGTGGGCGTACAAACTAAACGCGGCTGTCCTCACAATTGCTGCTACTGCATTTATACAGTAATTGAAGGTAAGCAAGTGCGGATTAATCCCGCCGATGAAGTAGTTGCAGAAATGCGCCAACTCTACGATCGAGGTATTCGCAATTTCTGGTTTACCGATGCTCAATTTATCCCGGCTCGCAAATACATAGATGATGCTGTTGAGTTGTTACAGAAAATCCTTGATGCTGGGATGACTGATATTCACTGGGCCGCTTATATTCGCGCAGATAACTTAACGCCGCAGTTGTGCGAATTAATGGCTAAAACGGGGATGAATTATTTTGAAATTGGCATTACTAGCGGTTCCCAAGAACTGGTTAGGAAGATGCGAATGGGTTATAATTTGCGAGTGGTTTTGGAAAATTGTCGCGATTTAAAAGCCGCAGGTTTTAACGATTTAGTTTCAGTTAATTACTCATTTAATGTAATTGATGAAACCTTTGATACAATTCGCCAAACTATTGCCTATCATCGGGAATTAGAGCGGATTTTTGGTGCTGACAAGGTGGAACCTGCAATTTTCTTTATTGGATTACAGCCCCATACTATTTTAGAAGAGTATGCGTTTAAGAAGGATATTCTTAAACCTGGTTACGATCCAATGAGTTTAATGCCTTGGAATGCTAGGAAGTTGTTATGGAATCCTGAGCCTTTTGGTTCGTTTTTTGGGCAAGTTTGCTTAGATGCTTGGCAGCGAAATTCTAATGATTTCGGTCGAGAAGTGATGGCAATTTTGGAGGAAAAGTTAGGGTGTGCTGATTTGGAAGAAGCGTTAAGTGCGCCGGTGGAAGTGAAGGAGAAACAGTTGGCAACAGTAACAGTTAGCAGTTAACCGTAATTCGAGAACGATCTCAATTTCGTTCGCATTGGAGTTATTTTTCTTTCTGCTCTTTCTCTGTGTTCTCTGCGCCTTTGCGGTTTTTTAATTTCAATTTAATTAGAAACAATATGATGGTAAGTTAGGTTCTATTAAGTTCGGAAGAACGAACCACAAAGGCGCAGAGGGCGCAAAGGGAAGAGGAAGAGAATAAGAAAGGTATTTAATTAGTGCGATCGCTCTTTAGTTTCTGTTGATAAAAGTTTCTGTTGATAAACTTGTTTAAGCCTCGGCATTGACTTTTCTAGCGATCCGTTGCCAAAACGACGCAAAGACGGCCACACACGGGCAACTTTGCTAACGGCGATCTCAAATCTACCTGCTTCGATATCCTCTAAAGCACCTTTTTCCCGAATTAATTCTAAAGCCGCGCGGTCTTGATTAGCGGGAGTGAAATTTTTGATGCGAATCTTTTTGACAAAGCGATCCCATGTTGGGCTGAGAAATTGATATCGACCCGCTGCGTCTGAACATAGCATTTTTCCGTACCTACGACCGCACTTTACCTCTCTGGGATGATCGCGGAAACTGGAAAATTTAGTGCCTGTATACTGAGTTCGGTAGCCGTTGGGACTATCTGTACCTTCTGCTACAGCTATGGTGTCTAGAAAAGCTTTACTGCGAACGAGATGAAGGGGATATGTTTTTTTCTTCGATGAATTGGCGATCGCAACTTCTTGCCTGGGAGTGGATGAATGAACTGACATTAGCGGTTCCCTACTTCTTTCGATCAGAAAACTTGATGCGATCGCAACTTGATTTAACAGTCGCGGGGCAATCAAACCTAAGCCAAAGAATAAGCCAACGCACAAAGTCCATGAAAACCCGAAACGCACAGGAGAGTCTAGAAATTTTGCTGCCAGCGATCGCAATTTCTGTTGACGAGTTACCCCCCCTTGCCAGGGAAATTTCGGCAACATCCCCATTTTACTACCATAACTCAGCAGAGACTTGACTGCTGATAACCTCTGCTTGCAGCTTTGGGATGGCAGTTTCCGGGCTTTCAGACCAACTGCGAAAGCCCTAATATCCGCAGGAGTAACTTGTGCTAAAGGTTTTCTTGTAAACAGCCGGAATTCATTAGCCGCCAGCCAGCAAGAGTGTTGAATCTGAGGGGCTTTTCGCTGCACCCACAGGTAAATCAACTCTGTGTCATAACTGTAATATCTTTGGCTTTCCAGATGTTGTGCGTACATTGGATACTTCATCTTCCAGTTAAACTAACTCATCACTCTAGCGATGCCTGACTCTAAGATTTCTAGGCTGATTTTGAGCTGTTCTCCTATTCTTAGATCGTCGGGTACAAAAAAACTCCCTACCGAAAGGCAGGGAAATTTTTTCGTTTTTTGGATTTCACAGATTCAACTAAAATTGAATCAGCCGATGGCTTGGGCTGGTTTCTGATTGGGCATAGTTCCACTTGCAGAAGGTTTGGGTTCAGTGGCTGGATCGATCGCTGTTACTTCGATGTGATTTAGCAGGGTGGTGACGAAGGCAAACAGTAAGAAGGGCAGAGATAGCACTAGAATTAGACCCACAGTAGCTAGGGCGTAGATTTGACGGACGCTGCTCCACAATGCTAGTGCGGAGGCTAAACTCAGGAAGATGACAATTAGCCAAATGATGATTTGACCGTAGATGTCACCGAAGGTTAGGGTACATCTGAGGCGATAGTTCTGAAGGTTATTCATAAAAAAAGTTCGGTAAGTGGGAAACGAGCGAGTCTTTAGACCTGAGAGGGAAACGACACGGGTGGTTTTAACCACCGTGAATCCCCTTGCGGGGTGGAGGGTATGGTTGCCCTCCGGTTTTCTCTTGCGAGTAATGTTAGCTTCGCCAATGTTATCAGGGCTTGTTAGGCTTGCAACACTGTTCCAGTGACTTTAGAACTGTTTAATTGCAAACGACAGAGCAGGGAACTAGCTTCGGATTCGCCCGGTGTCGTGACCCAAATAACGTAGTCAGTTAAGACTTAGGCTGGTCAGAATAGCTGGCAATTCCTTACAAGCTCAGTTGGCTAATGCCCTGAGTTCCTGACAAATTCTGATGCTGCGTTACTATAAATCTCTAGGTTAAGGGTTTATTTGAGTTTTGGGTTTAGTTCTACACATTTTGATAAGAGTCTTAACCTGACTTTACACAATTAAAAATTAAAAATTAAAAATTAAAAATTAAGTTTGATTGATTAGGAATTATTTTAAGATTTGCTGCCAATAAAAAACCCCAGGCTGGTTTGGCTTGGGGCGTTAAATCAGGGTGCATCTATGACTTTTGTATTCCCAAACTGCGGATGACTTTCAGGATAATTTGCTTTATTTCCGCCGATCGCCTCGCTCAAATAATCTGCGGCGGCTTCTACTACAGCGATCGCATTTTCATAAACCATCCGCGTTGGCCCCAAAACTCCGACGCTTCCCACTGGTACTGAACCTCGCCGATAAGTCGAAGAAATCAGCGTACAACTGCGGATCGGTTCTAAGGTGTTTTCTGAACCAATTCTCACAGTCACCCGCTTACCGGGCGTTTCTGAGTCATTAGATTGAAATATTAAAGGCCAAAGTTGCTCTTGTTCTTGTTCGAGTAGTTGGATGATGGTTTGAACTTGTTGCAGTTGAGAAAATTCTGGTAGCCGCAAAACTTCTGCTAAACCGCTAATCAGAATACGGGTGTAGCTGGGAGTTTCGGCTTTACGGCTCAAGTCTGAGAGTAAGGTTTTTAACAATTCTGCATAGCGTTCAAATTCTCTGCCTAGTTCGCTAGCATCGATGACTGACAGTTCTGATAGCGATCGCCCCCGTAGTTGACTGTTGAGAAAATTGGATAATATTTGTAATTCGCGATCGACTATTTCTGCATCTTCTGACCCAGGCGTATCGCTAGTTTCACCATTTCCAACTTGGGGCAACTTCATTAATACTGACTGTGTTTCGTAGTTATCGGTGACTACAATCAACATCACCTGTTTGGGGTCAATTTGCACCAGTTGGACGTGCCGCAAACAAGCTGTATTGGTTTGTGGAAGGGTGATCAGGGCGATATAGCCGCTAACTGTTGCCAGGATTTGGGCCGCACCCCTGAGTAGTGCTTCCATGCGACCGTCAGACCAGTTGAGCTGGTCTAGTACCTGCTCGACTTTACCACCTAATTTCTCTGAGGGAGTAATGAGCTGGTCTACATAAATACGGTAGCCTGAGTCAGAGGGAACTCGTCCGGCGGAGGTATGGGGTTGATAGAGTAGTCCAGCTTTTTCTAAGACTCCCATCGCATTGCGAATGGTAGCGGGACTGACACTGAGGTTGTATTCATCAACCAAAGCTTTTGAGCCAACAGGTTCTGCTGTAGTTATATAGTGGCGAACCGTTGCCCAAAGGATACGTTGTTGGCGATCGGTAAGATTCACGGGCACAGGCATTTAAGCAGAATTAGATTTTTAAAGAAGCTGCCTCTCTCAAGCCAGAAACTCTGTGTTGTTAATCTCACCATAACAGATGTTTGGCTAATAACGGGGGATGGCGCGATCGACTTTAATTGAGTAGTAATCGATACCACCTGCGATGTTTTTGACGTTGGTGAAGCCTTGATCTGCCAACCAATCGCACATTTGGGCAGATCGCACTCCATGATGGCACAAAACTAGGGTTTCTGCATGAGGATCTAGGCGGGTGGGAATTTGACTTGACCATTCGCCAAATTCGCTTAAGGGGAAGAATTGAAAGCCTGGTAGGGAGGCGATCGCAATTTCGTAGGGTTCTCGCACGTCTATAAGTTGCAATTTTTCTGGTGAGTCTTCTTGGAGACGGCGGCCTAGTTCTTCGACACTAATTTGGGGAATGAGTTGTGACATTGGATTAGCTATTTGATTGACTGTATTAGAGCATAAAAATTATAATAATATCAATACTTCGGACAGTTTTTAAATAAGGAAGCGATAAGTAGGGATTTTGTTAACAGAAAAGGGCTTCGCGATCGCCCAATTTCCCTAACCCCCTCCCAACTTCAACCACCCAAACACATCACCCACCGTTAAATGCAATTTAACTAAGTCTGGAACTGGCAATACATCCCCATCCTCAGCCAACAATTCTGGTTGTTTCCCAGGCGAATAAACCAACACCGATCGCACATCTGGATCGAGGAGCCAACCCAATCGGCTACCATGTTTTAAACAATGCAAAATATTACCAGTCACCTTCGTTTGACTTCGATCGGGAGACAGAATTTCAATCGTCCAATCTGGATAAATGGGGAATACATTAGCAATATCGCCCTTGTCATCAATAGGTATCCTTTCCCAGACGAAAACTGTCACATTTGGCACAATTGCTCGACCACCAAAGCTACACCGCAATTCGGGAAATGCTAGGGCAATTCGCTGAGGTTCAACTACGGCATTAATAGCTGTTAACAGTTCACCTCGGAGAATGCTATGTTTTCCTTGTGGCATTGGTTTCTTAATAATTTGACCATTAATATATTCACTGGCAGGCTTAGTTTCTGGCAGTTTTAAGAACTCTTCCAGCGTGAGATTTTTGGCAGGTGTTTGTACCATTTTCTATTCCTCCGCGTCAATATAACCCAAATGTTTCCAGGCAGCAGGCGTTGCGATCCTGCCGCGATTTGTCCGCTGCATAAATCCAATTTGCATCAAATAAGGTTCGCAAACTTCCTCAATAGTTTGGGAGTCTTCACCTGTAGCCGCAGCGATAGTTTCTAAACCAACTGGGCCACCGTTAAAACTTTCAATCATTCTGCTGAGAATTAGCCGATCCGTCCAATCTAAACCTAAAGGATCGACATTAAAAAGTTCGAGGGAAATTGAGGCAACTTCGGCATCAATGGGTGTCAAGCCTTTGACCTCGCTGTAATCTCGTACTCGTCTGAGCAAGCGGTTAGCAATACGGGGAGTTCCGCGAGAGCGGCGGGCAATTTCTTGGGCTCCTTCTTGAGTAATCGCCGTATCAAGAACTTGAGCACTTCTTTGGATAATTAAAGTTAATTCATCTAATTCGTAAAAGCGTAATCTTTGGATAAATCCGAAGCGATCGCGCAACGGCGCAGTTAGCGATCCCACTTTCGTAGTCGCCCCCACCAAAGTAAAAGGTTTCAAAGGAATGCTGCGCGTTTTGGCAGTCTTACCCTGACCGATAGTAATATCTAAACGGCAGTCTTCCATTGCCGGATAAAGGATTTCTTCTGCTACCTTCGAGAGGCGATGAATTTCATCTAGAAAAAGAACATCTCCCGCCTTGAGACTAACTAGCAATCCTACAATATCTCGCGGTTTTTCTAATGCAGGGGCGGTGGTAATCTTGCAACTAACACCCATTTCCTCAGCAATAATCAGCGACATCGTAGTTTTGCCCAATCCCGGCGGGCCGTACAATAATAAGTGATCCAGCGGTTCATTTCTGGACTTGGCCGCTTGCAGCGCGATCGCCAAAAACTCTTTTAAATCTTTTTGCCCAATATAATC
>DATGYA010000578.1:0-1590 GCA_035298405.1 Kamptonema sp. | reverse complement strand
AAAAAACTAAAAAGTAGGAAGGAAAATTTTACGAGTCCTACCATTCGGATTAATACGCAAGTTAGTAATGATCGTACAGTGTTAATTCGGATTGCTGATAACGGCCCAGGTATACCTTTAGCATTGCAGCCGCGTTTGTTTGACCCTTTCTTTACTACGAAGTCTGTCGGCCAGGGTACGGGTTTGGGGCTATCAATTTCCCATAGCATTGTCACTCAAAAACATGGGGGAAAGTTGAAGTGTATTTCTGCACCAGGAGAGGGAGCAGAGTTTATAATTGAGATTCCGTTGCTGGTGGCTAAAGCTGTTTAAGATTCAGGTACCAAGGGAGTGCGATCGCCTGGGAGTGAGAGTATAATCATTATCATTAGTATATAGAAACGATTCAAGATGCCTGCGCTGTGGGAGAATGGGAGATGCGAAGCCCTGCGAGTGCGCCAGCACTATCGCTGTCTAAAAACATTGGGAGAATTAGCTGCATATCAAAAATCAGCTTAATAGCTTAATTCATAGGGGCAATCTATATACATAGTTAGTTATTACAAACCCAAATTTACGAGGGGCTGAAAGAATACTGAAGTATGGATAAAAAGCAATTTTCTGAACGGGACATTTGCACTAAATATATCACTCCTGCTTTACAACGGGCGGGATGGGATATTGCAACGCAAGTGCGAGAGGAATTTACCCTGACCAATGGACGGATTATTATTCGCGGAAAACTGCACGCACGCGCTAAGAATAAGCGTGCTGACTACGTGCTTTTTTATAAGCCAAATATGCCGATTGCTGTTATTGAAGCTAAGGATAATAATCATTCGATGGGTGATGGGATGCAGCAAGCTCTTGGCTATGCTGAACTTCTTAAGGTTCCCTTTGTATTTAGCTCCAATGGTGACGGCTTTTTATTTCATAATAAGATTGCTACTGATGGAATTATTGAGCGTGAAATTAGTTTAGAAGAATTTCCTTCTGTCGATCTGCTTTGGCAATGGTGGTCTATACATCTAGGGTTGACTGAGCAACAGCAAAGTTTAGTTACTCAAGATTATTATAGCGATGGGAGTAACAAAACTCCTCGTTACTATCAATTATTAGCGATTAACAAAACGATTGAAGCGATCGCGAAAGGGCAAAATCGGATCTTGTTAGTGATGGCAACGGGGACAGGTAAAACTTTTACAGCCTTTCAAATTATTTGGCGGTTGTGGAAGTCTAAGCAGAAAAAGCGGATTCTATTTTTAGCCGATCGCAATATTTTAGTCGATCAAACGATGACTAATGATTTTAAACCCTTTGGCGCGGCGATGACCAAGATCAAAAATCGGCAGGTGGATAAATCCTACGAAATTTATCTTTCGCTATATCAGGCGGTCACTGGTACTGAAAATATCCAAAATATTTATAAACATTTTAGTCGCGATTTTTTTGATCTAATTGTAATTGATGAGTGTCATCGTGGTAGCGCCGCCGAGGATTCCGCATGGCGACAGATTCTCGAATATTTTTCCTCAGCAACACAAATTGGACTGACGGCAACGCCTAAAGAAACTAAAGAAGTTTCTAATATTGATTATTTTGGCGAACCGA
>DATGYA010000577.1:0-4053 GCA_035298405.1 Kamptonema sp. | reverse complement strand
GATACCTCAGTTCGGTCTCTCCTGGTCAGTTTCCGTAGACGGGCTCTCACTCCCTCTCGTACTTCTAGCTGGACTGGTGACGACACTTTCGATTTTTGCAGCGTGGGAAGTCGATCGCAAACCCCGCCTGTTCTATTTCCTGATGCTATTGATGTACTCAGCGCAGATTGGGGTCTTCGTCGCCCAGGATGTGCTGCTGCTATTCATCATGTGGGAACTAGAACTGATTCCCGTCTACCTGCTGATCTCGATTTGGGGCGGTAAAAACCGTCAGTACGCTGCTACAAAATTTTTGATATATACAGCAGCCGCATCTATATTTATTCTCGTAGCTGGCCTAGCAATGGCATTCTACGGCGGTGGTAACATCACCTTCGATATCGTCGAACTAGGTCTAAAAAATTATCCCCTCGGTTTAGAATTGCTGCTTTACGCCGGATTGCTAATTGCCTTTGGCGTTAAACTGGCGATTTTCCCCCTCCACACCTGGCTACCTGACGCTCACGGTGAAGCTTCTTCTCCCGTATCGATGATTTTGGCAGGCGTATTGCTGAAAATGGGCGGATACGGACTGATTCGCTTAAATTTACAGCTTCTACCAGATGCCCACGTTTATTTTGCACCGATTCTAGCAATGCTGGGCGTGATCAATATTATCTATGGCGCGTTTAACTCCTTTGCTCAGGACAATATGAAGCGCCGCCTAGCCTACTCGTCAGTTTCTCACATGGGATTCGTATTATTAGGTATTGCATCCTTCACTGACTTGGGAATCAATGGCGCACTATTGCAGATGCTTTCTCACGGTTTAATCGCCTCTGTATTATTCTTCTTAGCAGGCGTAACTTATGACCGTACCCACACAATGGCCTTAGCAGAAATGGGCGACCTTGGTAAAGTGATGCCCAAAGTTTTTGCCTTATTTACCATCGGTGTGATGGCATCTGTCGCTCTTCCGGGTATGAGCGGTTTTGCTAGCGAACTCTCGGTATTTGTGGGTGTGGCTACCAGCGATATTTATAGCACCAGTTTCCGGGCTGTTACTGTATTTTTAGCCGCAGTGGGATTGATTTTAACGCCGATTTATTTGCTATCAATGTTACGGCAGTTATTCTATTCTGGTGTAGCACCTACCTGTGACCTTGATGGTAATTTGAAAGATACGGGAGAACAGGAAGCGGCTTGTTTTGGTAATAGCTGCGTTTTGCCTGGAGATGCTATTTTTAGCGATGCTAGACCTCGCGAAGTGTTTATCGCTGCGTGTTTCTTGGTGCCAATTATCGGCATTGGCTTCTATCCGAAAATGGCTACACAGGTTTACGATGTAACGACTGTGGCGGTGAATGCCGAAGTTCGTGAATCGTATGTGCAAATAGCTCAACAGAATCCTCAGATTTATGCCAAGAGTATCTTGGCTCCTAAAATCGCAGAGTCTAAAGCACCCTCAGTTGCGGGAATCTTTAAGTAATACCAATTCGGCTTAAAGATGCTTATTTATTAGTCCGCCTTTTACTGCGTTCTGCAAGTAAATAAAGGCGGACTTTGTTTTACTTTACTACTCTCCTTGAGTCGATCGCATCCTTGTTAACTATTAGGTACTTTGATTGAATATTGTTTCCATTTGATTTCGGATATCTTCGAGTTCGCGACGTTTATCGGTAAGTAAAACTTTTTCAGCTTCGCATTGTTTTTGAGTTTGTCGATCGCGTCTTTGCTGCTGTTCTAATAAATTTTCACACAGCGAGATAGCTTTTGACATAACATCACTATTAGACTCAACGCGCTCCTCAAATACTGCAATAATTCTTTCTTGTATCTTATCAAAAATAGACTGTGAAGATTCCTCGAACTTCTGAAAACCTGACTCACAAACTTTTTGCTTTATTTGAGCTTTAACTTCATCGCCATCTAAAAAAATCCCGCCCAAACCTCCAGCAACACCCGCAGCTAAACCAGCCACAATAACTGCAATCGCGCCAACTCCTGCAAATATAAGCAATCCAGCAATTACGCCTCCACCAAGACCAAAACCACCAAGAAACCCTCCCGCACCTCCAATCTCCTCAATTGATGAAGCAATTCCGCTTCCACTTGCGCCAAATCCGCCTAAACTACCTCCTGTTGCTAAGTTATTGAATTGAGCGATAAGGCTAGTGCTGAGTTGCTGGTCAAATTGTTGAAATTGTTGCCGTATTGCATAAATATCTTCACTAATTTGGCTGTCTAGAACTCTTATATTTTCTTTTAAAATCAACTGTAATTTTTGATTGGCCCAATCATCAATTTCTTGCGTGATGTCTGTCACAAATTGATTTGCATAATCTTTAGTAAACTTATCTTGACTCCAACGCTGAGAATGTTCAGAAGTCCATTGCTCACTTTTTGAAATTAGGCGTTCTCCCAATCCTTCTACCCATTGATTCCAAGACTCAAGAGTTTCTTCTACAGATTTATCCATAAGTTCATCAGCTAAAATTTTGATTTTCACATCGCGGCCGCTAACTTCTGCCATTTGTTCAAATATTTTCGGATTATCTTCTTGAGAAATCGTCAATTTACCTTCTAATATTTTCTGCCCTTGATTCAATTCCTCGCAGCTAGTGTCAAGGATTTGTTTAATACCTGCGGCTAATTGTTGAAGGATCGCCCCTCGTTCAATTGTTAAAAAATCTTCGAGAGATTTGGTAAAATTCTGAAAAGACTTCACATACTCATTTTCTGTCTGATCTAAGATAGCATCAAGGGCTGATTGAGCCGAAATAAAATGAATCCGGTTTTCACCAGCAATCACATTTTGACTCTTAACAATTTTTTCTACCCTTTGCCTTACTTGCTGGCGGCTTTCTTCTCGGCGCAGCAAATCGGCAAAATTAACTAAAACAAAAATACTTTTTGCTGGTTCATCATCATTACCGGGATTTAACTCTTTTTTTAAATACAAAAGCAATTCCCGCTCTTTTTCTGTCAAAGCATTTTGAGCGTGAGTCAAAAAAATCACTGCATCAGTTGTTTTGAGAACCTGTTGGGTAACTAATGTGCGTTCGGCTTGTTCATTTAATCCAGGAGAATCAATAATTTCTACACCATTGGTACACAATTCAAGATGCGGATGCTCAAAAACGATTTCTAGAAGTTCTGAACTAGCAATTTCATCCCCAACCGAACCTAAAGCCGCTTCCTCAGAAATTGAAGCTTTATCTTTATATTGCTGCGGTGAAATTTCTTCCTCTCGTCCATTTTTATATTTACAGATCACTCGCTGCTTTGCTCCATATTTCAAAACCGTCACCGTACCACTACAGGGAATATCTCGCACCGGTTGAATTTCCTCACCCAACAAAGCATTAAGTAAAGTAGATTTGCCTTTGCTAAATTCACCAACAACAGCAACGCGAAAACGTTGAGATTGCAATTTGCGAGAAATTTTGGTTACTTCTTCTATTAAATTAGCTGATAAAATGTTGCGATCGTTGCCATCTCGTAGAGTTAAAAATAGTTTGGTACAAACCTTATCTAGTTGTTTCCGAGACTCTTGAAACTTTTTCAATTCTTGATATGATGAGACTGAATGCTTTGGATTTTTTTGCTGTTTCGGTTTTGCTGGCAAATGTTGGATAATATGACTAGCCGCACGGACAAACAAAGAATCGAAAGATTGAAATCGTGCGGGATCGAGTAACGAGTGGACTTCTGCTAAAGCTGCTGTATCGCTGATTGCTTGATTGCTAAAACTCGCTTCTAAAACTGCCAAGTATCGAGAGTCAATTTCCAGTGTGTTACCAATAAGTATTAAATACTCTTTTTCGCTATCGTCCATTGTCCCATCTGCTGCCGACATCTGATAGCCAAAACTAATCATTAGTAGTTTTTCTTCCTCAGAAAAACACGCTGTCAGCGCCAACAACTCCCGCATTTTTTTGTAAAGTTGCTGTTCTCGCACGCCCTTAACCATCAGCATTACCAATGGGCGCAAACTGTTGTTAGCGGGGATGAGTTCCGTCAAAGTTGCCCGCAGCCGCTGGATTTCCTCAGCGCCAACCGTACCGTCGGCAT
>DATGYA010000576.1:0-6238 GCA_035298405.1 Kamptonema sp. | reverse complement strand
CCAAGTCTGTCTAAAGCACTAATAATTAGGCGTGAGATTTTTTGGGCTTCATCAGTCGGCTTTACTATCATTCCCCCACCTCATCCTTAATTACCTGATACCAATATTTAGCAGCATCATACTTAGTATTTTTGCTACTTTTGCTAATCCCAAAAACCGCCTCAATAGTTTTGGTTTGCCCCCAACCTGCACGAATGCAAGCCACAATCACACCGCGCACCGCACCATCAGGCGCACCCTTTGGATCTGGAAATTCCCAACCCTCTGGGATAGGGTGCGCTGGTTGGTGCGATTGGCTCAAACCTTTATCTAGCAATGGTGCGAGCTGGTGCGATTCGTCGGTGCGGCTTGGTGCGCTCGCACCGTCATCCGGTGCGCCTGGTGCGGCCAGAGATTGCAAGTATTTTTGGTTTTGAAGCTTCCGCTCTTGCTCTGAGAGGTACGCGCCCTGCGCCAATTCATCCTGCAAATCTCCAATGAGAACTGCTTTTTTAGCATTCTCGTAAGCTTCATTTTCTGCCAGTTTCTTAGCAGTGTAGGAAGCGGATAGCGCACATCCAAAAGCAGCAATTAAGCTTGTCCCCTGGATGGCACGATGCCACGATACTTTTTTATCCAGGGCGTACAGCGGTGCAATCCACAAAATTAGTGCTGTGCCTGTCAGGGCGTACATTTTTAGGAGCATAAAACTACCCCCAAACCTATCAGCAACATAGCGAGGCCGCTAACTAGAACTGCCTGTAAACTTTGAGGCTCAATTTTTAGCTTGGTTGTGATGGTGTCATCTAAAAGCCAAGCTAAGCCCCAAACAATCACCGCCGTACAAATCAGAGCTGAAATAACTTTAAATGCCACCGGGTGCAGACTCGCTACCCATCCTAAAAAGGATGAGGCAACGCAACCCGCAATGAAGGAATTGAGTAGTTGCATTGCCCTTGTCATTTCCAGGCCTCCTGCACTTTCGATTTGATCTCAGAAATCCGTCTGTCTGCGTTAGCTTCGGCTCGTTCTAGTCCCATGCCCAATCGGGCATATTCAGGGCGTAAGGCGTGAAGATGACGCGCTAGCCTTGCGTCTGCCTGCTTTTTTGTCAGCTCAGAATCGGCTACTTTGCCCTCATATTTCCTGTGGGCTTTATGCACGGTCGCGTCGTGGTTCTCGATTTTAGCCAGCTTTTTGTAGGCCCGCTGACTGGCTTTAGCGCCGATCGCTTTTTCCTTCTCAAGTTGAGCCAGCGCGTCAGCTTCCTCTGGGGCAAAGTACCGAGGCGCGGGTACAACGGGAGTGCTACGGATTGAGGTAAAGCTGCCGGGGTTGAGGGGTGAAATTGCCCCCGCGTCTGTCGGCGCGAGTACCTGACTTCGGTTGATTGCATGGCCGCCGCTGGCAAGGTCGCCGCCTTTCTCACCGCTAGCCGCTTTGCCGCCGCCGCCACCAAAAAGTAATTTTTGAATTCCCATTATTTTGAGCCTCCAATTGAAATCTGAATTTTTGCTGGCTGAACTGTGGAAATTTTCACCAGTGGCAACACCAGGAGCGTCACGGCTGACAACAGCACTACCCAAGTCGGCACGCCCAGCCATGCCAGTAAATCAGTCCTTTTCATGGCAGCAACCCCACTGGTAAACGGGATGAGCCAAAATATCGCAGCCGAAACCGCACCACGTTAAAAATTTTCCCGGTGGCATCGCAGCGATTGCACAGCGGCGATCGCCCTAAGCAAGTTGGGCAAATTATTTTGGATGGCTGTAATTTCTGCTGAGTCTGTGGCTTGAGTGTTTTTTTCGGGTGCGCTGCGGGTTCGGGTTTGTTAATTTTTGCGATCGCAACCGCTCTTTCCCATGTCGCAATTTTTGCCAAACTCCCGTATTTCCGGGCTTCTTCCTTTGAGATGCCCAACTGTGCCGCTTGCTCTCTCAAGAGGTCAATGCGGCGGCCGTAGACGTTTTTTGTCACGATAAATTTGCTCCTTTCCGGGTCGTGTCCGGTGAGTGGGAAGTCTAGGCGGGGTGCTGGTACACCTCGTCTAGGCGTTTAATTTTGTACTGGACAGCAAATTATTTTATTTTTGTCTTGAGCGCAAAATTAAGCTAGCTCTAGCTTTCTTAGCTTTGCTTGAACGTGGATTACCTAAATCTTTGCCAGCTTGACTTGCTTCCTTTTTAGTAGGTCGGCAGTTTTTTTTCTTCATGGCACACTCCTTTTTAGACCCAAAAATAGCGAAGCTGACACCGGGGGTTAGGCGTTTTGCTTTTGTTCTTTCAGGATATCACGGTGTATACTCCGTGTCTACCCCTAGATGCTAAAATAAGTACATCGTGTAAGGACTGAGGTATTATGGCGTGGTAAGTACATCTTCATTAATCAACGTGCCGTCCAAGCAGCCCAAGGTTGTTGTCTATTTGCCGCCAGAGCTAAAAGCGGATTTAGAAGCCTTGGCAAAAAAAGAGTTGAGACCTGTCTCAAACATGGTTGCATCCTTAATTCAGCAAGCAGTAGACAAAGCAAAACAGGAAGGCAAACTACAGAAGGAAGGATCTAAATGACTAGCGCCAGTAACGAAATCGACCAACGCCTAGAGCGCCTAGAGTCTGAGTTTGCCGAGTTCCGTGACTCTACTACAGCTTCAATGACGCGCCTGGAACGCCTGACTGGGGAGCTATTAGAAATTGCTCAACTTCACCAGAGAGCCTTCAGAATCTCAGAGCAGAAACAGGATAGAACTGATGCCGCCATACAAACGCTGCTGACACACGGCGATGTGGTCAACCGCAATCTTGACCAATTAACAGACCTTGTAGGGCAACTTGCTCAGAATGCCGAAGTTGATCGCGCTGAGACTCGCCGCATCTGGGAGTACCTACAATCTCAGCAGCGCAGTCAAGGGAATGGTCACGGGTGAGGAGGTAAGGTGTGAACCCAACAGCAATTGACCCTTTAACTTTGCCATCTCTGCCAATGGCTGAACTTTCCAAACTCCCTGCCTGTGCGGGCATCTATTTTACGATGGTTGGCGATCGCATTCTTTCCATTGAGCGAACAACCAACCTACAGCAGGAGATGGGTCATCATCGCTATCCCAAACCCGACAGTAAGATGAGAATTGCTTGGTTTGAATGCAACGAACTTGAATTGCTGCCAGATATTGAGGCCGCTTTGATAACTCGTTTAAAACCTTCTGTTAAATCTCTGGCCCAATGGTACTACCAGAAAACCGCTGGCTATGAGTGAAATCGGGTCATAGTGTAGAATAGACACAGAATAACTACAGGCTTATGTGTAACTGGCGATCGGGGCCGCGTTCCCGATCGCTGTATTTTTGGGGATAGTTTCAGGTTTCTTCGCTCTATCTTTTGTTTATTTTTAGGTGACGAAAGCGTTGATTTTCGATTCGTTTAGACCAAGCTATTACGTCCTCAACCTTATCTCCAACTTCTTTAACGCCAAGCTTTAGACCCTCGTCTGTTATGTCCAATTTTGAAGTCCAATAACCAACCTCATACGGTTCGTTGATATTGATCCTCTTCTGGTCAATAGGGCCTTTAATCTTTTTATTGTCTGACATTTTTTACCTTGATAAATTTACATTTCTATTCTGGCAAAGTTTTTAAGATTGTACAATCATTGTATTTTTCAACTTATTTTTAACTATGTCCTTTTGACACACTTTTTAAAATGGCAGAGTTGGTAGGTACAGGTGTCATTACCTCTCAAATTAATAGTATACGTTATATACCAAGTGGCTTATATTTTGGAAATCGCAATGGTATAAATAAAACACCCAAAGTAGTAATGACACTTTGGGTGTTGGATAAATTTCTTGTGACCCCAATGATAAATCATCTTGACCGAGATTTGCTCTTGTCGGTTATTGTTCTTGTGCTTGTTTCCGGGTCTCTGGTTCTGGCTGTCATTGACCCCAGCACCCGCCCTATGTTCTGCGACCTCACAAAAGTTGCAGTCGGTGCTTACATTGGGCTTCACATCCCAGCTCCTAACCAACAAAAACGAGAAACAAGGAAGTAAAAATTGAGTTAGTTAGTTTTCCTTAAGAGTGCTGATCGCTCTATTTTTACGCCTCCTGGATACTGAGTATTGTTCACCTTTAAAATTTACTTTTTAAGGGTGAACACAGCGATCAGGTGTTTACCTTCCTGACCGCTGTAATTCTCAGTCGTTAAAGTAACTTTCGTTGCCCTAGTTTTACCTCTTGTTTGTGGATAATTTCTGTTTTCTCTCTTAACTGGTTGCCGTATCCCTCGCACCGTTCGGTCGCCTGTTTAAGGTCGGACTGCAAGCGCTGGATGATGGTGTAATTTGGGTTGAGCTTTGAGATTTCTTCAATCAGAGCCTCAGCAAAAGCGTAGAAGCGATCGCGCTTTTCCCCTTTCTCAAACTTCCAGCCGCCCAAGGATGGCATCTCAAAAAGCTTATCCCTCGCTGCATACAAGTCGGGTAACTGTGACTGCGACTCTTGTGCTGGCATCTCTGGCAACAATTCTAAAATTGCCTCTACATCTTGCAAATCAGTTTTTGATTTCTTACGCTTAGCCTTGAGCTGATTGAGCAAGTCCGCCGCGTCTGGCAATTCCAAAATTTTGGAATCTTGCGGCGCGGTCTTGTCGGAAAGTTGCGATCGCACTTTTCGCAGTTCTTGCGCTTGTGAAGTTTGTAATTGCAAAAGTCCGTGTAGTTGCTCTCGCAGTTCCTTTCTCTCCTGTTCCAATTCCTTATTTTTGCTCTCTTCTGCTCGCAGTAGACTCCCTGTACCTTCCAGTTCTTGTACCCTATGCCGCAAAAGCGTATTTTCCTCCAATAGCTCGTTAATCCATTTCTCCCGTTTTTCCTTGAGTTTGTCAGATTGCGATCGCACATCTGCCAACTCAGCCTTTAATTGTGTAACTTGATTGTGTAACTCTACGTTGTTAGCTTGCAAGTTACCTAACTCTTTATGTAACTCTACGTTGTTAGCTGATAAGTTACCTAGCTGGTTGTGTAACTCCTGACTTGAATCTACTGAGTTACCTACTGGCTTAGGTAACTTAGGTTGACTGGGGATGTCAAACAGTCCGCCCACTTTAGCCAGTCGCTCAAGCGTCAGAGCCTCGGATACTCCTATGTAACGCTTATGTAACTTCCCCTCAACCTTACGGTAGGCGTACCAGTAGCCCTTAGCCGTTTCCTTTCTGGCTGTGTAACCTTCGCCATCATCAACCCTGAAGGATTTAGTCTCTGGATGCTCTAGCCACTCCCGCCACAGCTTCGATCCTACCTCTACTGTTTTGCCAGAGGGTAGCTCAATCGTCCCCTGTATCACGCTTGCCAATTTACCCACAGCTAGTTACCTATAGCTCTATGTAACTATACTAGGTAACTCATAGGTAACTGTCAAGGGGTGACAGAGAATTAGTTACATAGACAGTTACACAGCTTAGTTACACAACAGCATAGGTAACTAATCATCCCAGAACCCTTGGAACCGCTGCGGGGCTAACTGGGTGTACCTGACTGTGTGGCTGATATTGGCATGACCTAAATAATCCTGAATCGCCCTAGTATCAATGCCCTTAGCCGCCAAGTAGTACCCGCAGCCGTGCCGCAACATATGGGGGTGTACCGGGAACTGTAGCCCCGCCCCGTCGCCAGCTTTGCGGATCATCTTTCGCGCCGCGTCCGCCGTCATCGGCCCGCCCCGCTCTGACACAAACAGGTAAGGGGAATTAGGAAAGTCTCGTTGCAACTGCCTCAGAGATCGCATCTCCTCACCAGCCAGCGGGTGCACTGACGGCCGCGAACCTTTTAGCCTGCGGACGTGGATGTGACCCGTCTTAAAATTAATCTGCTGCCAGCGCAAGTTCACCAGCTCCGATATCCGCAGCCCGTGCCGATAGCCCACTAGAATTAGCGTAGAGTCCCGATGCCCCCAGCGCCCTTTACGAGCCGCCTTCATCATCGCCTCCACCTCATCCTCAAACAAATACTCCCGATCGCGAACGTCCAAATATTTTCTCCTGTTGGGGCTTTTTGGCTCTGGTGCAGGAATTAACTCTCTAGTTTTCAGAAGTTGGGGCCGGGATTGAGGGAACGGGATTAACACCATTTGACTACCCTGAACGACCCCAACATTCTAACTATTGGGTTAGAACATAGAAAGTCCGTCCCGCTCCTAACCGAGACTTTCAACTGCTAACCGCTGCTGAGCACTCAGGCTTGAGAGCGCCTCTACTACAGGTAAGTA
>DATGYA010000575.1:0-3338 GCA_035298405.1 Kamptonema sp. | reverse complement strand
AATTGTGGCGTTTTAAGTCATTAAAAATATCTTCCAAAGCCACTAAACCTGTCGTGTCCATATTTGGAACATAACGCAGCCGCAAAACCAAAAATTTAACTTCCGGCTGTTCTCGTAGGAAAGTAACAAACCGCTCAGCCGCACCAAAAAATACGGGGCCATCCACCCGGTAAACGGCAATTTCCTTGGTCAATTCTAGTGGAATTCCTGGGGGAAATGCTTCGGTTTCGGGAATTTTGCCTAAGCTCAATTCGCTCATTCGCTTAATAAATAAAGCGCCCGCAGCAATCAACCCTACTTCCACAGCTAACACTAAATCAAAACATATTGTCACCAACCAAGTCAGAATCATTACTCCAAAATCAGAGTAAGTAGCTCGCATTAACAAGCCAATAGCTTCCCACTCTACCATTCGTGCACTTGTTACCATCAAAATGCCAGCTAAAGCTGCTAGGGGAACTTGCGCCGCCAGAGGAGCAAAAACTAAGACAATGATGGCGATCGCCAAGCTGTGAATAACTCCAGAAAGTCGAGTTTTGCCGCCAGATCGGACATTTACAGCAGTACGCGCGATCGCGCCTGTCGCGGGTATGCCTCCAAAGAATGGGATCGCGATATTAGCCAAACCTTGACCGATAAGTTCGCGATCGCTATCATGTTTCTCGCTGACTGTCATCCCATCTGCAACTACCGCCGACAGCAAAGACTCAATACTTCCCAACGCCGCCAACGCCAAAGCCGGCTTAATCAATTCTTGAATCAACCCAAAATCATTCCAGTGGGGAATCCCATGCGGTAAAGGCAAAGATTGGGGAATCGCGCCAATGGTAGGTACATCTAGGTGAAAATAAGATGCGATCGCCGTCGCTACCACCATCCCCACCAACGAACCAGGAATTGTGCGATTGATCCGAGGCCAAAGCAGGTTAATTGTAATCACTCCCATTGCCAAGCCAACCGCCGCCCAACTTATACCCTCCAAATGAGTCACACTCTGCCACAATCCCGGCAAAAAATGTTCGCTACGTGGCAATTGTAAGCCAAAGAAATTATTGAGCTGACCGCAAAAAATAATCACCGCAATCCCATTAGTAAATCCCGCCGTCACTGGATAGGGAATAAACTTCACAGTGCGCCCTAATTTAGCAATTCCTAGAGCAACCTGAATAATTCCAGCCATCACCCCAGCAATCCAAACTTTTTCGAGCCCGTACTTAGCAACAATCCCCACTAAAATCACTGCCATTGCTCCCGTCGGGCCAGTAATTTGTACGGGAGAACCCCCAAAAACTGCTGCCACAATTCCGGCAACAATTGCCGTATAGAGTCCCGCCTTCGGCTCCACTCCACTCGCTACTGCAAATGCTAAAGCTAGAGGCAAAGCCACCACCGCTGCTGTCAAGCCTCCCGTCAAATCTCCCTGCCAATTAGTAAAGAGGCGGCGAAACTGAAAACCTTTAGAATTATTAAGAGTATTTGCTGCTGTCATATTTCTGACTTCATCTCCTTTTTGTAGCTCTTCAAGAATTTGTAATTTTATACAACTTATTTCTCAGCATTTCAGGTCTTAAGTATCTACTTTTACCGCCGACGATCGCTGAATAGTAAATTGCACAATTGACAGCCCCAAAATTAGCAAAAATAGCACCAGCCCAATTGTACAAGCATAGCTAATTTCTAAATCCTGAAAAGCTTTTTCATAAAGATAGTAAACAATAGTTTTAGAGCTATTGCGTGGCCCTCCTTGGGTCATAATGTATACTTCTTCAAAGACTTTTGTAGCAGAGATAGCAGAAATTACTGCTACTAGCACTACATAAGGCTTCATTAGTGGCAAAGTCACATCCCAGTGTTTGCGAAAGCCATCAGAGCCATCAATAGCAGCCGCCTCGTAGAGTTCCCCTGGAATAGCTTGTAGCCCAGCCAAATAAATCACCATATAATAGCCTAAGCCCTTCCAGATGGTAACAGCCATAACGCTAAAAAGCGCTAAATTAGGGCTCGATAGCCAAGGAATAGGAGGTAATAAAAAGAATTGCCCTAATTGATTGAGGAGTCCATTTTCGGCATACAGCCACTTCCAAGCAAGTCCAGCTACAACCATAGAAATTACCACCGGAGTATAAAATGCAGCTCGAAACCAGTGCATCCCCCGTAATTGTTGGTTGACTAAGAGAGCTAGTCCTAGAGGAGCAGCAACCATGACAGGCACTACGCAGATGAGGTATAGTACCGTGTTTCGTAAAGTCTGCCCAAAAACAGGATCGGCGTACAACTTGTGGAAGTTTTTTAACCCAACCCACTGCGGTGACTGGGTTAAGTCATATTCGTAGCCGGTAAAACTAAGGTAAAAAGCTTGTAGGGCTGGCCACAACACAGTCAAACCCAAAGCGAACAAAGCTGGGATCAAGAATAAATAAGGGGTTATGTACCTTCGGAATAAAGCAAAAGACATTTTATTTTGGGTAAGCAACATTTTTCGTCAGGCGAAACTGGGCAAATTTTACTTTTTTTTGAGATTTCCTCTTAGGGGGTACAGCCATCTCGCGATTTCTCAGCCACAATGTGATTAGTGTAGCTATATCAAGCTCAAACGGCAGTTTCATTTAGACTACGTGATTATTTGGCTAGCTTAAGAATGGCGAATTGTTAACGGTTAAGTATTAATCCCTAATGATGGCGAGCATATCTATAGGATCGATTACAGGGTTATGAATTTTAGAGCTTTGCCTTACTTAGCGGCGGTATCGGCAACGATAACGATTTTGGCAGGGGTTTGGGTGTTGGATCGTTCAGAACAGCAGCGTTTTAGAGAACAAAGACGCATTGACGTTCTCAATCAAGTCAGTACAGCGCGGGCGCGGCTGGAAGGCGCTCTGAATTCTCGGTTATTTCTCACGGAAGGGCTGGTGGCTCATGTCTCTACCCATCCTAATATTGACTTGAAGGAATTTCAAACCTTGGCCAGAGTGCTAGTGGCAAAGCAAACTGGTATTCGGATGATCGAGTTGGCTAAAAATACGGCAATCAGTCACATCTATCCGCCAGAAAATGAAACTGCGCTGGGACTCGATCTTCTGGAAAAACCGCAGGAACAGGAGGCGATCGCGCGGGCGATTCACACTAAAAGGACAGTAGTTGCGGGGCCAGTTCACTGGAGTGACGGCACTCAAGCATTCATCAGCCACACTCCGATTTTTATAACGCCAAAGGGCGGCCTACCTAAAAGCGGTAATTATTGGGGTTTAGCAACGATCATCATTAACAAGCATACTCTCCTAGCAGAAGCTGATTTGGATAATGTGGACGGGGAAAAGGGGGGAGATGGGGGAGGTAGG
>DATGYA010000574.1:0-3489 GCA_035298405.1 Kamptonema sp. | reverse complement strand
AATCAACTGAATATCACCGAAAATCAAAAAGCACAAATTCAGCAAATTCAGAAGGCTTCTCGCGAGAAAATAGAGGCAGTTTATACCCCCGATCAGCTAAAACAGCTCCGCACAGCCACACAACATCAAAAAGTTAATTTGAACCTAAATGCAGACCAAAAAGCAAAAATCCAAGCCATTCACCAAGATACCGAACGTCAAATACAAGGGGTTCTGACGGCTGAGCAAAAGCAACAGCTTCAGGCACAGCATTCCTCAGAAGGTAAACACCCCCAAAGACCTTCTCACTAAATTTGCCTCCGAAAGGCAAGAAATGCAGCAAAATTTCTAACTCCTCAAACTCCTTTACCCAGCCTCGTTACAAAACGGGGTTTTTTGTTTTTGAGTCACTGCTATCCTTCAGGTATAATTACTAAATCTATACGACTATGCAGGATTATGAACCAGAGGTAAGAGTTGGAGTTGCCCTCAGCGAGGAAAGCGGTTGCTATCAATCAGATTATTGAAGTTAGCAAACAAGTGAGGAAAGGTAAGAATTACGTGCCTTTAAAAAGTTATGTAGACGCTGTGGATAGTCTTCTAAGACTGCATTTTGCACTGACGGGTGGGATTGCAAAACCGATCGCCAGTTGTTAATTTTTGGGGTGGTTGCAAAAAAATCAAAATCCGCGATCGCATCAAATACATCGAAATACCGAAATATTGGCCCATAGACAGCATCAACTAGAGAAAACCGATCGCCAGCAAAATAAGGGCGATCGCTCAAATTATTTTCTAACCAAGTAAACTTTTCGATCAGGTCTTGGCGTTTTTGCTCAAAGGTTGTCCGATCGGCCGCATTGTAGAAGCCTGCAATGATGTTAAGGATACTAGAGCCAAATTCAATCCAAGCGCGATGTTTAGCTTTTTCTAAATGGTTAGCAGGGTGCAGCGATCCGGGCGTAACTTCATCTAAATATTCGCAAATTACGGCAGATTCAAACAATGTTTCGCGATCGCCAACGATGAGTAGTGGTACTTTACCCAAGGGAGAAATATTACGGAACCAATCTGGTTTGTCAGCTAAATCGATATAGGTTCGCTCGTGGGGAATATCTTTCTCCAGTAAAGTAATAACAGCCCGTTGAACATAAGGGCAGAGAACATGACTAATAAGATGCAATTTAGGGGACATGGCTAAAACTCTCGAATTTACTAGGTTGTAGTCACAGCTTGTAATCTGCTATTCGCTTCTAAGAGCGATCGCTCCCTTAATGCGTTGTTCAATTTGCAGTGAGGAAGTTGTAAATACAATAGTTGAATCTGCAACTAATATCATAGTAATATGCAATAATTGAAATTGCAACTACTTTGGTAAAAAAATTTTCGCTCTATGACCCAGAAGCTAGACTATATGCGAAACGCCACTTGGCGACTGTTTCTGACTGTCCAGATTCAGGTGATCGAGCGGATTCAGGAACAACTGTCTGCTGCCGACTTGCCGCCATTGGAATGGTATGACGTATTGTGGGCGCTCCAAGAAACACCGGATCGGCGGTTGCGGTTAAGCGAACTTGCAGATCGAGTTTTGTTAAGTCGTAGTAATCTAACTCGCTTGCTCGATCGCTTAGAGAAAAATGAGTTGTTGTATCGCGAACCCTGTCCAACGGATCGTAGGGGAACCTTTGCTGTCTTAACTGAAGCAGGCGCAGCAATGCAAAAGCAAATGTGGGCGATCTATTCAGAAGGAATTGCGGAGTATTTTGGCGATCGCCTCAGTGATGAAGAAGTAAAAGTTATGCAGCAAGGATTTAAAAAAATTCTTGGCGCGATCGCGAGCGATCGGTAAGCGAGAAACAACCTTTGTACAAATAAGCTGTTACGCTCAAACCTTTTAGGGGGATTTAATTATGAAACTAGAGCTATATCAGGAAGTTGCTTTAACTTGTGATTTGCCAGAATATGAACTTAAAACAGGAGATATTGCAACACTGGTTGATTTTGTTTCTCATCCTAATGGTGGTGAAGAGGGTTGTCTTTTAGAAGTATTTAATGCTGTTGGTGAGTCTCTGACAGTTATAGCTGTCCCTATCTCTATTGTAGAAGTTCTAAGACCTGATGAAATTTTAACTGTTCGTTCTTTGGCAAAGGCAGGTTAGTATTTATTAAACCTTTGTGCTGAATTGGACGCAATTTTAAACTGGGAAATCTTTTTCTGCTGTGAGATCGCCTTGGCGATCGCGAACCACACCAACCCATATTAATGACCTCCCGTTAGTCTAAAATCTTCTCATCCGAGGTGATATCCTGCGACTTTTTAAACAAAATTTTATAATTGTTTTCCCTAAAATTCCGGGTGTCGTGCGATCGAGATGAACTTATGATTGAGACGGCACTCGGTAAAGAGTAGTTCATCAATTGATTTGTCTTCTCAATCTCTCTGAGTATTATATAATTACCATGAAATTCTTAAAACTTTGTTTGACTGGAATTTTTGGCTTTGGAGCCTTGATGTTTCTATTAGTAATGTGTGCTAGTATGGAAGACAAACCCTCTGCCGATCAACCGAAAAAGACAAATACAGACCCAAAAGTTGCAGTAGCACCTTCGCGTTCCAATAAGGTTGCAGGAGCACCTTCGCGTCCCGATAAAGTTGATTGGAATATCAAAGATCCAGATGCAATTACTAATGGTAACATTCCGTTAGCTGTAGAGTACATTAAGTCTAGGAATTCCGCAAATGTAGGAACCACCGCAGATGCCGCAAGTGTCCTGAAAACGCCCTGGAAATATTACGGCAAAATGCTTTGCTTCACCTGTGATGTAGGCGTAGTCGAAGATCAACCAGAGGAAAGCGATCTTTCAAAACTTCTTGGTGGCGGTGAAACCTCGGAAGTAGTAATTGAAACTGCTGATGGGTCAATAGTTGATTTATTCGCGATGGAAAGTTCTGGTAAATTGAAAAAGGGGGAAACTACTAGGGTTTGTGGCTTGCCCGTAGGCCGCACGGAAGTCACAAATGCCGTCGGGGGTAAGTTCACCCATCTAATTGTGGTAGGTTTTATTCAATAACCCAGTCTACAGGGAATCTTTTGGACTAACTGGTTATAGATACGATCGCCACCACAGCTATATATACAGGTCTTGAGCGATCGCTCACATTATCCGCTCAATCGCGATCGTATTGTAATGCCACAGGTGCGCCCATTGCAGTTTGGACAAATGGCGATCAAATCTCTTACTATCAGCGCAAAGATCCCAATTATTTTGAATATATTCCAAGGAGATACAATGTCTGAAATTACCCTAAACCCCGATCAACTTAAGGAAATTTTGAAAAGTGCCATCGTCGAACTGCTGCGTGAAAACCGAGGAGAAGTCTCTGAGTTCCTGACAGAACTTATCGAAGACGTTGCTATGGAGCGGGCTCGCGGAAGGTGAAACCACTGAAATTGTTAGCCGTGAATCCATCTTTCAAATTCTGGAGCCGAAAGTATGAACGTCGAGTTT
>DATGYA010000573.1:0-4785 GCA_035298405.1 Kamptonema sp. | reverse complement strand
CGTCTGCAATTCAATCGGCATTTGCTTTCTACCTTTATTGATAAGTTAGATTTAGACCCGAATTTAATTTTAAATCATCCTAATCTTCCCTCCGTTCTATCTTATGGTACTCTGGCTGCTTAAAAACTGTCCGAAGTATTGCTTTATACCAGGGAGTGTCAATCATAAATACTGCCATCCGGCAAAGTAGCGCCGCTCAAATTTGCCTCCCGTAAGTCTACTCCCTCCATCGCAGCACCTCGGAGACTCGCCCCCCGTAAATCAGCCCCCCGCAGTACTGCGCCCGACAGATTCGCCTTCCACAAATAAGCTCCTTCCAAATTAGCTCCACTCAAATCAGCCTTCTGCAAAATAGCTAAATTGAAATTAGCCGCACTCAAATCGCTAAAACTCAAAATAGCACCAGATAAATCAGCTCTCATCAAAATGGCATAACTAAGATTAGCTCCATGAAGATTAGCCCCCTTCAAATTAGCTCCATTAAGAGCTGCATCCTGCAAATTTGCCCCTTTCAGTTCTGCACCACTGAAGTTAGCCACCGTGAGATTACAAGCGCAAAGATTAGCACCATTAAGTTTTGCCTCGGTGAAATTAACTCCATTCAAATCCATCTCGTGTAAGTCCACCTCCACTAAATGCGCTTCAGTAAAGTTAATGCCAGTCAAATTCGCTCCATCCAGTACAGCTCGGCTCAATCTCGCTCTGCTCATATTGGCCCAACGCAAGTTAGCTCCTGTGAGGTTAGCAGAGCGCAGGTTAATTCCGCTCAAGTTCGCGGCCGACAGGTTCACCCCCGATAAATTCGCCGATCGCAGGTTCACACCCGCTAACATTGCGCCGCTTAGTTTCGCTCCTACTAACTCTGACTTCACCAAAAAAGCTCCTCTGAGGTCAGCTTTTGTCATGTCTGCATCGGTGAGATATCCCTTCCCTAGCTTCACAAAACTCAAATTGCTGCTGTAGAGAAAAGCGCCTGAAAGGTTTGTCTCGCATAGGGATGCCCGACTCAAATCGGCACCAGCCAAAGACGCGCCTGCTAAGTTTGCCCCCTCCAAAAACGCCCTAGTTAAATCTGCGCCAATCAGGTTTACTTCAGCAAAGTCTCTTTGGCCTGATGCGTAGCGATTCAGCAGTTCTCTAACTTCCATCTGCTTACCCTCCTAAACCCGCAACGAGTGTGGGTGCGGATTGTCCTATTTCTGGAATAGCACATAGCTGTGCAGAAATTTGCTCTGTGCAACAAATGCTAACTGTAGGTAGTTCCGTCGGGCATAATTGCTCTTCTCATATCTGCATCCCGCAAATTAGCGCGATCGATGTTAGCGTCAATCAAAACTGCTTCCAGCAGAATCGCCCCGCTCAAATTTGACCAATTCAGTTTGGCTCGGTACAAGTTAGCTCCACTAAGGTTAGCGCCCCGCAAAGTTGACCAACTCACATTAGCTACTCTCAGGTTAGCTTGACTCAGGTTGGCTTCGCTGAGATTAGAGCCAATCATTACTACTTGGCGTAAGTCTGCTCCGCTGAGGTTGGCTCCATTCAGAGAAGCACCGCTGAGAATTGCCTGAGTGAGGTTCGCTCTCTCTAAAATTGATTCGCTGAGGAGGGCGTTTGTGAGGTTTACCCCCTTGAGAGTTGACCAACTTAGAACGGCTTTTATGAGGTTGGTGCGAATCATGCTTGCTTCTGTCAAATTGGCTGCAAACAAATTTGCTTCCGTCAGGTTGGCTTCCGTCAGGTTAGTGCCGCTTAAATTTGCTTTGCTCAGGTTGACCTCTTTGGCCATTGCTCCGCGTAGATTAGCTCCGCTGAGGTTGGCGCTGCTGAGGTTAGCATTTGTTAGCTCGGTACCGATTAAGTTAGCGTCGCTGAGGTTGGCTTCTGTTAAGTCTGCTCCTGTCAGTTTGACCTCTCGCAGGTTGGCACCTGTCAGGTTAGCTTTGATCAAGTTGGCTTTTTGCAGGTTCGCCCGAGTTAAGTTGGCATCACTTAGGTCTACTTCTTTCAGGTTGCAGCCGCTCAGGTCGATCTCGCGAAAATTTCTTTCTCCGGCGGCATACTGCCTCAGAATTTCATCGACCTCCATGTTATTTGCCTCGCAATTTTTTTGAGTTGGATTAGGACTTACAGCGTTTTTCATTTCAATAGACTACAAAAATGAGACCTCTCCCCCAGCCCCTTCCCATAATCGAGAAGGGGAATAAGTCTCAAAGCCTTTTTCCTTCTAGGAGAGAGGTTTGGAGAGGGGGCTGTACTGTGAGGGTAAGTTTTTTTGGAGAGTGGTATAATTCCACATCATTCCAGATAAGCACAGTTGGCAGCCTTCAGGCTGTAATCTCAGTGCTATGTTTGCACAGTCCAAAGACTCTCTCGCGATCCAAACTGAATCGCATTCTGAGACAATCAATAGCATAGGTTAGTGTTGACTGTTGAGTTTTTGCAGGTCTTCGGTCAACTGCCCCAGTCAACGGATACAAGGAAATAGGTAGGATGCCGGAAATTTTTAGAAGCTATGTTGTAACTCAAGGAACGCAGCGATCGCCGAACCGAGCGATGCTACGGGCTGTTGGTTTTGGTGATGCTGATTTCACTAAGCCAATTGTGGGTATCGCTAATGGATACAGCACTATTACTCCCTGCAATATGGGTTTGAACGAGCTAGCCAATCGCGCAGAAGTTGGAACGAAACTGGCGGGGGCTATGCCTCAGATGTTCGGTACGATTACGATCAGCGATGGTATTTCAATGGGAACTGAAGGGATGAAATATTCTCTGGTTTCTAGGGAGGTGATCGCTGATTCTATTGAGACGGTGTGCAATGGTCAGAGTTTGGATGGAGTGCTGGCTATTGGTGGCTGTGATAAGAATATGCCGGGGGCGATGATTGCGATCGCGCGGATGAATATTCCTGCTATTTTTGTCTACGGTGGCACGATTAAACCAGGCCATCATAATGGTCGCGATTTGACTGTTGTTAGTGCTTTTGAAGCTGTTGGTCAATACAGTGCTGGCAAAATTGACGAGGCAGAATTGTTGCAAGTTGAACGCAAATCTTGCCCTGGTGCTGGTTCTTGTGGTGGGATGTACACCGCAAATACGATGTCTTCGGCTTTTGAAGCGATGGGGATGAGTTTGCCGTATTCTTCGACTATGGCGGCTGAGGATGCAGAAAAGGCTGAAAGTGCAGAAAAATCGGCGGCGGTTTTGGTGGAGGCGATTCACAAACAGTTGCTACCTCGCCAGATTTTAACTCGCAAGGCTTTTGAAAATGCGATCGCGGTGATTATGGCGGTAGGTGGTTCGACTAATGCGGTGCTGCACTTTTTAGCGATCGCCCATGCCGCTGGCGTAGAGTTAGCTTTAGATGACTTTGAAGCTATCAGAGCTAAAGTTCCGGTGCTATGCGATCTCAAACCTAGCGGCCGCTACGTAGCGACTGATTTGCATCAAGCTGGTGGCATTCCGCAAGTGATGAAAATGTTGCTCGATCGCGGTTTACTCCACGGAGATGCGATAACGATTACAGGTGAAACTATTGCTGAAGTATTGGCAAATGTTCCCTCTGAACCTCGCCCAGATCAAGATGTAATTCGCCCTTGGAATAATCCAATGTACGCTCAAGGACACTTGGCAATTTTGAGGGGAAATCTGGCAACGGAAGGCGCAGTTGCTAAAATTACTGGTGTTAAGAAACCAGTCATTACTGGCCCGGCACGGGTATTTGAATCTGAGGAAAATTGTTTAGATGCAATTCTAGCAGGAAAGATTCAAGCTGGAGATATAATTGTCATCCGCTATGAAGGGCCAAAAGGCGGGCCGGGAATGCGAGAAATGTTAGCTCCCACTTCTGCTATTATTGGTGCTGGTTTGGGGGATGCTGTGGGTTTAATTACTGACGGCCGGTTTTCTGGCGGGACTTACGGCATGGTAGTAGGTCATGTAGCACCAGAAGCGCAAGTTGGGGGCGCGATCGCGCTTGTGCAAGAAGGCGATTCTATTACAATTGATGCTCCTGGTCGCTTGTTACAACTCAACATTTCCGATGAAGAATTAGAGATCAGACGCGCTAATTGGAAAGCTCCGAAACCCCGTTATACTGTTGGCGTATTGGCTAAATATGCGAAGTTGGTTTCTTCTAGCAGTTTGGGTGCGGTTACGGATTTAGATTTGGGTTGAATCTCTGTATAAGTAGTCGGACAAAAGTAAACTACACTGTGTTAATAAATATTAACAAGCCTGAAACCTTTACTGTTCGCTGTTCCCTTATCCTCATAGCTAACTTTATTTTTGTCCAACTACTTAGCAGACTTATGTAAGCGATCGCTCTAATATAAATCAACAACTCCAAATACCTGACCCCCAGATGAGAGCGCGAAGTGTCGCTAGGTGGCGCGAAGTTAACCAACAAATCGACTTGCTTACCCTCCAGCTTGATGAATTAATTGCGATATTAGAAACTGGTCTGCCAGAGCAGCGTCTGGCTAGACTTCAAGGTAAAAGTAAAGGTCAAGCAGCGGAGATTATTAAGGGGTAAGGCTACTTGTCTAATCATCTAGACGATCGCTACCCTAAATGTAAAGTGTTGTAACAACTTCAGCATTTCTAGATATCACCTCTCAACCAAATAATAAAGTAATTCCCCTTGGCGCTGGTAACAAAATCATCAGCAATAATCCTAAAGAAACTAATCCCCAAAAATCACGCCAGTTATCCAATTCACTAACATCATTGAGGGCTGGTTCATCATTAAGCGGCATTAAAAATAAAAGCAGTGCCCAAAGTAAA
>DATGYA010000572.1:0-8916 GCA_035298405.1 Kamptonema sp. | reverse complement strand
ACGGTTGGAGATTCAACTTTACCAGCTTATTCTCAAACTTTTTTTCTCAGTTGAGACTCAGAAATTCGGTAAATATTGATGAGCTTTTCCTTGAATCTACACAGAATAGATATAGATATTTACCTATGATAGCAAAGCTATTCTGGCGCAATAACCAGCTTCAACTCCACTTTAAACCTGGTCATACCTGGTTTTTTAATGCGCTCCAACCGGGGCTATATTGGCTACGATTTATAGGGAGCGATCTCACTAGCAGTGAACTTAGTTCTGACCTAGAAAAGAGAGAGGAAATAGGCTCTAAGCAAGCGACTACTCAATTCGTTAATCTTCGCATAGTTGAACCTACAGGAACTGACAAAAATGCTGTAGAAGTTGATGGCGTTATCTTTGAAACTCTAATACCAGAAAAAATACTGAACGTTCCGCCAACCCAGCAAGGCGCATATACCCCTGTGCAGATTGGAATTCGTATTACTAATAACACCTCAACTCCCTATAGTTTTAGCTTGTTTGCTACTTTGATTCCCCAGCTCGTGGGAGCGAACGCTCAAGTCTTGAGGGGAGACTACTTGCGTACTATTGAGCTCAGACCTAAAGAATCTAATTTTCCGTTAATTATGCCTTTTGAAAGTGTGACTTTTTTTCCAGATGCAAGACTTTTGTATTTCAAGGGTATCCCCTTTAGACTGAGTATAGCCGCCGGAGACGGAGGCTATTGGATTTTTGATGGACTCAATTTGGGGAACTATCAAATTAAGTTGATGTACAAAAACAAAGCTACAGTCAAAGAAATCTACGGTCTAGAAAGTACAAGTGTGAGATTAATGCAAGGTCTCTGGACGGGGTTAGTATCTACACCTTATGTGAAGTTTTTTTTGGTATAAGCCGTACCAAATTAGGATTCTCATTGTTGTTGTCAACTGTTTGATAAAATTAAATAACTTCGCGATTTTTTTATAACTTAATGTACACAGGAGTCACAAAAATGAGCTTTCAACAAAATTCTTTACTTTTCTTTGCAACAACTTTGTTAGTAACACTACCAACTCAGTCAAGCTTTCCTTTTTCTATTACACCCCCGCCGCCTGAAAATTATACTTACTCACGGTCTTATTTCCAACCTGTAGAAGAAGATGTGAGTGTAACAGGCATCGTCAAATTAGACGCATGGCCTCGGAACGATCCGCGACGTTATCCTCCCTTTAAAGGAAAAGTCCTTCCGATCAGAAGAGGAGGTACACGGGGATTACTAAACTTACTGACAAGTCAATTTCCGAACTGGGAGTTTCGTCCTGGGCGTAATATAAAGGGTAGTTTTGATATCCAGCAATACTATGTCTGCACTCCAAGTTTTCCTGCGCCGGATGGACAGTGTGGTGGCAACTCTGGGGGCGTTGGAACCTTTTTCAAGTTAAATTACAATCCCAGACCAAACTCCTCTGATCCGGTTGGGGTGAACATTCATTGGATTCAGCGAGTTATAGATATTTACGGCGGAGTTGAACAGGATAAAATTGACATCGAACCAGGGCAACGCGATCCATTTTACGACACAAATGGAAATGCTACGCCTACTTATTTTAGAGATGTACCTTGGCAATCACGTTTTGATATAAACCGCACTTTTTATGCAGAAACATACATAGTAAAAGAGATATTTGATGCCACTGTCGGCGATCCCAACATCGTGAAAAGAAAGGTCGAAATTTATAACGGGGTTAGGTGGGGTTTCGAGCATCGAGCGACTGTAATAACTTCTTGCTCTGGTGATAGTGGCGGTGGCGGATGCACAAATAGAAGCTTGGCTGACACTTCCACTGACGGAGGAATGCTGTTCTCAGAAAACGATGACGTTGGTAATGAGTTCTTCTATAGCGATGATGAGTTCGCAGCTCTAGAGATGCCTCCCTCGGAGATTGATAGCAATTCGGATGACGCACTCTCAGCAGAAGAGGCCCCCGAACCCACCACTGCATTCGGTGCATTATTAGCACTGTGCGGACTCAGCGCACTCAAACGACTAAAAAAACATAAAAGTTAAATAGCCGTGAAGTCTCTTTACACCTTCCTTTTTGCCCTCAGCATCATTCTGATCAACCCTTGGGGAATCACCAGAGGCTACATCTGGACAGTCCCCAAGGTATTAGTTATTTGGCTAATTATTGGGTTCAATATCGCTATTATCTGGGAGAGAAGGAAAGATTTAACAATAACTCGGCACTGGAAAAATAGCCTAATATTGTGGATAATATTTCTCGGCATCGGGGCAATTTCAACGATACATAGTCCCTTCCCGTCAACTTCATTTTGGGGACAAGACCAAATGGGAGATGGGTGGCTTTATTGGGGCGCGATCGCACTCTTCACCCTCAGCAACACGCTCCTCTTAAAACTCCACCCTCAACTACTTTCTTCCCAACTTCAAGGAATGCTAATAGGTGGCATCATACTCGCCCTCAGCACTATTCCCCAGATCGTTGACTGGCGTATCGACTACACCGCCACAATGGGGCAAATTATCAGAGCTGATGTTAATGCTAGCAGCATATTTCGAGGGCAGCAACCAATAGGATTATATTCTCACAGAGGTCACGCCGCGATCGCGCTAGCAACAATAACCGTCCTTGCCATCATCGGTAGGATGAGGCAATTAACAAGCGATCGCATCACCGCGATCGCCTTAATTATAATTACCCCTGCATTGATATTCACCAATACTAGAGCCGCAATTTTAGGCTTAGTAACAGCCCTAATCTACGCACTTGGGCGCAAATACTATAAACTAATGTTTGGAGTCATTCTCATCAGCGCGATCGCCATCAGTGGCATGACAGTTATCAGACCTTTAGACTGGAGCAAACCCTCAATACAACAAGTAATGTCCAGCCGATCGCCAATGTGGGTGTTATCCCTGCAAGGCATTAAAAAACGCCCTTTCTTCGGGTGGGGATTTGACGGCTTTGGCATCGCCTACCCCTATATTAGAAACCCTAAAAAAATGCCAATAGTTGTAAAATTAGACCAGTTTAGCTACGACTACATTACCATAAAAGGACAAATTCGGACAAGGGAAATACCCACTTACAAATCCCATAATTTAATCTTAGACACTACCTTATCAATCGGCATCCTGGGATTGATATCTTACGCCTTTCTGTGGGGATATTATCTCTACTTAGCCATCAAATCGCCCTTTCACGGGATGGAGGCGATCGCGATCGCCTACTTCGTCTTTGCCCTCACCTGGTTTGAGTGCGCTGAATATACCCACATTAATTGGTGGGCAATTAGCATCGGTATCTCATTTTTAACATCAAAACTCCCAACTCAACACTCAAAACTCTCCAAAGTCCCCCTAGCAGTTTAAAATGCTTATGACCCTTCATCGGCTGGCTGTTTCCAGATTGCCCAGTTCGAGCAGCAAGGGCTTTCGCCCTTAATTTTCTTGGAGGATGAACCCTGAGTACCCGCGTTATCTTAGTCCGTCACGGTCAAAGCACCTTCAATAAAGAGCGCCGCATCCAAGGCCGCCTCGATAAATCGGTTTTGACAGAAAAAGGCCGCACCGCCGCCAGTCAAGTAGGCGAAGTTCTAAACTCTCTCACCTTTGACTGCGCCTACTCCAGCCCCTTGCAAAGAGCCAAAGAAACAGCCGAAATCATCCTTTCCTGTCTTGAGAGTCCCCCGCCTTTGCAGGCGACAGATCAACTCATGGAAATTGACTTGCCCCTTTGGGAAGGAATGCTGCGGGAAGAGGTACTGGAGAAATTCCCAGAAGACTACCGCTGCTGGCAAGAGCGATCGGATCAATTTTTCCAGACCGTATTGTTAAATGAGGAACAAGTCGAACACTTTCCCGTATTGGCAATCTTTGAAAACGCTCGCCAGTTTTGGCAAGATGTTTTGCCTCGCCATGACGGTGGCACAATTTTGGTAGTAGCCCACAACGGTATTAACCGCGCTTTAATCGCTACTGCGATCGGGATTCCCCCCGCTTACTACCATTCCGTCCAGCAATCTAACTGTGGCATCACTGTCCTGAATTTTGCACCTGTGTTAGCCTCCCCTGGAAATCTGGGTGCAGTCCAGCTTGAATCGCTCAATCTCACCTCCCACGTTGGCGAAATTTTCCCCAAACCAAGGGAAAGTCATCACGGGCCGCGTTTGTTGCTGGTGCGTCACGGCGAGACTGACTGGAATCGGGCAGGGAAGTTTCAGGGGCAAATCGATGTCCCTCTGAATGACAATGGTAGATCGCAGTCTCAGCGGGCGGCTGAGTTTCTTAAAGACGTTAAGCTGGATTTTGCTGTTAGCAGTTCCATGTTGCGCCCGAAGGAGACGGCGGAGATTATTCTGCAACATCACCCAGAGATTAAGTTGCAGCTAAATGATGAACTCAGAGAGATCAGTCACGGTCTATGGGAAGGGAAGTTTGAAAGTGAAATTGAGGAATCCTATCCCGGTCTGTTAGAGGAGTGGAAAACTACGCCAGAGAATGTGCAAATGCCAGAGGGTGAAAATTTGCAGCAAGTTTGGGAAAGAGCGATCGCAGCTTGGCAAAAAATTGTTGCATCTGCCTCTGGGACTGGCATTGTTGTCGCCCACGACGCGATTAATAAAGCTATTCTTTGTCATTTATTCGGTTTAGAACCAGAACATTTCTGGAAGTTCAAACAGGGCAATGGAGCCGTTACCGTAATTGACTATCCCCATGGGCCAGAAGGGAAACCAGTGCTGCAAGCGATGAATATCACAACTCACTTGGCAGGAGGAGTCCTCGATAAAACCGCCGCTGGAGCTCTTTAGAATTAAAAATTAAAAATGTAAGAAAAACTTTCAGATTTAATTTTTAATGTTAGTTAGTGGTTAGTAGTTAGTGGTTAGTGGAACAATACAACTAACAAACAACAACTAACAACTAACAACTAACAACTAACAATTTCTATTATGAATGGTGAACTGCTTCAACAAGTGCGCGTGTTAGATCCCGTTTCTGGAACAGATCGAATCGCTGATGTTTTGATCGAAAACGGTGATATTAAAGCAGTTCAGGAAAGAATTTCTGACTGGTCAACTCATACTCAGGTTCTGGATTGCCAAGGTCTGGTTCTGGGGCCAGGATTGGTGGACATTTACAGCCACAGCGGGGAACCGGGATTTGAGGAACGCGAAACTCTAGAATCTCTAATACAAGCGGCGGCGGCAGGAGGCTTTACGCGGTTGGCAATTTTGCCGACGACAACGCCGCCGTTAGATAATCCAGGCGGTTTGGCGTTGCTAAAATCCAAAGTTCTAAATCCCAAAGCTCAAATCCAGTTTTGGGGCGCTCTCACCTTGGGCTTGGAAGGGCAAAAAATGGCGGAGTTGGCAGATTTGGCGGATTCGGGGGTTGTGGGGTTTACTGACGGTTTACCGCTATCTAATCTGGCTTTGGTGAGACGTTTGTTGGAATATGTCAAGCCTTTTGATTTACCAATTGCTCTGTGGCCGTGCGATCGCAAGTTGGCGGGTAATGGGGTAGCGCGAGAGGGAGTGCAATCGATTACTTTGGGGCTGTCGGGAAATCCTGCGATCGCAGAAACTTCTGCCTTAGCAGGTTTATTGGAATTAGTCGAAGCCACGGGTACTGCTGTTCATATTATGCGGGTTTCTTGCGATCGCAGCATCGATCTTATTAAAACGGCTAAAAAGCGAGGTTTACCCGTCACCGCCAGCACCACTTGGATGCACTTATTGCTGAATACAGATGCGATCGCTGGGATTGGAGAGGACGGGAGATTTGCGTTTCCTTACGACCCAAATTTGCGCTTAGAACCGCCTTTGGGCAACCCAAATGACCAATCAGCGCTGATTCAAGCTGTGAAGGAAGGAGTGCTAGATGCGATCGCGATCGATCACAGCCCCTACACTTACGAAGAAAAAACCGTTGCCTTTGCTGACGCTCCACCCGGCGCGATCGGCTTAGAATTAGCGTTATCTTTACTTTGGCAAAATTTAGTTGAAACCGCCGAGTTGTCAGCTTTAGAACTATGGCGGGTTTTGAGCATAGGGCCATCCCTTTGTCTTCAACAAACGCCCGCCGCGATCGTACCTGGATCGCAGGCAGAATTAACTTTGTTTAACCCTCAACAGAGTTGGAAAGTCGAGCAGCAAACCCTTAGATCCCTATCTGCGAATACACCTTGGCTCAATCAACAACTCGTCGGCCGAGTTATCAAAACCTGGACTGGTAAATATAGCAACCGCCAAGGCGCTTAGGGCAACTCCAACTCTTACCTCTGGTTCATAATTCTTTACCAAGTAAGCTTTTCCCTCTTGCCTCTTCCGTGTAAGCTTTTCCCTCTTCCCTCTTCCCCAGCTTATTTTATTTAATATTTTCCTTTGGCTTATTTGGAGTTGGATAAAGAGGGTCTGGATTGATATAACCCGCACGATTCGGAGGCCAAAAGCGAACCACTGCCCTACCGATAATATTGCCTCTTGGGACAAAACCCCAGTAGTGACTGTCACAGCTAGCGTTACGGTTGTCGCCGAGTACCAAGTAAGAGTTTTTGGGTACGATCGCAGGCCCATAGGGATACTGCGGGATTTCTTCAATATACTTTTCAGCAATAGGTCGATTATTGATGTAAACTTTCCCTTCCTTAACCTCTACTTGCTCTCCCGGCAGACCAATCACTCGCTTAATGTAAGCATCTTTCAGAGGTGGCGGCTGTCCCGTACACAGACTCGCGGAGTCAGGAGGCATGAATACCACAATGTCTCCGCGTTCGGGATCTTGGAAGCGGTAGCTTAACTTGTCTACAATCAGGCGATCGTTAATCTGCAACGTGGGCAGCATTGAACCTGTGGGAATATAGCGAGCTTCAGCAACTAAGGTGCGGATGCCAAAGGCTAAGACTGCTGCTAAGCCAATCGTCTTGATTCCTTCTATCCAGGGATTTTCTTGGTTTTGGTGGGAATTGTCGTCTGATACTGATTTGTCTGGACGAGGCATAAGCTTTTAATGACTGGGCTGGATACAAATTATAGACTAATCAATAAGGCTGTATTGTTTATCTATCACTATAGTTAACGGTTAACGGTTAATGGTTAACGGTTAACGGTTAACTGCTCCTTCATTAAACTTTAGCTCAAAATTATGCCAATAGCTTCCAGCTTGTTCATACGTCGCGCTCGCATCCTTTTACCTAGCGGTGAGTTCATGACAGGGGATGTGCAAACGTGCGGCAAAGAAATAGTCCAAGTTGCTCCAGAAATACCCGCTTCTGCTGCTGGGTCAGCCAGCAGAGAAATAGACGCAAATGGTTTAACTTTATTGCCGGGTGCGATCGACCCGCAGGTACACTTCCGGGAACCAGGGTTAGAACACAAGGAAGATTTGTTTACGGCTAGTTGTGCTTGTGCCAAGGGTGGGGTGACATCGTTTCTAGAAATGCCGAATACGAGGCCTTTGACAACTACGCAGGCAACTCTGGATGATAAGCTGAGGCGGGCTGCCCAGAAGTGCGTGGTTAATTATGGCTTTTTTATTGGGGCAACTGCTGAGAATTTGCCTGATTTGCTGAGTGCTAACCCAACAGCGGGGATTAAGATTTTTATGGGTTCTATGCACGGCCCGCTGTTGGTGGGTGGGGAAGCAAATTTGGAGGCAATTTTTAGTAAGGGCGATCGCTTAATTGCGGTTCATGCTGAAGACCAAGCTAGAATTGAACAGCGCCGACAGGAATTTACAGGCATTACAAACCCGGCTGTTCACTCCCAAATTCAAGATAATGAAGCCGCTTTATTGGCGACTCAGCTTGCTTTAAAGTTATCTAAAAAGTATCAGCGGCGGCTGCACATTTTGCATTTATCTACTGGGGAGGAAGCGGAGTTATTGCGGCGGGATAAACCGAGTTGGGTAACGGCGGAAGTAACACCGCAACACTTGTTGTTAAATACGAGTGCTTATGAGCAAATTGGGACTTTGGCTCAGATGAATCCGCCTTTGCGATCGCAGCGTGATAATCAAGTTCTTTGGCAAGCTTTGCTGGATGGTGTAATTGATTTTATCGCCACAGACCACGCACCGCATACTTTAGAAGAAAAAGCTAAAGGTTATCCAAATACGCCTTCGGGAATGCCTGGGGTTGAAACTTCTCTGCCTGTGATGTTGACGCAAGCGGTAGAGGGGCGCTGTACAATTGCCCAAGTTAGTAACTGGATGTCTACTGCTGTAGCTAAGGCTTATCGGATTCCGAAAAAGGGCGCGATCGCTCCTGGTTATGATGCGGATTTAGTATTAGTAGATTTGGAGAATTATCGCCCAGTTTTGCGAGAGGAATTGTTGACAAAATGTGGCTGGAGTCCCTTTGAAGGTTGGAATTTAACAGGGTGGCCTGTGGTAACGGTGGTGGGCGGTGAGGTAGTTTATGAGAAAGGTAAGGTAAATACAAATGTTAGGGGAGAAGCGTTGACATTTGATTAAAGATTAATCCTGAATACAGTTTACAAATTTGAGATAATTGGGCTGAGATTTGGGCTACTCATTCCTTGTAAGTGTTTAAAATTTTTTTCACTGAGATCGGGGCGATCGCAGTGAATAGAAATCCCTGCCATAGAATCCCATGCTAATGTCACTAGACTGTCTTCAATCTTGAAGTCTATGTAAATTTGATCTATTCCCATAACTAATTCTTCAGTTTTGATTGCTGAAAAATTTTCTATGAAATTTGTTTCAATTTTATCTATACATAATTCATTGGCATCTTCTGGCTCAACAACTATCATTGACTCGTCAGGTTTGACGTAATTGGTAACTTGTTTAATTTTCATATTTTTGCTTTTATTCTACATCAAATTGTCGATTGTATTGGGCATTTGATGGTAAGCTTGAAACTCAATAAAAAATCTCACATCTCCAATTTCCAATCC
>DATGYA010000571.1:0-2875 GCA_035298405.1 Kamptonema sp. | reverse complement strand
TAACAAAGAAGTGAGGGTTATAGTTCTAGTAAATGAATCGATAGATATAGAAGAATATGAAATAGAGGAAAACGCTGCTTGGCATCGCCTTGCAGCCGAACAGCTCTTAGCCGGATATAGTGAGGAAGATGCTATTTACGATAATATTTGAACTAAGCCATATCGAAATATTTGGCCAAGAGGTTTTGGAACAAGACTCACCTGTAATTGAAGCCTTTGTAGCTGAAGCAGAGGTGACAGTATAAGGGCTAAATTTCCAGTGGATGTTCCTAAAGAGAAAGTGATTAGAACATTAAATTTGGAGTGGTTGGGATTTATGCTTATTCGCGATCGCGAACATATTGTGATGGTAAGATACAATGATGATGGCACACGGAATCCCTTGACAATACCTAATCACGATCGAATTAAAGGCTCGACCCTGAGAGCGATTTGTACTCAGTCTGGTATCCCGCAAGAAGAATTTTTAAACGCTTATGAGGAAAGTTAATTTAGTAAATATTTATAAATATAATTATGAGCAAAATTTCAAAAAAAACGCAACAATCTAAAGTAAGTTATTTTGCTACTTTAAATCAATACAAAAGTATTGCTTTAGCTACGTTAGCGACAATTATTACAGCTTCTAGCATAACTGCCTACAGCCTCGCTCCGCCACGTGGATACACCGCTCAAGCTACTTTAATATCTAACACTCCGCCTGTAAAATTTTCTACTATTGGCGGCGCAATTCTCAAGCAAGGTGAGAAGCTAACTCCCGATGATTTGCTAGCGGATAATGTGGTGAAAGCGGTAGCAGATGCAGCTAAAATTGACCCGCTGCAAGTTCGCCAAAATGCCAGCGTTAAGGTTTCTGAACCGGAAAAACCACTGGCGATCGCAGTTCAATATCGATCGGGCGATCGCCAACAAACATTAGCAACAACAGATGTGCTGATTAAGGCAATTATTGAAAAAAGCCGCCTCATTAATTTAGATAAATGGCAATTAATCGATCGCTCAATTAATCAACGTTTACAAGAAGTAACGGCAGAGCTTAAACAAGCAGAACAAAATTTAGACCAATTTTATCAAGACGATGAGCGAGAGCGATCGCGCCTCGAAGAACAAGTCAAACTTCAGCAAAGTATTTATGAAAAAACCCAAGCTGCCGCTTCAGATGCAAAAGCAGCAGAGAAAGAAATTGCTAGTAGTTTAGCTGTCTCCCAACCTCCACAAATTATTGCTTACCCAGGATCTAACCCCATTGTTCCTATTACTTTAGGATCGGGTTTACTTATAGGTTTAGCAATTAGTGCAGGTTTAATTCCCTTAGTGGCTATTCTTAAAGAGAAAGCTACTAACCAAAAACAAGAGCGCGATCGCCTCCAGTCAATTTTATATCGGTTGATCCGAGAAGGTAAAGGAGAAATCACCCTTGTTCGTTTTGCGATGGAGACACAGCTATCTGCTGACGAAGCTCAGCTATATTTGAATCAGCAAGCTGAAGCTTTCAATGCCACTTGTGAAGTTAAAGAAGAAGGCAGTATTTCATATCACTTTAAATACTGACCGAGCGCTTTTCTAGAAGTCTATTTTACATTTCTTTCATAATTTCAACAGTCAGGAGAACTGTAACAACAAATGCAATTACTAATCCAATTTCTCCAAACATTAAACTCAAAATCACCCCCCAAAAGATAAATCCAATCGTTCCTAATAACAAAAATCTCAAAGTTTTGCTAATGACTTTTGCACGACGTTCAGCTCGCTTTCTTCTATCTTCTTTGTGAGCTCTTTTAGCATCAGCTCTAACTAGCTCATCTAGACTTTTTTGATCGTAAACCTTTCCAGTGGAATGAGGATCGAAGTTTTCTCTAGAAGAGCCTGGATCGACGATCTGAGGCTGTATGACTTTATGATAGCAAGACGCATGAAAATATTTAGCAGAATGGCTGCTGGAAGTCTGATGTTTAACTGCTTCTGATTGTTTAAGAGTTTCAAAACAACCCAGACACACAACTCCGCGCGGATATTCTGTATGGCAATGGGGACATTCGCGATCGTCGTCCAAACTTACAGGCGCACTACACTCGATACACCGCAATAGCTCAGGCATAAGCTTTTCTCTGGTTTATAGTATAAGGGGACTTAGCCCCGTACCTGATAATCACCCCTGAAGGGTCGCACCCCATATTTAATATTCTCTACCACAAAACTGTCATTAAAAATTGTGCTGTATAGAAATATTGACATTTTGGTCAAAAATTTATGACACGATTCTAAGTTGGGTGCTGGCGGGGTGCGATCGCGGATCTAGGGACGCGGAGAATCGCCCTACTGATATCTATTGCGCGATGGGCCTCCTGCCCATGTCTTGATTTTGATTAAATGGGGGCGAAAAATTAAAAACTAAGGGTAATGCTTGTATTACAGTTTAAATGCACAACAGCTTAAGATGCCAGATCGCACTTTTTTGGGTAAGGTTAGAAAAGGCGATCGCCTAAAGTTACAGACTAACCGCCCCTTACATTGCGCCCCAAATTATCCCTAGATAAACAAACTAGGTGAAACCTTAAAGTAATCACCAAGTGCTTTAGCCTGTGCTTTGCTAATCGCTCGTTTACCGTTTACAACCTCAGACACAACACCACTCGAAGACTTCATAATTCCTACTAAATCTGCCTGACGAAGACCGCTAGATTCCATAATATGTTGCAAAATCTCGTGGGGCAAACTTTTGTCCATCGGATAGTGTTCTGTTTCATAGGCTTCAATCAGCGTTACTAACAATTTATGTAAAGCTGTCTCTTCTGGAGTGGTGTTTTCCGCAAAAGTTAGCCGCTCTGCTACTGCCAGGAGGCGATCGTATTCTTCTTCAGTTTCGATCGCTTGG
>DATGYA010000570.1:0-3027 GCA_035298405.1 Kamptonema sp. | reverse complement strand
GGGTTGGTGCGTTCAAAAAATGGGGCTGATGATTTGCTGTTGTTAATGGAAAAAGAGGCTCAAAAATATATTATTAATATGCCGAAGTTGCAAGTGTTATTGCAATGGGCAGATGAAGTAACTAAGGGTTCGGAAGGTGATTTTAAGTCTGTGGGTAAACGTGCTGCGGCGATCGCGATCACTATTGTCTACGTTAACGACTTCAGCTACAACACCAACCCCATCACAATCGCCGAAATCTACGCCATCCCCTTCGCCAAAACTCACACCGAAGTTATAGATATCACCAATGCTAATGCCAACACAATCGAGAGCTTGTATGCCGTTACCTACGCTATCGCCCATGCCAAAGAATTTCAAAAAATTAAAATTTTCAAGGACGTAAACTGGAATGAACTAATTGCTCAACTAGAGATAATCAAGACTCAAGTGCCGGATGGCTACCAACCCGTGCAAGTACACTTAGCATTTTTTGACTGCTTTTTACATATCTTGTATAATGCACTCCATCTCGCTCCAGAAATAGTCAAATTATCTAACGAAGAAGCAGAGGCGCTGGAAGATTATTTATATGCTAATTATCTCATCATCCAATGCAAAGAAGCAGCCGTGAGAATATCAGCAACAACCTGGGAAGAAATAGAATCGCGGATGTTGCTAGTTCCAGAGAATTAAAAGAGGATTGAATCAGAGATGTTCCACCATTGTCAATAAGTTTTCAGGGGCGGGCAGGATGCCCACCCACAAGAAAATTAGCTGTTTGTGGAACAGGTATCTTGCCTGTTTTTAAAAGTAATGCTGTGAGTTGAATCGTAAAATTAATGCCCTATACATTTAAAATGATAGAACCATCTCAGTTAAACTTAACTATATGCTGTTCAAAAATCCTCCACAAATCCTCACTTCTCCATCCCCTCGCCAGATTTGTCACCGAAGAAACCGTCACCATTCTATTTAACATTTCCCCAGATGACATCTACCGCATCGAATGCTACCGCCATGTCGTCTACATCCACGCCAAAGGCATTAGCCGCTTCGTCAACTATGCAGATTTCCCCCCATTATTAGAAGTAGAATTACCAAATCCCGCCGATTTCTCAATGTGGCACAAACGCTGGAAAAGTGCGATCGCGCCTGAATTTTGGACAACATTCTACACCCACCAACTGACTAACACCTATTCAATCGATCGCCTGTACGAATGGGGCCTATTTATCGGTAAAATTAAATCAGAATTTTCACCCGAAGCATTGCAACAACTCAGAGACACCTACGCACTACAAAAATATTGGCGAGAAAACTTTTCCGTATCCCTGTAAAATTCAATCAACCTCATTAGTCCGCGCAGGCGGACTTTGTTCGTGTAGCCGCGATTTCAATCGCCCCAATTTTTGCTATAATTCCCAAATAGACTATAGTTGAAATTATGATTTTCCCCGATTTTACCCAATTCTCCGAACTCGCCAAGCAAGGTAACTTCATCCCCGTTTATCAAGAATGGGTGGCCGATTTAGATACCCCCGTTTCAGCTTGGTATCGCGTCTGTGCCGGTCAACCCTACAGTTTCCTGCTAGAATCAGTCGAAGGCGGCGAGAAAATCGGGCGTTATAGTTTATTAGGCTGCGATCCGCTGTGGATTCTGGAAGCAAGAGGCGATCGCACTACCCAAACCCACCGCGACGGTTCCCAAACTATCTTTACAGGCGATCCCTTTGAAGCCATAACCACCTGTCTCAAACCTTTTGATCCCGTTAAATTACCCCAATTACCATTAGGAATTGGCGGCTTATTTGGATTTTGGGGATATGAATTAATCAACTGGATGGAATCGCGAGTACCTGTTTATCCAGCAACGGCTGAAGATTTGCCAGACGGGTTGTGGATGCAGGTAGATAACTTGTTGATTTTTGACCAAGTAAAGCGCAAAATCTGGGCAATTTCCTACGCTGACTTACGAGATAGCAATGTAGACTTGCGGGAAGCATATCAGCAAGCGTGCGATCGCGTCACTCAGCTAGTTAATAAATTAAAATCGCCACTTTCCCAGCAAACAACGCTCTTAGAATGGACACCGCCAGGATTTGATTCTTACCAGTCAACAGCGGAAAAAACCTTAGACTACACTAGCAACATTACTCGCGAGAAATTCTGTGCTAACGTCGAAAAAGCAAAAGATTATATCAAAGCGGGGGATATTTTTCAAGTCGTACTTTCCCAACGGTTATCTGCTGAATATAACGGCGATCCCTTCGGACTTTATCGTTCCTTGCGCTTAATTAATCCATCTCCCTACATGGCTTATTTTAACTTCGGAAATTGGCAAATTATTGGTTCGAGTCCCGAAGTCATGGTAAAAGCTGAAAATACCGCAGATGGCAAAAAAGTAGCCACATTGCGGCCGATTGCTGGTACTCGCCGCCGAGGTAAAACTCCCCAACAAGATGATGCCTTAGCAGCGGAATTATTGCAAGATCCGAAAGAAGTTGCCGAGCACGTCATGTTAGTTGACTTAGGCCGCAACGATTTAGGCCGAGTCTGTCGCAATGGTACTGTAAAAGTTGACGAATTAATGGTAATCGAGCGTTATTCTCACGTCATGCACATTGTCAGCAATGTTGTGGGAGAATTAGCTAATGATAAAACAGCTTGGGATTTGCTAAAAGCTTGTTTTCCTGCGGGTACTGTCAGCGGTGCCCCCAAAATTAGGGCGATGCAAATTATCCACGAATTAGAAGGATGTCGTCGCGGGCCTTATTCCGGGGTTTACGGGTACTATGATTTTGAGGGACAATTAAATAGCGCGATCGCAATTCGCACAATGGTTGTCCGTACTAAGGATGATGGCACAAACGCCGTTTCCGTGCAAGCCGGAGCCGGTTTAGTTGCTGATTCTAACCCAGAATCGGAGTATGAGGAAACCTTGAATAAAGCCAGAGGAATGTTAGAGGCCATCCGCTGTTTAAAATAGTTATTTGTTCGTGGTTAGTGGTTATTGGTTAGTTGTTGGTTGTTAGCTAGTAACTAAAT
>DATGYA010000569.1:0-21513 GCA_035298405.1 Kamptonema sp. | reverse complement strand
CGCCTAAAATGAAAGAGCGATTCCCGATACCTACGCTTCACCCACCACATCCAAGTCCCTGCTCACAGCAAGTATAGTATAATTGGTAAATATGACAAGGGCAAAGTTTACACAAAAATTATGACTATCGATCTACAAATTTTTCAAACTGTCATCAAAATGCCAGAATCTCTTAAAGAAGAGATATTGCATTATGCAAAATATCTACTTGAGAAACACGCAAAAACTGAATCATCTCAAGAACAACTTGAACAATCTCATGGTTATGGTAGTTGGGCCGGTCAGATCGTGATGTCTGATGATTTCGATCAACCATTGGAAGATTTAAAGGAATATATGTAACATGGAATCCCTTTTAGATACCCATGCCTTTCTCTGGTACTTGCTTGGCGATCCTAATCTAAGTAGTAAAGCAAAAGAATCTATCGATACTAAAACAGGTTTGTATTTTAGTATTGCCAGCCTTTGGGAAATAGCTATTAAAATCAATTGGTAAGCTTCAACTAAATCGGTCATTTGAAGACCTACCGAAGGAATTACAATACATTAACGCTCAAATTATACCAATTACATCTAAAGATACTGAGATTTACGTAGGTCTTCCTCTGCATCACCGAGATCCTTTCGATCGCATTCTGGTAGCACAGGCGATGAATCATTCGCTTGTTTTGATTAGTCTGGATCTGGCTTTTGATGCTTATCCAATTCAGCGAGTTTGGTTATGAAAAAGTAAAAAAATTATACTTTAGTGAAGCGTCATTTTCTTAAGAAGCCCGGTTTCTCAATGACGCGATCGCGCCACCAAAAGAAAGTGCAATCGACCAGCAATTAGCCATTAGCCATTAGCCATTACTTAATCCGATTTTCCCGCTGACCAAACAAAACAAAGTGTTCAATTCCACTTTTATAAACTCCCGCCTTAACTGCTGCTGCCACATCGGGATTATCCTTAAGATAACTGCTTTCATTCACCAACGCACTAGGCGATCGCCCTTCAAATTGCCCCACCTTTGTAAAGTGGTCAAACCCGCTGCGGAATAAACCCTTAGCTACAGCATCAGCTACCTGTAGATTTTGGGCTAAATAAAACTTTTCATCAAAGAAAGGACTCGCTTTTCTACCTTCCAATTGCCCGAATAAAATAAAATGTTCGTAGCCGCTGCGGAACTTTTTCTCCTTCACAACTGTTGCCACAGCAGGATTTTGTTCGAGATAATAGCTTTCGCTATACAAATTTCTAGGATCGCGCCCAAGAAATTGACCTTTTTGAATAAATTGCTCGAACCCACTGCGAAAAACACCCTTAGCAACTTCATCTGCTGCATCAGGATTGACAGCAAGATAGAGTTTATTATCAAATCTAGCACTAGGATTAAGCCCTTGAAATTGTCCAAATTTGGCAAAATGTTCAAACCCATTCCGAAAAGTTTTATTAGCAACAGCGGCCGCTACCTGTGGATTTTGAGCTAAATAATACTTTTCATCAAATAAAGCTAATATCGTCATCGCGCGATCGGCATTTAAAAAGCCATAGCCACTGGCAAAATCAAAACCTGGATCGCTTCCCGTTTTCCCCGGATCGTCCATATCCACAGCCGTCACCGTCATCGCTAGTGCCACATCCGCAGGAGTTGCCCAAGGTGCTACTTGTAACATTAAAGCAGCTACCGCCGCCGCATTTGGAGCCGACGCAGAAGTACCAAAGAAATTAGGGAAACCATCGGCCTCAAAATTGCCAGTTCCCTGCGGATCTGATATTCCATAAAATGTAGTATTTACTCCATCGGGAGCGACGATATCCGGTTTAAGGCGAACTTCAGGTTGAGGCAATCTTTTGCCATTTGGATCGAATAAAATCGGGATGCCACCAACACTCGAAAAACGCTCTAAAGTTGGGCCACCAATTAATTGATTAAATGCTGGCGTGTCTTGGTAATTAGTCGCACCAACTGCGATCGCGCCGGCTGTATTTTTATGCCCATAGAGTGTAGAACTATTAGTTGGAAATTCTAGATTTTTGGGCAAACCTACAGGCGCATTAAAAATATACCTCATTTGCTGTGGATCTGGGCCGCTGGCTTTAACGATCGCAATATTAAATTTTGTCGTTTCCTTGGCTGTATTTGTAAAAAAAACAAACTCAATCGGCCCAGTTGGTTTACCTGTAGTAGGCGAGATTTGGGCGTTCGCGATCGCGCTTCCGCCCACCACCGCCGTACCATCGGCATTCAGAATATAAACATCTAAATCTGTTGCTGGTGCCGCTACTTCACCGCCAACATAAAAAGGGTCATCCCACTGCAAAGTTAAAGCAATTCTTTGGCCAGCGTCGAGACTAAAACTTTGCAAATAATCAATGCCGGAACCGGGGTCAAAATCATGGGCAACACCGCCTTTAAAAGCTTGTACGGGAATATTGCCACCCAGGGCAGGATTATTATTTTGTGGCGCTATTGATATCGCTAACTGACCAGGATTAAAGACGGTTCCTGAGTTGATAAAAGCACTATCATAACCATTGCGATCGTTATTAGCAGTAGAAGTAAAATAAGTAACTCCTTTACTGGTTACTTCATTAACAGCTTGGGCAGCATCTCCATCTTGAAAAAAAGGCGAGTCAAAGCCATTTACATTGTCTACAATAATTTTAGCGCCAGCAGCAGCTAGGGAACGAATAGCATTAGCAACGGAGCGATCGGTAAATGATTTACCAGTAGAATCGCTGGCTGTATGAAACAGCAATTTTGCACCAGGAGCAATATCATGAATTAGTTGCAATAGGGCTCTACCTTCATCAAATCCTGTGCCGCTAGTTTCAGCTAAAACTTGTACTGGAGTAGTGCGGCCAAAAGGATTAGTAGAGCCAGGAATATCGCCAGAAGCTATATCGTCTGCGGCATTTTTGGCATCTGTTTGATTAACGTCATAGCTATCAGAAATCACGCCGATAGTAATTCCCGTTCCGTCTACATTTTGCAACAGCCGAGCAAAGTCAGCATACATTGCTCTGTTAGCTTGATTTTCTACTTTTCCAGCACCGTTAGGGCTGACAGAGGCGATGGATTTTAGATTTTCTCCCGTCAGGGGGTCGCTGTTTTTGACGGAGGGCGCGATCGCACTGGAAAACCCCGCAGCAGATAAAGGTTTAGTGCTACTATCCGTCACCAATAATGAATCTAAGCTGCTTAAGCTAACATCGGTAACTTGAGTTGTAGCGCGATCGGGAGATAGTCCCTGATATAATTCTTTGTCGTTAACACTGCTATTAGAGAATGGGTTAAACTCGGAAATCAGCCAAGGCTGAGGGTTAGGGTTTAAATACGGAGTGTCGGCATTAATCATAAAAACAAAACAGAGATCCCTTAACAGTAATTTGGCATTACTGAATGAAAACGCCCTGAGTAAGCACGAGGGTATTACCCTAAACACCCATTCTAGCCTCTTCCTCTCCCATCTGCGCCCTCTGCGCCTTTGCGGTTCGTTCCTTTCTTTTTATGTTAATAGGAACTAATTTAGCATAATTTCGTTTCTAACTATATTGAAATTTAAAAACCGCAAAGGCGCAAAGAACACAGAGAAAGAGAAAGAAGAATAATTCCGATGCAACCGGATTTGATATTAAATTTTTTGTGGGTGTGAATCTTACGCGCCCGGAGCTTGAGTGCAAATTCACATCTTGCACCATTCTCAAGAACAGGCTAAACGCCTGTTCCACAAAGAGTTAATTTTCTTGTTAGCATCTAGATTGCACCGCCCACCTTAAAAAAAAGGTGAAAATTTCAGAATCAATTTTGAGACTTTTGGCTTCAACTAATCAGGGTATTTCACAAAAAAACTCAATTAGGAGAATATCTTCATGGCTGGCCCTAGTACGGATCGTCTTGCTTATTTGTTAGACGAGTTGCCTAACAGTTTAACTCTAACTCCCGGCTTCTTAGCGCCTTACCCGAAAGGACTATTTGCCCTTGGCGGCAATGATAACATAGTCGGCTCATCCGATAGCGAAATGATTGACGGCGGCGACAATAACGATCGCCTCATTGGAGGCGGCGGTGCCGATACTCTCCTGGGTGGCAGTGGTGACAACTTCCTCATCGGCGGTCAAGGCGATGATATTCTGACTGGAAATACTGGCAAAGATATCTTGCGAGGCGGCGCTGGCGACGACTTACTCATGGGTTTTGAGGGCGACGACGTACTGGTTGGCGACAAAGGCAGAGATATATTGACAGGCAGCGAAGGCAATAATTTATTTGTACTCACAACTGAAACGGCCGCCCAAAACCCCGAACAAGCCGATGTCATCACTGACTTCAAACATTTTTTTTGGAAAAATTCAATCGGCTTAACTGGTGGCTTAACTGTAGCTGACATCACTTTGGAATCAGCTTCTCTGACTCCCGGCAGTAATGATACTTTAATTCGGATTCGACAATCTGGGGCGGTTTTGGGCTGGGTTGCAGACGTATCCCCCGATTACCTCAACGGGCGTTTCGTGGCGGCAGATACTAAATTGGGGGATGAACTTAGAAGTGCAGCTAATCTCGGATCGCTTAGCAACAATCCTACCGTTAGTGGCTTTGTTGGCAATGGTAAACCCGATGATTTCTACCGCTTCACTCTTGCTGTCACCAGTGATTTGAAGTTAAACGTCAGCGGCTTGAGTGCCGATCTTGATGTCGCGCTAATTAAAGATATCAATAACAATAACGCTGTTGAACCACCGGATATTGTCGAAGTCTCAGAAAAGTCAGATACAAATCCAGAGGAAATAAATATCAGCGGTTTGTTGCCGGGGACTTATTTCGTGCGGCTTTATCGGTTCGAGGAGGCAGAGACAAATTACACGATGAATCTATCAGCTACACCTAGCCCTCCTTCAACCGCAGCTAGCAGCGCGATCGCTGGTTATGATACCAGTTTCGGCTACGGTTTGATTAATGCCGCCGCCGCAGTTGCTCAAAGTATTGGTAAAGTTCCCTTTCCCGATGTCCCCGATTTGGGAGGGGATGAATGGGGACGAGATTTAATAAATGCCCCTGAAGTTTGGGCTCTGGGTTTGACTGGGGATGGCATTGTGGTGGCTGTTGTAGATAGTGGCATTGACTACAATCATCCTGATTTGACTGGGAATATTTGGACTAATTCAGGAGAATTTGGCGTTGATGCTAATGGTGTAGAGAAAGCTACAAACGGCGTTGATGATGATGGTAATGGCTTTGTTGATGATTTCCGAGGTTGGGATTTTGTCAATAATGATAATGACCCAATGGATGAAAATAGTCATGGTACTCACGTAGCAGGAATTATTGCTGCTAAACGAGATGGTGTAGGTATAACTGGGGTGGCTCCGACTGTAAAGATTATGCCAGTAAGAACGGTAGATAAAGATGGCGTGGGAAAAGTGACTAATGGAATTGCTGGCATTCGCTATGCTGTTGATAATGGGGCCGATGTAATTAATCTCAGTTTTGGGGGTAATGACTCAGAAGCTGAGAGGCTTGATGCCATTCGCTATGCAGAATCAAAGGGTGTAGTTGTGGTTTCTGCGGCTGGAAATGGCGGGAATGGTCGGCCGAATCTTCCTGCTCGTTTGGCGGATGAAGTGGGTATTGCGGTGGGTTCAATAACGCGCGATCGCCAGCTTTCTGATTTCTCTAATCGTGCTGGGGCTGTCGCGATCGATTATGCGATCGCACCCGGAGGAGATGGGGGACGCTCTGATGTAAATGATATCTATTCAACAGTGCCATTGTCTTTACCCGGTATTCCTTACCGCTACTATTTCGGTACTTCTATGGCAGCTCCTCATGTCTCTGGGATGGTGGCTTTGATGCGTCAAGCTAATCCTAATTTGACTCCTAGCCAGATCAAAAAAATTGTTGTGGAAACGGCAAATGCTGTCGGGATAAGTGTGTAGAAATTGTTAGTTGTTAGTTGTTAGTTGTTAATGGTTAGTTGTTAGTTGTTGGTTGTTGGTTGTTGGTTGTTAGTTGTTAGTTGTTGGTTGTTGGTTGTTGGTAATTAGACAATTGAAATCGTGCCTACACAAACGAGTCCGCTCAAAACAGCCAGGTTGTGGCGCGATCGCCCACCTTACGTTTAATTGTAGGGTGTGTCAGTACCTAAGCGTTTCATAAGTAAGCGTAACTGTTCTAGCTGACACAGCCTACATAACTCATTAGTCGTTACTCCTACCCCACATAATACTGGTTAACCGATCAAATGAAGTGAGGAAATCCGCTAACTTATTCGTGCATTTTTAATGGCAGACTAATGAATAAGACCAGTTTAAATCAAAGGATGAATATTCCTAATGGCGATTAAAGACCAGCCTCAACCCCCTCGCTCTCGTCAGATTGGCAATATTTTATTATTGCTATCAGGTTTGTTTCTACTAGGTAACATATTTTTACCAAGTTTACTTGGCCCCCAAATTCCGCAAGTACCATATAGCTTGTTCGTCCATCAGGTGCAAGAACAGGAAGTACAACGGGTTTCGGTGGGTCAAAATGAAATCCGCTACCAGCTTAAAGGTGAAGCCGATAAACCAGGTCAAGTGCTGGCGACAACACCAATTTTTGACCTAGAATTACCTAAACTTTTGGAAGAAAAAGGCGTTGAATTTGCGGCGACTCCTCCCCCTAAAAATGGCTGGTTTACCAGTCTCTTAGGTTGGGTAGTTCCGCCATTAATTTTTGTAGCTATTTGGCAATTTTTTATCAGTCGCGGTGGCGGCGGCCCTCAAGGTGCTCTTTCAATTGGCAAGAGCAAAGCTAAGGTTTATGTAGAAGGCGAATCAGCCAAAACAACTTTTGCGGATGTCGCAGGTGTTGAAGAAGCAAAAACTGAGTTAGTTGAGATTGTCGATTTTCTTAAAACTCCAGACAGATTTACAGCAATTGGAGCTCGGATTCCTAAAGGTGTGCTGTTAGTTGGCCCTCCCGGTACTGGCAAAACGCTATTAGCAAAAGCTGTGGCTGGGGAAGCTGGCGTGCCGTTTTTTAGCATCTCTGGTTCCGAATTTGTAGAGTTGTTTGTTGGCGTTGGTTCCGCAAGAGTCCGAGACTTGTTTGAACAAGCCAAAAAACAGGCTCCTTGCATTATTTTCATTGATGAATTAGACGCAATTGGTAAGTCTCGGAGTAGCGGTGCTTTCTACGGCGGTAATGACGAACGCGAACAAACTCTCAATCAATTATTGACTGAAATGGACGGTTTTGCAGCAGGTAATACTACAGTAATTGTGCTGGCTGCAACTAACCGACCGGAAAGTTTAGATCCGGCTTTGTTACGTCCAGGTCGTTTTGACAGACAAGTTTTAGTTGACCGCCCAGATTTGTCAGGTCGCGAAGCGATTCTTAACATTCACTCTCAGAAAGTTAAACTAGGCCCGGATATTAACTTAAAAGCAATTGCGGCTCGAACTCCTGGTTTTGCAGGGGCAGATTTAGCAAATTTAGTTAATGAAGCTGCTTTGTTGGCGGCTCGTAATCGGCGTGAAACAGTCGCTCAAGCTGACTTTGCCGAAGCCATAGAACGAGTGGTTGCAGGTTTAGAAAAGAAAAGCCGCGTGATGAATGAAAAAGAGAAAAAGATTGTGGCTTATCACGAAGTTGGTCACGCTTTAGTTGGCTTTTTAACTGCTACCAGCGGTCGAGTTGAAAAAATTTCAATCATTCCTCGCGGGATGGCAGCTTTAGGTTACACTTTGCAGCTACCAACTGAAGACCGATTTTTGATGGATGAAGTAGAACTTCGCGGTCAAATTGCGACACTTTTGGGCGGACGTTCGGCCGAAGAGATTATTTTTGGTAGCATTACAACTGGTGCTTCTAATGATTTGCAACGAGCTACTGATTTGGCGGAACGGATGGTGACTACCTACGGAATGAGCAAGATTTTGGGGCCTTTGGCTTATGATAAAGGTCAGCAAGCTCAGTTCCTTAATGATGGTATGGGTAGCCCTCGCCGTCAGATGAGCGAACAGACAGCAGAGGCTATTGATAAAGAGGTGAAGGAAATTGTCGAAACTGCTCACGCGCAAGCTGTGGATATTTTGAAGGAAAATCGCGATTTGCTAGAAACTATTGCTACTAAATTGTTGGAAACTGAGGTAATTGAAGGTGAAGAACTGCACAATTTACTTGGTCAAGTGCGACCTTTAGCTAAGGTTCCTAGTGCGGTGATTTAGTTTGGCTGATTTTTAATCGCAGATGAAGTGTAGGGTTAGGTTCCTGTACTATAATGAACGCAGATTACTTTGATATAATCTGCGTTTATTATTGTTTTTATTAAGTTTTAACGGGCTTTTCGCAGTTCTTCTTGCAGCATTTCCTGATATATCTTTGGCAACTCTCCGGTCATAGAATTGTCTTCAATCCCATAACCTAAACTTGTCCAAGTACCTGAAAGTAACCGCTGTACCTGATTAAATTTTCCTTGCTGTAAAAGTTTAGAAATATCAGCTTTCCAAAATTTGCGATCGCTTAGCCAAGCATAAACTACAGCATCCTGAAATTCCGGCTCAAAACTATACCCTTTCCAAAATATAAACTGAGAGGGATGGGGGTGATATCGTTTCGCTTTTTCCTCCCAAGTTGAACTCAAAAATTGATATCGCCCCGCCGCTGTGGTACACCTTCCTTTGTTGGGGCCGGATACAATTTTTACACACAAGTTAGGATGGTGGCTTAAATTTGATACGCGATCGCCACCGTAAATAACAGAGTATGGTTGAGCAACATTCGACTCGCTAGCTGATATAGTTCGCATCAGCGCTCGCAGGTAAGGATCGCCGCCTTTCATTGCTAAAGGTGGTAATTTGCTACTTTCATTTGGCGCTAAAAATAATTCTTGATTTCCGTACCAATTCCGCATCAAAAGTGCTAAAATAATAATAGCGATACTACTCAAAATCAGACGTTTCAAGATGTGGATTTCTGAGCGGCGAAATAAACCTAGTCCTCGGCGGCGAACTCCCTTAACTCTAATTCTAGTCATTCCCTGCAATTCCTCTGGTTTTCGTTTGTAGTTGTAGTTGCGCTGTCTTGCACGAAACGCAACTACAAACCGCGATCGCAAAGTTCCCGATTAAACTACAGCAAACAAATCCTCAAAAGTTTTCGTCTGCGCCTCCGGCTTCGCCACAATCTCCACAACTTTATTACGAGATCCAGGCTGAAACAACGCCTCAACGCAAACCACCGCCACCTTAGTTCTGGGAATACTCCCATCAAAAAGTTTATCCGCCGACTCCATCACGATCGCATCCGTATTATCCTCATTCTTGAGCCCCCCTGGCCGGACAATCGTATAAGTCAAACCACTTTTTTGCAAATACTCCTCCGCTTGCTTCTTCCACACCAAAATCAACCAAAATAAATTCAACGGATGGAAAAAGTTAGACACGCACAGAGAAGTCACCAACACAAAATGCTCAATTCCCTTAGCTTTAGCCGCATCCACTAAATTCTTAGTACCCTCATAATCCACCATATAAGGCCCCGTCGGGTCGAAGCTAGGCTTAGCACCAGTCGCGCAAAGCAACACAGTGCTCTCACCAATCGCCTCAGCAAGAGACGCAGCATTTAATACATCCCCCGTCACCAACTCCGCCTGCGGAGGCAGAATCTCCCGCGCTGTCTCTAAATTCCTTACCAAAGCGCGGACGGGAATATTGCGCTTAACAAGTTCTTCCACAATCCTGCGGCCAGTCTGACCAGTTGCCCCTGCTACAAATGCTTTCATATCTCACGTTATGCTGAGTTAAGATCAAATTTTTGTTGCTAAGTGCAACTTTCGCCACTATCAATTGTAAGGATTAAACTCCTCCACTGGCATCCTTGGACCGAGCAAACCGCAATCTATCACAGGAGAGCATATCATGCAGCAGGATTCCGCTGAATATCAAGCTGTTCAAACTTCTGAGGAACCTTGGAACGACGCATCGAACATCCCCCAAACGGAAGATATACAGACATCAGAGGCAACTGAGCAAACTTGGTTTCACAGCCATTTTGAAGACAGCATGGAGATGTATGCTGATACTCAGAAAGTAGCTGAGCATTTTAACAATCACCATACTTGGTTCATTCCCTGCGCCCTACCCATGAAAGCCGAACCCCTTGGGGAAAATGGCTACGATATGTTAATCGGGCGTTTTGGCGCTTTCGGCTATATCGTGGAGGCGCGGGTTGGTTTGGAATTATTACCACCTGACGACCAAGGAGTTTACCGCATTCAAACTATCCCAATCCCAAATTATGCACCGCCTGGTTATGACGTTGATTTTCGATCGCGCATGGTATTGGTGGAAGTCTCTACAGAGGAATTTGCTACCCAGTTAACAACATCTGAGTTGGCTCAGTTACCACCTACAATCACTAGCGTTAAATGGCAACTAGATTTAGCAGTTGGCCTGTATTTTCCCAAGTTTATTAGAGGTAAGTCTCAGTCTGTAATTCAGAAAACAGGGGACGGTGTTTTAGATAAAATCGTCGGGCAAGTTAATCGCCGCTTAACTTACAAAACTCAGCAAGTTTTTCACGATTCTTTAGGGATACCATTTCCTAAAAAAATTCATAAAAAGATTGCTAATGGCTAATGGATATAGGACTAAAGCCCAGTCACAATAAAAGAAGTTAATTCTTAGGCACGTAGTTGGGCTTTAGCCCTCTTTCATATAAACTAGATGGCTAAAGCCCAACTACGTACCTTGATTGTTATGAGTTTAAAGGTCAGCATTGTAACTACTGTCAAAGACCCCGGAAATATTCTTGAGTCTTTTATTCGCTACCATCTAAAAATAGGCATAGCGCACATATTTATCTTTTTTGATAATCCGGAAGATGAATCTATAAAAATTGCTAAAAAATTTCCTAATATCAGCGTGATTCCTTGCGATGAACGCTTGCAATTTCAGCAACGGGAAAATACCCTTTACAATAATATGGCTCAGCACGTCACTAACGAAGTGATGGCTAGACAGATTTTAAATGCTGAAACAGCGCTCAAATTAGCCTGGGAAATGCAGATAGATTGGATGATTCATATTGACTGCGATGAGCTATTTTATACCCAAGAGTCAATTTCTGAACATTTTGAGTTCATTCCCTACAGTGTGGGTCAAGTTCTCTACCGCAATTTTGAAGGTGTACCTGAGAAATTTGAAGTAAATGATTATTTTAAAGAGGTAACGCTGTTTAAAAAACATGGGCATTTGATGCCTTATCCTTTACCTAATGATTACAACAAGTTTTTTAAGAGAGACGAATATTTTATTGGATACGGAAATGGCAAGGCGGCGACGCGGGTTTTGCCGGGAGTTTTACCAAGCGGAGTTCACGAGTTTACTACAGTTGAACCGCATCCAGAAACAGCTCAGTGTACGAGTTCTCCGGTGATACTTCACTATATCAGTTGCGGATTTGGATTTTATCACCGCAAGTATCAGCAGTTAGGTAAATTTTCGGATTATTGGTTTGGTCAAACTAAAATTCCGGTTACTTTTCATACTAAGTCGAGAGATATTTTCTGTTCTGGCGACATTGAGAAACTTGCAGCTTTTTATCGAGAACAGGTTGTATTTGAAAACCCGGAGGAGACTGATTATTTAATTGATAAAGGCATTCTTGCTCGAATTTCCAAACCTGCCTCACTGCTTTCTCCTGTAATAATTTAAAATTGTTAGTGGTTAGTGGTTAGTAGTTAGTGGTTAGTGCTTAGGGAGACAATGCGGCAAAAAAGCTAAAAATTAGCTGGAAAATTTTACATTATTTGCCCCACGTTTTAAATCATTTCTTGAAATGGTCGCAGGTAATTAACAACGAACAACGAACAACGAACAACTAACCACTAACCACTAACCACTAACAATTATTAAGCAGGTGGGTTGAGGATTCTCAGCACAATTTCTACTCCGGTGACTGCTTGCCAGAGAAATAGTCCTAACAGAGTGACGTTGAGAGCAATATGACTATATCTAGCCCAATCTTTCCCTTTTTGCATATAGGGAGATAGGGCGGCAGATGTGGCAATTATTCCTGTCATTCCTAATCCTGCTAGGAGGTGAGAGCCAACAAACAGTTTACCATTGTTGATGTAGGTAGCGCCCATGCCGATTAGGGTGTTGATTACCATTGCGGCTAAAAGTATAGAGCCGATTTGGTAGTGTTTGATGTTAAACTTACCTTTGATCAGCTCTTTTTTGGCTTCGCCTTCAGTTTCTCTGGTGCGGCGGATTTGGATACCCAGGTAGAGCGCGTAAAATGCGATCGCTAGCAATACCCACATTAAAGCAGGGTGAACGAATTGGCCCCAAAATTTAACAGAGTCAGAAATTGCAAGATTCATAGCGTTCTCAGGATTGGCAAAGAGCTTTATAAAACTTAGCATACCATTCAGGCAATCTCATGTGATGGTAAAAACAGATGGGATGAGGCGGATTTATGGGTTCTACTAAACAAGACGGTTTACTAATTCTGGCTGCTAAAGGCGGCAACATCATTAATGTCCAAGCCTTACTCGCTAAGGGTGTGAGTGCTAATGCCAAGGATGGAGAAGGTACTACAGCTTTGATGTTTGCGGCACAGAAGGGTTACACGGAAATTGTGCGAATTTTACTAGATAAAGGCGCGGATGTCAACTTGGCCAGAAGACAATTTGGCATTACGGCTTTGATGTTGGCCTCCGCTCATAAGCAGGTTGACGCTGTGGGAATTTTGATAAGTAGGGGTGCTAATGTGAATGCCCAAAATGATGACGGCAGCACTGCGTTGATGGCGGCTTCTCTGAAGGGAGATATCGCGGTGGTGCGGCTTTTACTAGAGGCGGGGGCTGATGTTAATGTTGAAGATAAGGATGGAGATACTGCTTTAAAGGTGGCGGCTTTGCACGGTCATAAAAGTGTGGTGCAAGCTTTGCTAGATGCTAATGCTAATGCGGATAATTCTACACTGTTGTTAGCAGGTAGTCAAGGACACGCTGACATTATTCGCATTTTGCTTAATTATGGATTAGATGCAAATTTAAAAAATCGGGATGGCAAAACACCTTTGATTCTTGCGGCTAAGGTTGGCGATTTGGCAGTTTTGGAGGTATTGTTGGCGGGTGGTGCTGATGTTAATGTTCAAGATCCAGATGGTGAAACTGCTTTAACTTTGGCTGCTGATTTTGGTCATGTCGATGTGGTAAAAGCTTTGCTGAATGCGGGTGCGGATGTGAATGCTAAAAATGCGGATGGCGGTACAGCTTTGATGGCTGTTGCTGCTGGGGGAGATGTGGCGATCGCATCTCTTTTACTTGATGCTGGTGCTGACATTAATGTTAAAGACAAAGATGATGAAACTGCTTTAAATCTTGCTGTTGTAGAAGGTAATAATGAGGTTGTAGAATTACTTTTGAACCGAGGTGCTTATATCCAAGGAAGGAACAAGCTAGGCGATACGCCTTTGCTAGTAGCAACCTTTCACGGCTACACTGCAATTGTAGCAGCTTTGTTGGCAAAGGTTGAACCGCAAAATAGAGATTTTTTCTTAAATGCCAAAAACTTTGGAGAAACAGCTTTAACTTTAGCAGCTTTTCACGGTCACGCGGAAGTAGTAAAACTTTTACTTGATGCTGGTGCCGATCCTAATGTAGTTGCTGACAAAGGCAAGACGGCTTTAATGAAAGCAGCCGATCGCGGCAATATTTCCATTGTGAAATTACTATTAGAAAATGGCGCAAATGTCAATTTACAAGATGAGGCGGGTGCCACCGCTTTAATGTGGGCCGCACATCGCGGTTATACCGATATTGTACAAATTTTGATGGCAGCGGGAGCTGATTTAAACCATAAAAATAAAGGCGGTTACACGGCTTTAATGCTAGCGGAATATAACAATTACGCTGACGCAGCAAAACTGCTAAAAAATACGGGTGCTGCCGAGTAAAATTTAAGTGCATTTACTTAGCATTTTAATTTGAGCTATTGCTCATTACTATTGATAAAAATTGCCGATAAATTTGGCAACCTTCTTGATTGAGATGTACCCCGTCGGTAGTTAAGTCTTCCTTTAATGATTTGTCTGCGTATAGTGCAAAAATTCCTTCACCTTCAAGAGATAAATTTTCGGTTTGAGCTACCTGATGAATGAGTAAATTAATTTCGTCTACTCTTTGAAAAGGAGCCGCTCGTAAAGGGTTAAAACTAGCGGCAACAGTTGAGTAAAAAGCCGGAATTAAAACTATCTGAGTAGCTCCCATAGTTCGCAGCAGAAAAACTGCTTCTTTCATTAAAGATATAAATGTTTCATCGCTAATCCCATACCAGGCATCATTAGTGCCAATAGCTACGATAGCGCGATCGCATTTCACCTCGGCTTGCTGTAATAGTTTTAGTTGTTCAACTAGGGAAACTAAGCTCATACCGCTGATGGCAAAGTTAAAGAAATCTTTCCCGAAGGAGTTGCCAACATGAGCCGAAATTGAATCACCAAATAAAACCCATTTATATTGTTTTTTGCTGGAGATTTGAGTTTGATAGAAAACTGTAAGCTGCCACCAAAGTGTCGAACTAAGGCGATCTTGGGGAGGAATGAGTTGTGACCCTGTGTAAATGCCTAAAAAAACTTTTTCTATCCAAATTAGCGGATTAATTGCTAACATCATTTCTCCCCTATTTCATCTGAAATTTTAACTAGCTTGGCGTACCCAGCCATTGATTGTAAAACGGCTGTCTGCAAAAGCTTTTGAAGGACAATTTACTTGCAAGACTTCGTGCATATAGCGGCTGAGGAAGAATACGATGCTGTTATTTCTAGGTTCTACAGTTCTGAAAGTGTCAGCAGCAACGTAGTAGTTGTTTTCAACTTTGCTGTCGTAAAGCCGCAATTGGCCGCCAGTAAAACCTTTGGGTTGTCGATTAAAATAGTAAACGTAAGTAAAGAATCGGCTAGATGTGTCTGGAGAGCCGTTATCGTTGTGCATTTTGTAAAAATTCGCGTTGTTGTGCATAGTTAGCTGAGCTTCAATATCGCCAATAGGAAATGAGGGAATATTTAATTTGCGGAGGACATCGGGGAGTATGGCTTTAATGCGATTAATCATTAGTTCAGAAAATTCTGGGAATGAGTGTAGTACCATCGAACGCCGATAGTCTTCAGCGTTGGTTGATGTGCTGGTAGGGACAAATTCTGCTTCTTTGTCGAGGACATATTGCAGCAGTTGTTTGTTTTCTGCGGCTGTCAAGAAGTTTTCAATTTGAGCATAGCGAGATGTTAAATCCTCAACGGCAGAAATAGCAAGAGGAGCGGGAGATGGAATTTCGATAACAGGTTTTGCTTCTTGTTGTTTTATTTCCTGTTGTTGTTGTAAGTAGATCGGGGGTTCTGTGACTAAGGCAACGAGTTGTTCGCTGGGAAAACATAAAGCGGAACGACCGTCATCTATGGGGATTTGAAATAATGTGGAAAAACCAGGTGTTTGTTGAGTTCGAGCCATCAAAGCTTTGATCAAGCCATGCAGTAGGGGTGCATCTGATTTGAGATTGACGGTACATTGATGTCCTCCCGTTAGGAGAATTTTGACTTTGACATCTTTGGCTTGAAGTTGCTGCGTTGTGGATACCATAATAAGAAGGAAGAAGGAAGAAGGAAGAAGGAAAAAGGAGGAAGTTACCAACTAATTTTGTAACAGTTAACGGTTAACGGTTAACGGTTAACGGTTAACAGTTAACAGTTAACAGTTAACTGCTAACATTAATGCAAAAAGTGGCGAACGTCGGTGAAAACCATTACTAATCCGAGTTCGTTGGCAGCATCGATCGAATCTCGATCGCGCATACTGCCTCCTGGTTGCGCGATCGCAACTATTCCAGCCGCCGCCGCCGATCGCACGGAGTCGTCAAAGGGGAAGAAACCGTCGCTGGCTAAAAATGCACCGTTGGCTTTCAGCGCGGCTTGTTCTAAGGCAATTTTAACCGATCCTACACGATTCATTTGCCCTGCACCGATGCCTAATGTGGCGCGATCGCGAGTTACTACGATCGCATTAGATTTGACGTGCTTGGCAACTTTCCAAGCAAACAGTAGTTCTTCTAACTGTTCCGCTGTCGGTTGCTTCTCTGTCACCACCCGCCATTTGCTAGTATCTTCTACGGCATTATCTGCATCTTGTACCAGCAAACCACCTGCTATTATTTTAACTGTTTGTGGCTCTCCCTCCTGTAAATCTGGCAAAATTAAAACCCGTACTTTCGATTTACCTTTGAGAATTTCTTGAGCTTCTGGTTCGCAATTCGGCGCTACCACGCATTCTAAAAATGTTTTAGTTAATGCTGTAGCTGTAGCTGCATCAATAGACCGATTTAAGGCGACAATACCCCCAAAAGCTGAAGTTGAGTCAGCATCAAAGGCTTTTTGATAAGCTTCTGAGAGGGTGTTTCCTATAGCAGCACCGCAGGGATTTGTATGTTTGAGAATTGCCGCTGCGGGAGAATCGGGAAACTCTACTATTAACCGCCGAGCTGCCTCTAAATCGACTAAATTATTGTAGCTTAATTCTTTGCCTTGAAGGATTGTGCTAGTCGTCCAACCAGTAGAATTGGCACCACTTTGATACCAAGCAGCGGCTTGATGGGGATTTTCGCCGTAGCGGAGAGATTGTAACTGTTTTCCTGCCAGAGTGAACTGTTGTGGCAGTGGTGATTTATCTGCCTCTTGAGCGGATTGAGTAGTGAGATAGGCTGCGATCGCGCTATCATAATTAGCAGTATGATTAAAAGCTGCGATCGCACAGTTTTGGCGGAAATCTAAAGAAGCTTCACCCCCATGTTCCCGCAACTCCTGCAAATAGAGATTATACTGATCTGGATTGCACAAAACAGTCAAATGAGGGTAATTTTTTGCTGATGCTCGCAACATTGCCGGGCCACCAATATCAATCTGCTCGATCGCCTCAGCCAGTGTCACCCCAGATTTAGCAATTGTTTGCTCAAAAGGATACAAATTGACAACAACTAAATCAATAGGACGGATATTATTGTCATTCAAATCTGCTACATCTTGAGGAACATCTCGACGTGCTAAAATACCGCCATGAATGCGAGGATGCAAAGTTTTAACTCGCCCACCCAAAATTTCCGGAGATCCCGTATATTCCGCAACTTTCGTGACTGGCAATCCAGCATCTTTTAAGGTTTTAGCCGTCCCCCCGCTACTAATAATATCAAAGCCAAATTCTTCTACAAGAGTGCGAGCTAAGTCAATTAGCCCAGTTTTATCAGATGTGCTCAGCAGTGCTAGACGCGCCATTGGTTTGAAATCCCGATCGCAAAAATATACAACTTATATTGTAAACAGGGATTGTCTTTATAGATATACTTGGACGATAGAAAATGTATTATATAACACATATTTATAACAAATAGTGCTATCATTAGCTCCATTGTACATCTCCAATAACTCTTGTAGGGCAGGCATCTTGCCTATCTTTTACAAGCTTTTCTGAAAATGTCTATTAGGAACTGAGGCAAGGTTTAATTAAAATTTAACAGTTCAGCGAAAAATTATATGCTAGAGTCTGTAGTAGGGTTGCTCGTAGCTAAAATCAGCTCATAATTATTTGAGCATAACATTGGTAACTAATTTTAGTAGGAGTTTTAAATATGTTTATACCTGATACTGACCCTGAGAGTAATATAACAAATATAAATGGTTTAAAGCAAGCGACAGGTAAGAATCCTACTAATGAAGCAATTAGTGAAAAATCACCCGACAATTTCTCCAAAGATACAGCGGAAAATCACCTGCCACTATCTTATCTTTCTCACCAGCGCGAATTGCACCAGATGCAATCAACAATAGAAGAACTCAAACAAAATTTAAAAGCCAGTGAAGCCCGGTTTCACAATATAATTGCTAAAAATGCCGATAGTATAGTTATTGTCAATAAAAAAGGACTTGTTTGTTTTGTAAACCCGTCGGCAGAATCCCTTTTTGGCTGCAACAAAGAGGAACTTTTAGGGAAAGAATTTTTTGGCGATTTGGTAGTAGAAGGTTCTGCCTGCGATCTTGAGATGAATACAAATATTATTCATCAAGTTGGTAAAACAGAAACAGCAGGAATTCGCGTAGTGCAAACAGAAGTAAAAGCAATCCGCAAAGACAAAGAAAATGCCATAGTAGAAATGCGGGTGGTGGAGACAGAATGGGAAGGAGAAATGGCTTATTTATCAACGCTACGCGACATTACAGAGCGCAAGCGCACAGAAGAAATGCTGTGGCTTTACAGTCGCGCTATGGCAGCAGCTAGCACTGGAATTGTGATTGCAGATGCGACCAAACCTAACCTAGCGAATATTTATTGCAATCCGGCTTTTGCAAAACTGACTGGTTATACGCCAGAGGAAATTATTGGGCGTAATTGTCAATTATTGCAGGGAGATGATACCGATCCTGCGGCTGTAAATCAAATCCGCCAAGCCTTACAAAATCAGAGTGCATGCACAGTTATATTAAAGAATTATCGCAAAGATGGAACGGCTTTTTGGAACCAACTGGCAATTTCTCCCGTGCGCGATCGCAAGGGAAATTTGACTCATTTTATCGGCATACAAATGGACATAACTGAACGCAAACAAGCAGAAGAAGCCTTGCAGCGATCGGAAATGCGAAGTAGAGAACAAGCAACAAAATTAGAAGTAGCCTTAAACCAACTACAAAAAACCCATTCTCAACTCGTTCAGAGTGAAAAAATGTCAAGTTTGGGACTGCTTGTTGCAGGCGTTGCCCACGAAATTAACAACCCAGTCAGCTTCATTTATGGTAATCTAACTCACCTCGATAACTACACTCAAGAATTGTTACATCTACTAAAGCTTTATCAGCAACACTATCCTCATCCTGTCTTAGAAATTAAAGAGAAAATAGAAGCGATAGAACTTGATTTCTTGATGGAAGACCTAACTCACATTCTGTCTTCAATGAATGTAGGCGTTGACCGCATTTGCCAGATAGTTAACTCACTACGAAACTTCTCGCGACATGACGAGTCGGACATGAAAACTGTTAACCTACATGAAGGACTTGACAGCACTTTGCTAATTCTTAATCACCGCATGAAAGCTACGGGAAATACTCAAGCTATTCAGGTTGTGAAAAAATACGAAAAATTACCTGCTGTAGAATGTTATCCAGGGCCAATCAACCAAGTATTTATGAATATTCTTGGTAACGCAATTGATGCTTTAGAGGATAGTAACAAGGAGCGCACTATCCCAGAAATTCGGGATCATCCTAATCAGATTACGATTACCACTTCCGTTGTAGATGGCAATTACGTAGCCATCAAAATTTCCGACAATGGACCGGGGATGTCAGAAGAAGTAAAGCAACGGATTTTTGACACTTTCTTTACCACAAAACCAGTAGGTAAAGGTACAGGAATGGGATTGTCTATTAGCTATCAAATTGTAGTTGAAAGACACAAGGGAGAACTAAATTGTATTTCCGAACCTGGTCAAGGTACGGAGTTTATTATTAAAATTCCCATCCGGCACTAGCATCGGCAATATTAGTATTGAAGTAGGTAGGCTATGCCTACCCACGATTAAAACAAGTCTAATCCCTCCAATTTCTTAACACTTTCAACCTTTGCATTTGCCGCTTCCCCGCAAGTACGAGGAGTGGGAAACATCTTTCCCGGATTCGCCAAACCCTGCGGATTAAAAACCTGGCGCACCCATTGCATTGTCTCCAAATCTACCTCACTAAACATCTCCGGCATATAGCATTTCTTATCAGCGCCAATGCCATGTTCTCCCGAAAGACTACCTCCAACTTTCACGCAAAGTTTGAGAATTTCACCGCCTAATTCTTCCACTTTTTCCAAGGCACCTTTAATAGCATTATCATAAAGAATTAGCGGGTGCAGATTGCCATCTCCAGCATGAAATACATTAGCGATACGATAGCCAAATTTCTCGCTAATTAACTCAATCTCTTTCAAGACATAAACCATTTGCGTGCGAGGAATTACACCATCTTGAACATAATAATCTGGGCTTAAATGACCAGCCGCCGCAAAAGCTGCTTTTCGTCCTTTCCAAATTTTTAACCGCGTTTCTTGGTCATTTGCCGTTGTGATACTCCGCGCTCCATTTTTCTTACAAATATCGGCAATCCGCTTTTTATTGGCGGCAACTTCTACTTCTAAACCATCAACTTCTACTAAGAGAATAGAAGCAGCATCGCGGGGATAACAACCAGTAGCAACAACATCTTCTACAGCATTAATGCTGATGTTATCCATGATTTCCATGCCACCTGGAATAATCCCAGCGCTGATAATATCTGAAACCGATGCTCCTGCGGCTTCCATGCTGGTAAAATCAGCTAAGAGAACACAAATTGATTCCGGCGCTTTGAGGATTCTTAAAGTAACTTCTGTGGCAATTCCTAAAGTACCTTCGGAACCGACAAATAAACCAGTTAAGTCATAACCGGGCATCTCTGGAATTTGTCCGCCTACATCAACAATTGAGCCGTCAGGCAATACTAATTTTAATGCTAAAACGTGATTAACTGTCACTCCATATTTTAAACAGTGAACGCCGCCGGAATTTTCGGCAACATTGCCACCAATTGAACAGACAATTTGACTGGATGGATCGGGGGCGTAGTAGAAACCAGCACCGCTTACTGCTTGCGTTACCCAATTATTAATTACTCCTGGTTGTACGACAACTAGCTGATTTTCTAAGTCGATTTTCAGGATTTTTCGCATTAAGGCGGTGACGATTAGGACGCAGTTTTCGACGGGTAAAGCGCCCCCCGAAAGACCAGTTCCCGCGCCTCTGGCGACCCAAGGGATGGAGTGGCGATCGCATATTTTTACCGCTGCTGCTACTTCTTCTGTGGTTCTCGGTAATACGACTAGCGCTGGCCGCTGGCGGTAACTGGTGAGTCCGTCGCATTCGTAAACTAGCAATTCTTCGCGGCGTTGGACTACGCTGTTTTTGCCGAGTACAGTTTCAAATTCTTTGATAATGGGTTTCCAGTTGCGTTCAGTTTCGAGGGCGATCATTGGTGAGTATAATTTAAGTGGATATGTGGGAATTAGAAAGCGGTTTTCTTAGGTAAATTTTGGTGATGATGTAAGAATTATCGCAGAAACCTGGTTTCTCAGACCACCAATTAACCCAACTTAATATTATTCTTGAATTTCACTGCTTGGTTCGTTCCCTTCTACGTCTTTAAATTCAAAATTAATTCGTTCGTAAATTTCCTTCAATGGTATTTGAAATTCTACGGATTCTAGGGTTAATACAGATTCTTCTGAATCATATTCTGTTAATTCCCATTTGCTGTTAGAGTTTTTAGCAAATTGTTCTATATGATAGCTATATTGGTCAATCAAAATGTATTCTCGAAATTCCGGGATTGAGCGATAAAATAAAAATTTACCACCGCGATCGTAGTCTTTGGTTGAATTGGATAAAATCTCAATGATTACCAGAGGATTTGTCACAAT
>DATGYA010000568.1:0-3211 GCA_035298405.1 Kamptonema sp. | reverse complement strand
AGGATGTTAGAAAATGATGGTCGAGTGGTAAGTAATTTTATCGTCCAAGCTTTGCGAGGGATACCGCTAACTGTTTACGGAGACGGTTCTCAAACGCGGAGTTTTTGTTATGTTTCTGACTTAGTGGAAGGGATAATGGGCCTGATGAATGGGGATAATATTGGGCCTATGAATTTAGGAAATCCGGGTGAATATACTATCTTACAATTGGCTCAAAAAATACAGGAGATGGTGAATCCAGGTACGGAAATTATCTATAAGCCGTTGCCGCAAGATGACCCCAAACAGCGACAACCAGATATTACCCGTGCTAAAACTTGGTTAGGTTGGGAACCAAAAGTTCCCTTGGCTGAAGGTTTGAAGTTGACTATCGATGATTTTCGCGATCGCCTTCTTAATGGTTAGTTGTTGGTCGTTGGTTGTTAGTTGTTAGTTGCTGGGTGTTTGGTGTTGGTTGTTAGCAATTAGCAATTCCTAAATTTCATCACTTACTTTGAGGATAAGTATATGCGTGTTTGCGTCATTGGTACTGGATACGTTGGCTTAGTTACAGGTACTTGTTTAGCTCACATCGGTCATCACGTTATTTGTGTTGACAACAACGAAGAAAAAATTAAGTTAATGAAGGCGGGACAGTCGCCAATTTTTGAGCCTGGCCTGTCAGAAATTATGCAGTCAGCTTCGCAATCGGGAAATCTAGAATTTACCTCTGATTTGGCCGCAGGTGTGGCTCACGGTGACATTTTATTTATTGCAGTGGGAACGCCTCCTTTGCCTACTGGCGAAAGCGATACTCGCTACGTAGAAGCCGTCGCTCGTGGAATTGGTGCTCACTTGGATGGGGAGTACAAAGTAATCGTAAATAAATCCACAGTCCCAATTGGTTCTGGCGACTGGGTGCGGATGATTGTACTTGATGGACTAGCAGAACGCCAAAAAGCTAAGGTAGGAGATGGCGAGGTTAGTAATGAAGAAGTTGCAGCCAAAAGTGGTGTTCAATTTGATGTAGTTAGCAACCCCGAATTTTTGCGGGAAGGCTCCGCTGTTTACGATACTTTTAACCCAGATCGGATTGTTTTGGGAAGCAATAGCAAGCGTGGCATTGATATGATGATGGAACTGTACACGCCAATTATTGAGCGCAAGTTTGCTGAAGATATTTCTTTACCCCCCGTACCAGTGGTAGTGACAGATATCAGTTCCGCTGAGATGATCAAGTACGCGGCTAATGCTTTCTTGGCTACTAAGATTAGCTTTATTAATGAAGTTGCGAATATTTGCGATCGCGTCGGTGCAGATGTCGTACAAATCGCCAAAGGTATCGGTTTAGATTCTCGCATTGGTGGCAAGTTTTTACAAGCAGGAATTGGCTGGGGGGGTTCGTGTTTCCCGAAAGATGTTTCCGCTTTAGTTCATACGGCTGATGACTACGGCTATGACGCGCACTTGCTGAAAGCAGCAGTAGAAGTTAATGAGCGCCAGCGTACAATTGCGATTGAAAAATTGCAGCAAGTGCTGAAAATTCTCAAAGGCAAAACGGTGGGATTGCTTGGCCTAACTTTCAAGCCGGATACTGACGACTTGCGCGATGCACCAGCATTGAATTTAATCGAAAATCTCAATCGATTGGGAGCAAAAGTCAAAGCTTATGACCCGATTGTTTCGCAAACTGGAATGCGTCACGGTTTATCGGGAGTGATGGTAGAAACAGATCCCGAACGCTTAGCTGATGGTTGTGATGCTTTGGTTTTAGTTACTGACTGGCAACAGTTTCGCAACTTAGACTATGGGAAAATGGCGAAGTTAATGAACCATCCGGTGATGATTGACGGTCGTAATTTCTTAGACAGAAAGAGTCTGGAATTGGCTGGTTTCCAATATGTGGGAATTGGTCACTAGATTTAGGAATAAAGCCAACTGGCACATATAGTAGGGTGCGTCATAACCTGAAACCCTCCCTAGTCGTTGTAGAATTTAGGTTGACGCACCCTATTACGCAGTCACTGCTTTTTATCGTGCTTGAACACCATTAGCCAATACGGTTCAGTTAAGGCTATGCAGTGCTTAAAACAATAAATACAGGAGGATTCATTATAATTCCAGTACCTCTGTGTTTAACTTGTTTCGACCGAAATTTTGAGACAGGTTTTTTCACGACTCTGGGGTTGTTTCTCTGAATCCTTTCAGGTAGAACTTGATCGAGAATCTCCAAAGTTAACCAATTCAAAAAAAGGGAAGTTCCTGTGGTTGTAACCGCTGAAATTTTGGGAGAGCGCGACGAATAACTCTTAATGTTCCAGTAAAAGAAAGATGCAATGGTGAAACAAGTACACTACTTGCTGCTTGAAAAATTAATGACCGTACCGCCCAATGTCCTAGTAGTAAACCATAAATTTCTTGTACCACCTCTTTGGGCTTTTGAGAACGAATATGAGTTTTTCGTCCCAATAAATGTACTTTGATTTCATCAATCGTATTCTCGACTTCCCAACGTTGATGATATTCGCAAGCAAGTAACTGGGCGGGAAATTTTTCAGCCTCCAACAAGCTTATAATTAAACGATATCGAATTTGTGCTTCGGGGCGTTCGGAATCCTCAATTATGTACTCGATTACTCTTACCTGTATGGGCTTAAATCCTTTTTTTCTTAATTTACCTGATGGATAAATCCAACTTAAATCCGTCTATCACTACGACTCTGAGTTTGTTGATAAAAGCTCCTATTGTTTCAACTGTAGCCATTGGTCGTACTAAGGAATGAAACAACTGTCTCATCACCCCTGCTCCTAATCTTTGTCTGGCTTGAGTAATTGCCGATTTACATGGAAATCGCCAATACTTACCAATTTTTATCCATGCTTCATTAAGACCATCACTTAAATTTTTTAAGACATCCCGCATTGAATCTTTTGACTATAGGCTCATGGCGATTACCAGACACACTAGCAGTTGTGCAGGCAGGGTTTGATAACGTTTTTCTTCAACATTTGTTTTAGTAATAGCCTGTTCGATTGCACTTGCTGGTATCGCTATCTCTATTGCTTTGAATATTTCGGTATTTGGGATTTTGGGAGATAAAAAGTGAGAATTCTTTGAGATGCACGCTAACTTGCTCTCCTTTTTTGGACACCATACCTAATTTACCACAGTTTGAGCCTTAACTGAACCGTATTGGGTTATTTGGTATTGGTACTTATTGGTGCTGGTATA
>DATGYA010000567.1:0-20638 GCA_035298405.1 Kamptonema sp. | reverse complement strand
GATGGGGAGATGAGGAAGTTAAATCTTCCCCGCTCTACCCTGCTCCCCCTCTCCCCCCAGGGCTGTTTCATTCTCGGAAAAAACGTGATTTTGTAGGGGGTCGTGCTCCCGTGCCTACCCCCCTCACTCAATCTAAAATTTAAAATCTGGAGAATTTTTTATGGGATTATTTGACCGCATCTGGCGAGTGATACGTGCCAATATTAATAGTCTGATTGGCGCAGCGGAAGATCCGGAGAAGATTCTGGAACAAAGTGTAATTGATATGCAGGAGGATTTGGTGCAGCTCAGACAGGCGGTGGCACAGGCGATCGCAACTCAAAAACGTAGCGAACGGCAGTGCGCCCAAGCTGAGTCTGCTGCCGTAGAATGGTATCAGCGGGCACAGTTAGCCCTGCAAAAAGGAGATGAAAACTTGGCGCGGGAAGCTCTAACGCGGCGGAAATCTTACCAAGAAACGGCGGCGGCGATTAAGGCACAGCTAGAACAGCAGAGCAGCATCGTCACTAAAATTAAGGAAAATATGCGGGGGTTGGAAGCAAAAATTTCCGAGGCAAGAGCTAAAAAAGATATGTACATCGCTCGCGCTCGCTCAGCTCAGGCATCTGAGAAACTGAATGAGATGATGGGTAATCTGAATACTGGGAGTGCTTTGAGTGCTTTTGATCGTATGGAGGAGAAAGTGATGCAACTAGAAGCTCGCTCAGAAGCGATCGCAGAACTCGGAACCAGCGATTTAGAAAAGAAGTTTCTTTCTCTGGAAGGTGCCAATGATGTTGATGCTGAGTTGGCAGCAATGAAAGCAGAAATTCTGCCAGGCAGCAATTCACCAAAATTGCCCCCCGTTGACTCGCCTTAATGGCAAACAACAGATTTCTGAAAGATCGCTTTAAACTGGATTTATGCGTTTGGGAGAGTTGCTTCAGGCTAAATCCCATTAAAAATCTGACCAACTGAATTTCGCGCTCGTGGGCTCAGGCCTAGAGCTTGCTTCCCACCTACCTCGTAAACCCCAATTAAGGAAAATAGCGTTATGGGATTATTCGATCGCATTAGCCGAGTTGTGAGAGCCAATCTCAATGAGATAGTCAACAAGGCTGAAGACCCGGAAAAGATTTTAGAACAGTCCATTATGGATATGCAGGAAGACTTGGTGCAGTTGCGCCAAGCTGTTGCGGGCGCTATTGCTACTCAAAAACGCAGCCAGACGCAGTTTGCTCAAGCTGAATCTCAAGCTAATCAGTGGCAGTCACGAGCTCAGCTAGCTCTACAAAAAGGCGATGAGGCTTTGGCCCGCGAAGCGCTGGTTCGTAAGAAGACTCACGCTGATACGGCGGCGGCACTGAAGGCTAGTCTAGATCAGCAATCGGGTCAGGTAGAAAATCTGAAGCGCAACTTGATCGCTCTGGAGAGCAAGATCGCTGAAGCTAAGACGAAGAAAGATATGCTTAAGGCGCGGATCTCTGCGGCTAAGGCTCAGGAGCAACTAAATAGCACTATCGGCTCGATTAATACCAGCAGCTCTATGGGTGCTTTTGACCGGATGGAAGAAAAAGTCTTGCAGATGGAAGCTCGCGCTGGAGCGACGGCGGAGTTGGCTGGTGCTGGTTTGGAGGAAGAGTTTCTGAAACTGGAAGCGGGCGGGGGCGTTGATGATGATTTAGCAGCTCTGAAGGCGCAGATGAATCTGGGCCCAGCAACAACTGGTTCTCTACCTGCGGCTGGTCAAACTTCTGGTACTCCTTCAAATTCAGTAGTTGATGTTGAGCTCGAAGAGTTGCGATCGCAACTCAATAAAATGTAGCTTGTCTCGCTTGGGTGCGATCGCAAAACTTGTAGCCCAGAGCGACTACTCTGCTCTACATCCCCGCAGCACTAGCTTTCTGGGATGGGAGCATCTATTGTATTTAAGGAATTACCATACTTTTGTCATTCTGTCAAGAAACTTACGATGTAAGTAATTACTGAAAATTCTTTCAGCAATTAATACAAAGATGCTAAACTCCAAGGGCAGGGTGCTTTTCAGACTCTAAAAGCCTGCTGTTACACCACCTGCCATGACTTGGAAACCTTGCATCCGTATTTTTAGAATAAATTTTGCAGTCGCAATCGTTTGTAACTGCTCAGTTTCAGTTCTTTACCCTACACCGTTAATCGCTCAAACTGTCGAAACTTCGATCGCTTTATCGAAAGTGTTAGCACAAAGTGTAAAAGAAGAAGAAGCTGTTGAGGGATTAACTGTATCCAGTCTGGCTATTTCACCTGTTGCCGAGAGGGTCGAGAAGCAATCTCAAAGCTTGGAGATTGCTGTAGCTAAGGAGGCGCGATCGCCATTGCTGCAATCGGTTCCCCTGGCAGTTACACCTGAAAATATTGCTAATGAGCCTCCCCAGAAAATACAGTCAAAAGTAGGCAAGATGCCTGCTCCACAAGAGCTTTTGGAGAGGTCTAAGGGACAGGAAATCAGCCAAGCTCTCCCTTTAGGGAACTCCCTAGAAGCTCAGTTTCCCAATCCGGTGATACCGACTCCCTCACCGCCACCAGAATTACCGACACCATCACCGCTGCCTCCTCCCCAAGAACTCCTCCAACCTTCAGAGTCAACTCCCACAAAGCCTGAAGAACTCCCAAATGTACCAGGGAATATCACCGTCGAGGGGTTTGAAGTTGTTGGCAGCACTGTTTTCAATAAAGAAGAGTTTGACAAGTTACTGGCAGGCTTTACCGGCCGGCCGATCGCGTTTGCGGAACTGCTGCAAGCTCGTTCTGCTGTTACCGAACTGTATGTAAGCAAAGGCTACATCACTTCCGGGGCGCTAATTCCTCCTCAAAGTTTGGCGGGTGGTATTGTCAAGATCCAAGTGATTGAAGGTAGGTTAGAAAGTATCAGTGTGACGGGGAATAGGCGGCTGAATTCTAGCTATGTGCGAAGCCGATTGGCGATCGCAACTCAAACTCCCCTAAATCAAAACCGCCTGCTAGAAGCTTTGCAACTGCTGCAACTTAACCCCCTGATTCAAAATATCTCAGCCGAATTGCAAGGGGGTTCGCGTCCTGGTTTAAGTTTGCTGGAAGTGCGGATCAAAGAAGCAAAGACTCTGAGTTCCCGCATCTTTGCTGATAACGCTCGCTCTCCAAGCGTGGGGAGTTTTCGGCGGGGAGTAGAAATTACTGAGGCTAATGTATCGGGGCGGGGAGATAGCGCCAGTTTGAATTATGCAAATACAGACGGCAGTAATAGTGTCGAATTTAACTATGTACTACCCGTAAATCCACGCAACGGCACTGTGAGTTTGCAGATTAGTAGAAGCAGGAGCACTATTGTTGAGCCGCCCTTTGATGAATTGGATATTGAATCAAAAAGCCGCGACTATGAGTTAACTTACCGCCAGCCGATTTTCCAAACTCCGACGCGAGAAATTAGTCTGGGAATCAGTTTAGGCAGGCGAGAGAGCGATACGACTTTATTGGGGGTAGAGTATCCCCTATCGCCAGGATCTGACGATCGCGGTAGAACGCGGATTTTAGCAGTGAGGGCATTTCAGGAATACTTCCAGAGGGGATCTAGAGAAGTTTTGGCGGCGCGATCGCAGTTTAGTCTCGGAGTAGGAGCCTTTGATGCTACTGTTAACACTTCTGAACCTGACAGTCGATTTTTTGCGTGGCGGGGTCAGGCGCAGTATTTACGCTTATTCGCACCAGATACAGTATTGATACTGCGATCGGACGTACAGTTGGCGGCGGGGGAACTGGTGCCGTTGGAGCAAATCGGTTTGGGTGGGTTAGATACAGTGCGGGGTTATCGTCAGGATCTATTGCTGAGCGATAATGGCGTTTTTGCTTCCGCTGAGTTCCGCTATCCGATTTTCCGCACCCGCGACAAGAAAGGAGTTTTGCAGGTCACGCCGTTTATTGACTTTGGGAGAGCTTGGAATAATGGCTCCAAAGCTATTCCCGATCCAAGCACTTTAGTATCTGCCGGGTTGGGTTTACGGTGGCAGTATGGCGATCGGTTTACTGCTCGCTTTGATTGGGGTATTCCGTTGATTGATGATAATTCGAGTAACAGAACTCTGCAAGAAAGGGGGTTGTATTTTTCTATCGAGTTCAAACCTTTTTAATTGCTGAGTGCTGAGTAAGAACCTACTCAGCACTTGAAGCTGATGAGGAAAAGGGACTGTTGTACCCTTGGCGGATTTGCGCGATTCCGCTATATATGTGATTACAAGTGTTGATTTGGCAATCGTTGAGATTGCCTACTCCGGCTTAACCCAGAGATTGAAAAATTAAAGTATGTCTAAAGTGCGATCGCTATTTCTCAGTTCTTTTGCATCAGGGTTTGGTCTTTGCTCAGTCATTTTCGCGCTATTTACCATGACATCGGGTTTGTCATTTATGAGTTTTTTACGGTTTTTATTAGCTTTGTTCTTCTTTGGAATTAATTTATTGTTTGCAGTACATTACTATATGGCGATGTCTAAAGAGCTAAATTTTCGGAATAGAAATAAAGCACGGGTTGAAAAATAAGCTAGAGGCTAATGGCTAATTGCGAATTGCTAATGGCTGATTGCTAATTAAGAGTAGTGCCTGCCCAATTGACAACTGCTATAAATATCCACTTTTACCTTGGTACTGAAAATGTTTGACTTTCTCAATCCCATTTTGCGTCGCCATCCGGAACGTATTAAAGCCAAAGTAGAAATTTACACTTGGCAAACTTGTCCCTACTGTCTCCGGGCAAAATTACTGCTTTGGTGGAAAGGGGTAAACTATACTGAATACAAAATCGACGGCGATGAAGCAGCCAGAAGTAAAATGGCGGAACGTGCAAATGGAAGGCGTAGTGTACCACAGATTTTCATTAACGATCGGCACATAGGTGGTTGTGATGACATCTATAAATTAGATGGAGAGGCACAGTTAGATCCATTGCTAGCTCAATATTCTGCCTAGCAATTAGCCATTAGCCATATCCCATCGTACACGCCCTGAATTAAAAGCTTGTACTCGATTGTCGGACAATCGGATTAGCAAGCGACCTAATGCGTCAATGCCAACTGCTTGACCAGAAATACTTTTTTCTGGAAGTTCTAGGGTGACGGTGCGATCGCGAAGCATATCCCGATGGCGTAATTCTGGTAGCAACTTTGCTAAACCAGCATTTTCTGCTGACATATCAGACATTGCCAGGATACCAGATGCCTCTAGTAAATAATGCCGCAGTCGCTCTAATAAAGATACTTCATCAGGTACAATACCAGAAATTTCGTGCAAACTGACTGCATTTATATCTAATCCCGCCTCTGCAAAATTGACACAACGATTCAGTCCAATTCCGAGGATGGCGCGAACGTTTTTAGAAGTGTTACTAGAGGTTGCCTCGCAGAGAATACCAGCTAATTTCCGTTCGTTAATTAAGACATCATTGGGCCATTTTAAGCGGAGTAGATCCTGACAGTTGGGGAGTAAATCTTCGATCGCATAAATTACGGCTAAAGCTGCGGCTAAACTCAGTCCCGGTAACTTAGTGACTGGTAGGCGATCGCACACAAAACTAGCAGTTAAAACACCCGTCGGCGCATACCAAATGCGTCCCTGTTGCCCGCGTCCAGAGGTTTGTCGCCTCGTAAACACGACATCCCCGTGTTGGAGCTCGGACGCGCGATCGCTTGCCCAAGTGTTCGTACTGGGGCAAGTATCCACCCAATGCAACCACTCAGGAAGGTTTTCGGGGGTGCGATCGGCAGAGGCGGACAGGGGCATTAAAGGCAACTCAGACAAAGCTTGATTTCAATCCTAAATTACTATGTCAGCGAATCTTAATCTTAAAATCTCAGAATAACAGTATTTTGTAGTTTAATATACAGTTTGCCTAAAAAAATGCTGTTAACGTCTGAACAGTAATAGCATAGTAATCATATTTTACTATTGCTACCTTTCAAAAATTTACGTACCTTGCAATAACTAAAAGTCTCGAATAAATCTTTGACTTACACACAAGATTTTTCTAGACAAAAGTTAAAAAAATTAGCAGCTTCTAGGGTTCCGATTTGAACAAAAAATCTAATTAAGTTTAGAAAAATCAAGTGCTGGTCCAAGAGAAGCAAACTGGCAAGCCTAAATATTTAATTTTAAGGAATAACTAGCCAGCTACACGGCGGGAGAAAAGCCCGGGAGGAACGCTATCAGTCAAGAAGACTGAGTTCGTTTTTTCTGGGGCTTTATCGTTTTTATAGAGCCTTTGCGGAAGCGAACAAAGCGAAATATAGTGGTTAACGGTTAACTGTTAACTGTTAATTAAAAGTAGTAGATACTAATAGAAAACCGCTATAAGTTCCTAACTTCAATCACCATATTCACCTCGAAAATCCACCATTTTTTTACCAGAATATGCCATGAAGATCCAATATTGCTCCGCAAAATTAACGCGATCGCTCCTATCCTACTGTATTCTCTTTTTCCTCACACTATCTCTAACAGTAAGTTGTGGAAATCCCGCCAGCCAAATCAACTCAACACCTAACACCCCAAACAGTACAGTCAGCGCTGTACGCTTAGGATTTAGTGCTTGGCCTGGTTGGTTTCCCTGGCAAGTTGCCCAAGAACAAAAAATATTTGAAACCAACAAAATTTCCGTAGATTTAAAGTGGTTTGATGGCTACCTAGAATCCATCAGCACCCTCAATGCTGAACAGATAGATGCTAACAGCCAAACCCTCGGAGATACAGTTAGCTCTATATCCGGTGGAGCCGAGCAAGTTATTGTTTTAGTCAACGATAACTCTACTGGCAATGATAAAATAATTGTTGCCGAAGGTATCAACTCCGTTGCCGATCTTAAAGGCAAAAAAGTCGCTGCTGAAGAAGGCACGGTCGATCATTTCCTCTTACTATTAGGGCTAAAAAAAGCCGGATTATCAGCCAAAGATATTCAATTTGTCCCCTTAGAAACTGGTAAAGCCGCAGCCGCCTTTGTCGGCGGACAAGTCGATGCAGTTGCAGTATTTGCTCCCTTTACAACACAAGCATTAAAGCGAACAGGAAGCAAAGAACTTTTTAGTTCTAAAGATTTTCCTGGCTCAATTTCCGATCATCTTGTATTCACACGCAAATTCGTTACAGAACACGCAGATCGCGTACAATCCCTTGTAGATTCGTGGTTTGCGACATTAGACTACATAAAAATTAACAAGGATACATCCTACGAGATTATGTCCAAAAGAGCCGGAGTCAGCGTTGATGAATATAAACAATATGCTGACGGTACTAAAATCTTCACTATTGATGAAAACTTAAAAGCTTTTCAACCTGGAAATAGCCTCAACTCCTTACCATTTGCGGCCGAAGAAATGATCAAATTTCTCACCGAAGTAGGTTTAGCTAAAACCAAACCAGACATGAGCAAACTATTTGACGATCGCTTCATCAAAGCCTACGCCGAGAAAGTCAAAAAGTCCTAGTTAGAAATCGGAAATTTGATCATGTCCCCAAATCCAGAACCACACTCGATCCACTCTCATCTCAAGCCAAAAAGCTTAAATCCTACCGTTTTCTGGCGACTTGCCGAAGACATCCCCAAACCCTTAAATACTGGCTTAATTCTGACATCCATTGCATTACCATTACTGCTATGGTGGTTAGTAACCACCTTCATTAAAGTAGACCCCAAATTTTTACCATCTCCTGGTAACGTTTTAGAAGCATTTGGGAGGTTGTGGAGTAGCGGCGATCTCCTAAAAGACACCGTAGCAAGTTTGTGGAGAGTGGGAGTAGGATTTTTCTTCGCTTCGCTTTTTTCTATTCCCATTGGGGTAATGATGGGCAGTTTTCCGAGTATTCGGGCCTTATTAGAACCAATTTTCGGCTTGATGCGATATATGCCTGCACCGGCTTTTATTCCCCTACTAATTCTTTATCTAGGAATTGGTGAAGAACCTAAAATTACCCTCATATTTATTGGTGTCTTTTTCTTCAATTCTTTGATGGTAATGGATACCGTTAAGTTTGTTTCAAAAGATTTAATTGAAGCAACTTATATGTTAGGTGGCAATCGCTGGGAAACTCTGACTCATGTAATTGTACCCCACGTTTTACCGGGAATTATTGATGCTTCCCGCATCAACTTTGCCGCCGCATGGCAACTGGTAATTGTCTCCGAATTAATTGCAGCAACAGAAGGTTTAGGCCGCCGGATCAGCGTTGCCGGTCGATTTCTCAAAACCGATGAAATTTTTGTCGGGTTGATTGTAATTGGAGTCATCGGACTTACCTTTGACTTGTTATTTCAATATATGCTCCAAGTTTCTTGCAAATGGGCCAGCCAGAAAAAATAATTGCTGCCAAAATCACCCAGAATTGTAACGTACTTTACCGTACAAATGGCAATAACTTGATAACTTTCATTTACTGCTCGCACGAGGATTAACTAATGTTTCTGCAAATCAACAATCTACACAAACACTTTGAAACTAAAAATGGTAAATTAGTTGTCTTGAAAGACATTAATATGACCATTGAAAAAGGCGAATTCATCTGTGCTGTAGGTGCATCTGGATCTGGAAAATCTACATTGCTGAGGCAGATTGCCGGATTGGATCGACCAACAATTGGGGAAGTTAAAATTAATGGCAATGCCGTGACTGCACCAGGGCCAGATCGCGGTATGGTATTTCAACACTACACTCTTTATCCTTGGATGAACGTGCAGGGAAATGCCGAGTTTGGTCTCAAACTTCAAGGCGTACCAAAGAAGGAGCGACGGGAACAAGCAAGCTACTATTTGAATGTAGTAGGATTGACTAAGTTTGCTCAATCTTTACCGAAGGAATTATCAGGTGGTATGAAACAACGAGTCGCGATCGCGCGTGCTCTCGCCTCAGAACCAAAAGTATTATTAATGGATGAACCTTTTGGTGCATTAGACGTTCATACTAAAGAATCGATGCACGAATTCATGTTAGATTTGTGGCGGCGCACCAAAATCACGGTTTTTATGATCACCCACGATGTAGAAGAAGCAGTCTTTCTTTCTAATCGGATTTATGCTTTAGGTTCGAGGCCTGGTACTGTGAGGAAAGAAATTTCTATTCATCTACCAGAACGTACTCATAGCATTAAACGCCATTCCAGATTTCACGACTACCGCGATGAATTGATGGATTTGCTGCGGAAACATGGACAGGAAGCAGTTGCAATTGCTGCTTAATTAGGAATGAGACAAGACTCACATAAAAATAGCATTTTCTGCGATTGCAAACATAATTAAAAATTGCATACATAATTAAATGTAGGGTGGGCGCTCGCCGCAAAAAAGCTGATAATTCATAGCCAGCGTATTGAGTCGGCGAGCGCCCACCTTACCCAACAATCGCATTTCAAAATATTACTCAAAAAATCTAGATAAATGTAGCTGTAGATACTTTTTAATCTGGTTTTTTGGTGTAAAATAAATTACAATAAAGTATGGTGTTAAGCCAAACCTCAAAACATCTAAGTCAGCATTTATCTAGCCTAAAAAACAAAGGCTAAGCTAACAATTACAAACTGACTTCAGCTAAAAATTGCATAGGAATCGCTTCTAGGGTTCCGATCTAGTAAGAGAACTAGATGTCTGGTCCAAGAGAAGCAGCCAATATTCAATTATCCCTAAAAAATACGAGGGGGAAATTAAATTGGTCACACGGCGGGAGAAAAGCCCGGGAGAATCACACAGTTATCATTAACTGTTGGTAAATTCCTGGGCTTTTGCGCTTTGAGTAAAGCTCACACCACTTATTCACTTCATATCTGGAGGAGCTCATGGTTCAAGCACAAATTAATATTAACTCCCAACTCGATTCCAGCCTTGTACTGATGGAGGAAGTGATTCCCGGCGGCGCTTATTGGTCAGGTATCATCAAGCGCGGAAATACCCTCCGCATCACCGATTTAGAAGGCTCTCAAGGCGTTTCTATGCTGTGCTATAACGCCGACAACCCTATCGAACGATTAAACGTAGCAGACACCGCAAAAATTCAATTCAATGCTTTTCTAAAAAAAGGCATGGTGCTCTACACAGATATGGGACGGATTTTATTTTCCATTACTGAAGATACCTCTGGCTATCACGATTTACTATCAGGATGCAGCAATGCTGCTAGTAATAGTGAAAAATACGGCGATGGAGACTGGAAAAACTCGCGAGATAACTTTATCAAAGCATTGACAAGGCGGGGTTTAGGTAAAAAAGATATCATGCCTAATTTTAACCTATTTACTCGCATTGCTGTCAAGCCAGATGGGGCAATAGAATATGTAGAAGGCTGTGAGAAACCCGGTAGCTTCATCGATTTGCGGGCAGAAATGAATGTGTTAGTAGCGATTTCTAACTGTCCTCATATCTTGCATCCCAGTTCAAATTACGATCCCAAACCAATTCAAATTCAAGTTTGGAAATCGCCAACACCCTCACCCGACGATTTATGCCGTACCGCCAACCCGGAAGTAATTCGCGGATTCATTAACACCGATGCTTTGTTTGTTCAGTAATTAATTTGTAGTTTGGGTAAAGCAAAGCTAAACCCGAAAAGTTGGACATTTATTAAGGAGAATTGCATCATGGTTTTAACATCAGAACGAGTTCTAGATCCAGCAACAGCAATTTACGACGAAGTGTTACCAGCCAGAAATCCTTGGTCGCACGTTCTCAAAAAAGGACAGATTCTTCGCATCGTCGATTTAGGCGGAAATCAAGCAGTAGATTTTCTAGTTTACAACGCCGACGATCCTTCCGAACGTTACAGTGCTCCCGATACTATTGTCCGTCAAGGTAACATCTTTGTAACTACTGGCAGTAAACTTATTTCCAATGAAGGACGAGCAATTATGACAATAATTGCCGACTCTTGTGGACGACATGATACCTCTGGCGGTGCTTGTAGTTGTGAGAGTAATTCGGTGCGATTTGGACTGGATAAAAAATACCAACACGCCTGCGTTGAAAATTTTCTAGCCGCAATTACTCCCTATGGTTTAGGAAAGCGAGATTTAGTCAGTAACATCAATTTCTTTATGAATGTACCCGTGAGTGAAGATGGCAAACTTGAGATTGTTGATGGCATTTCCGATCCAGGTAGTACCGTTGATTTGCGAGCAGAAATGAACGCCTTAGTAGCTATTTCTAACTGTCCGCAAATGAATAACCCTTGTAATGCCTACAATCCTACGCCAATTCGGTTGATTATTTGGGATGTGATGTAATATCAATTTTCGATAATATGGCAACACATCTCAAATCGCCCTAACCTTAAAAAGCAAGGCGGTTTCATTCTTAAACAACGCAACCCGCCAGGGGTTAAAACCCCTGTCTAATAGCATAAGTCGTCTGAAGACGACTAACTAAAATACTGTACTGATATAAAGTCCTCTAAAAGAGGACTTTAGCTATAAGATAGGGGTTTTAACTGCTGGCGGATCTGATAACTAGGGGATAAATGTTACTTAAGTTATCGCAAATATAACCTGTCTCAGGTAGATTAGGTCTGAGTATTAATTGGTAATGGGAGTTGTTAGGTGCTTACCTCACTTAACTACATAAACACAATTAAAAGGGCTAAAGCCCCACTAAGAGGGCTAAAGCCCAACTACGTACCTCACTTACTTGAGAACCGCTATATCTCTTTCATATTAATCAAATTCAACTCAATTAAGCACTTATGTTTAACAAAGTTCTGATTGCCAATCGCGGTGAAATTGCCTGCCGAATTATTCGCACATTAGACCGCTTAGGAATTGCTTCAGTAGCAATATATTCTGAAGCTGATGCTCATGCTAAGCACGTTTTTACTGCCACAGAAGCCGTTTGTATTGGTGGCCCAGCGGTAGCAGAAAGTTATTTAAACTTTGAGCGTATCCTTGAAGTTGCGCGTCAAACTGGAGCTCAAGCTATTCATCCCGGTTATGGTTTCTTAAGCGAAAATGCAGAATTTGCTGAAGCTTGCGATCGAGAAAATATAGCATTTATCGGGCCAACTCCGGCTCAATTGCGCTCCTTTGGATTAAAGCATACCGCACGGGAACTAGCAGCAGAAAATCATGTGCCTTTAACCCCTGGTAGCCAACTTTTAAACAGCTTAGAAGCGGCAGCAGTGGCAGCAAAGGCAATTGGTTATCCAGTGATGCTCAAAAGTACCGCTGGTGGTGGTGGGATTGGTTTACAGGTGTGTTTAAGCGAAGAAGATTTAGCAGAAGCTTTTGATAAAGTACAGCGTTTAATTCAAAGTAATTTTAAACAAAGTGGTGTTTTCTTAGAGAAATATATTCAAACTGCTCGACATATTGAAGTTCAAATATTTGGAGATGGCAAAGGAAATGTCATAGCCTTGGGTGAACGTGATTGTTCCGTGCAGCGACGGAATCAAAAGGTGATTGAAGAAACACCCGCACCGGGAATTAGCGATGAATTACGACAACAGTTATATGCAGCAGCAGTGAAAATGGGAAAAGCGGTAAATTACCAATCCGCAGGAACCGTTGAATTTGTCTATGATGTCGATACAAAACAATTTTACTTTTTAGAAGTTAATACACGCTTACAGGTAGAGCACGGCGTAACTGAAACTGTTAATAGAATTGATTTAGTAGAATGGATGATAAAACTTGCGTCTGGGGATTTGTTTCCTCTAGAAGAGTATCGCTATCAGCCGCAAGGACATTCTATTCAGGTGCGAATTTATGCAGAAGATGCTAACAAGAATTTTCAACCGAGTTCTGGGTTGCTAAATCAGGTAATTTTCCCAGAAAATATCCGCTGCGATACTTGGATAGAAACGGGAACAGAAGTTACACCTTTTTACGATCCGCTGTTGGCAAAGGCGATCGTTTATGGTAAGAATAGAGAAGACGCGATCGCGCAACTTAAATCCGCTTTAGATGCAAGTCAAATTGCAGGTATTGAAACCAATTTAGATTACCTTCGCCAGATTTTAGATGATTCTAGATTTAATCAAGCTGAACTTAGTACCCGCTTTTTAAATGCTTTCAAATATGCTCCTTTAACTATCGATGTGTTAGATAGTGGAACTTACACCACCATTCAAGATTATCCAGGACGTTTGGGATATTGGGATGTGGGAGTACCCCCATCTGGCCCGATGGATAATTTAGCATTTCGATTGGCAAATCGTTTAGTTGGAAACTCCGAATCAACCGCCGGATTAGAGTGTACAGTCATGGGGCCAACTTTGCGCTTTAATGCCGATACAGTTATTAGTTTAACGGGTGCAACCATGAAGGCCACCCTGAATGGTGAAGCCATACCATTTTGGACGGCAATTGCTGTTAAAGCTGGAAGCACTCTCAAATTAAAAGGAATTCAAGGTGAGGGCTACCGCACTTATTTAGCAGTAAAAGATGGCTTCAATGTTCCTGATTATTTAGGCAGTAAAGCTACTTTTGTCCTGGGTAAATTTGGGGGACACGCAGGCAGAACATTACGACCGGGAGATGTTTTAAAACTTAATCAGTCTGCCACAATAGATACAGAAAAAAGTTTGCATCCCGCACTTATTCCTACTTACAGTAATAATTGGGAAATAGGGGTTTTATATGGCCCGCATGGAGCACCAGATTTCTTTACTGAAGAAGACATCGAAATGTTTTTCTCAACTGAATGGAAGGTGCATTACAATTCAACTCGGACGGGAATTAGGCTGATTGGCCCTAAGCCAAAATGGGCGCGTCAAGATGGCGGGGAAGCGGGTTTACATCCGTCTAATATTCACGATAATGCTTATGCGATCGGGACGATCGATTTTACTGGTGATATGCCTGTAATTCTCGGTCTTGATGGCCCTAGTTTGGGAGGTTTTGTTTGTCCGGCTACAATTATTCAGGCGGAATTGTGGAAAATTGGACAACTGAAACCAGGGGATAGTATTCGTTTTCATTGTTTAAGTTTTGCGGAAGCATTGCAACGAGAATTAGAACAAAATCGGCAAATTGCTACTCTTTCTCCTGATGTTTCTATCGAGGAAATAAAGACATCAATCCCAAAGGTTGGTTCGCCAATCCTGCACGAAATTCCGGCATCAATTGGACAGGTTGCTGTTACTTACCGCCAAGCTGGAGATAAATATATTCTAGTTGAATACGGCCCCTTGGTTTTGGATCTAAACCTACGTTTCCGAGTACATGGATTAATGGCATGGTTGAAGGCGAATCCGTTACCGGGAGTAATCGATCTAACGCCAGGAATGCGATCGCTACAAATTCATTTTGATAGTCGCCAGATTTCGCAACAACAGTTAATGGAGGCCTTGATTACAGCAGAAGAGGAATTAGCTGCAATTGAGGATATGGAAGTACCAGCAAGAATTTTGCACCTCCCTCTATCTTGGGAAGATGAATCGACGCTGCTTGCTATTGAAAAATATATGCAGTCGGTGCGATCGGATGCGCCTTGGTGTCCGAGTAATATTGAGTTTATTCGCCGCATTAATGGACTTGATAGTATTGATGAAGTCAGAAATATTGTCTTTAATGCTAGCTATTTAGTGATGGGATTAGGGGATGTTTATTTAGGCGCACCCGTTGCTACTCCCCTCGATCCCCGCCACCGTTTAGTAACGACTAAATACAACCCTGCACGCACTTGGACTCCTGAAAATGCGGTGGGTATTGGTGGTGCATATCTGTGTGTTTATGGGATGGAAGGGCCGGGAGGATATCAATTTGTTGGTCGCACGATTCAAATGTGGAATCGATTTAAACAAACGGCGGATTTTGAATCGGGTAAACCTTGGCTTTTACGCTTCTTTGACCAGATAAAGTTTTATCCGGTTTCGGGTGAAGAATTGCGGCGCTACCGGGAAGATTTTCTCGAAGGTAAGTTTAAATTGCAAGTTGAGGAAATAACTTTTAGTCTGAGAGAATATAATCAATTCTTGGATGCTATTGCTGACGATGTAGCTGAGTTTAAAGGGAAACAACAAGCGGCCTTTAATGCAGAACGCGATCGCTGGGCTGCATCTGGGGAATTTGAAGTGGAAGCGGCATCAGAAACAGCGATGAGTATGGCTAATGATGTCACAGTAGAAATCAATTTACCTCCCGGTTCTGAGGCTGTTATGGCTCATGTTTCAGCTAATATTTGGCAGATATTAGTTAATGTTGGAGATGTGGTTGCAGAAGGCGATCGCTTGTTAATTTTGGAAGCGATGAAAATGGAGATTGCTATTACTGCGGATGTGCCTGGTACTGTGATAGAGTTGTTTTGTCAAAAGGGGGAAACGGTGACTGCTGGACAGATTTTAGCGGCTATTCAACCTCATTAAGAACACTAAAATCGGTAAAGAGATAATAAATAAAACAATTTTGTTAAAAGTCTACACACTAGAAAACTTACTTAAATTATCTTGCCGCCATTGGGCATCTTTTTGCCGATTTGTTGGCAATTCTAAAACGCGGATGCCACTGCTAGGCAAGGGATTTAACTGTTGTTTTAGCTGTTCCCAAGTCTCAATTATCTGATGTTCCACACCATAAGTTGCACATAATTGGGAAAAATTAATATTCTGGGGAGTGGCAAAAAATTCTTCAAAGGGTGGGTCAAATTTGGCTATGGGCAACATTTCAAAAATACCACCGCCGTTGTTGTTGATTAAAATGATGGTCAGATGACCGATAAATTTATTGTTTAACAAAAAGCCATTTGTGTCATGTAAAAGTGCTAAATCTCCTGTTAACATAACGCTGCTTTGATGGCGGTAAGCGATGCCTAAAGCAGTGGATAAAGTGCCGTCAATTCCATTAGCCCCCCGATTGAAAAAAGGTCGCAAGGCTGAGTTATTGGGAACCCAGAAAAATTCTACATCCCGCACTGGCATACTGTTAGCAATAAATATTGGGGTTGCGGTTGGTAAAATCTGGGAAATTAGCCAAGCGGCTTTTGGTTCCACTATGTTATTAATGGTAGCCATTTTCTGGTCAATGGCTTTTCTGATTTTCTCTTCGGCATTGCACCATAATTGGAGATATTCGCTTGATTTAAAGACGATAAATTTCTCACCTACAAGTTGAAAAGCGAGATATTCTATTGATGTTCTTAAGTGGGAAGTTTTGCCGTGAAGGGGATCGAAATTGTGGTCGCTAGGGTCGATTATCCAACGTTTCGGTTGGGTGTCCTCTAACCAGGTTCGTAGGTTTTTACTGATGGGCAACTCTCCTATTTGAATTACGAATTTTGGGGTTAGTTTCTGTGTTATTTGTGGGTTTCGCAGGATTAAATCGTAGGTGGAAATTAGATAAGGATTGAGTTTGGCATAATTTCTTAATGGTGATAGTCCTTCTGCTAAAACGGGCCATCCTAAAGTTTGCGAAAGATGCGCGATCGCGCGGCAATAAGCTTCTGGAAACTGAGGCTGTGCGATGCCTGCAATTATAATTCCTATATCACAATTTTGCCATTGTTTTATTACATAATTGATATTTATGATATTGGCATCTTGCCTGCTATTTGTTAATGCCAGCGGTTCTATTCCTGCAAAGAAATCTTCTGGTTCAAATTGCGATTTTAAAGCTTCGGTGGCGAGATTTAGAATAGGTGTCAGAGGATCGCGAAACGGAATGTTGATATGAACGGGGCCTGGACTAGGAAAAAGCGATCGCTCCCAAGCATAAATTGCTGTTTGCCGCAAATACTCTAACATTTTTATTTCCTCAGATGGTAGAGCTAATTCGGCTTGCCACTTGGGGTAATTGCCATATAGTTTAACTTGGTCAATCGCTTGTCCCGCATGACATTCTCGCAGTTCTGGAGGGCGATCTGCGGTTAAGATTAGCAGAGGAATTTGACTTTCTTTTGCTTCAATTATGGCTGGAAAAAAGTTGGCTCCCGCAGTTCCAGAAGTGCAAACTACGGCTGTTGGCAAGCCAGTTTTTTTGGCTATTCCTAAAGCAAAAAATGCCGCTGAACGCTCATCGAGTATGGAAATTGCTTCTACTTTGCTATTGGCAAAGGCAATTGTTAGGGGTGTGGATCGCGACCCAGGACAAATTACTGCTGTGGTTAATCCCAGGTATTGCCAAGTCTCTACTAATATGGATGACCAAAGGGTATTTGTATTACGAAAATCTATCATTATTTGTTATTTGTTAGTTGTTGGTTGTTGATGGTTTTTTGTTAAGTTATTTATTATTGACTAGCGCTAATTTATGGTAACACATAAGTTTTTGTCTTTGTCCTTTCTCCTTTTCTTTTCTTCCTTCTTTCTTCAAACTAGAGCGTTTAAAAGTGCTTGTAATTTCAGTTTAATTTCTGCTAATTCTTTATCCGGTTCGGAACCAGCAACAATACCCGCACCAGCATAAAGTCTAGCGCGATCGCCATCGATGAAAGCAGAGCGAATGCCGACAGCAAACTCACCATTTCCTCGATGATCTACCCAACCTAAAGGTGCTGCATAGAGAGAGCGATCTAAGGTTTCATAAAGGCGAATTTGCTCTAAGGCAATATCTCTCGGTACACCCGCAACTGCTGGCGTGGGATGAAGTTCTGCTAAAATCTTTAATAAATGAATCTCTGCGGAAACTTCAGCTTTTATAGGTGTCCATAAATGCTGAATGTTTGAAAGTTGCAACAGATGTGGTTGGGGGGATATATGATGTGTTATGCCGAGGTTTGAAAGTCGTTCGATGATAAAATCAATCACTGCACGATGTTCTCGCAAATCCTTTTCACTGCATAGTAAACCATTTGCTAAATCGGCATCTTTAGATGCAGTTTTACCTCTGGGTGCTGAACCAGCTAAAGCATCTGTTACTAACTCATGGTTATGGATACTAATTAACCGCTCTGGACTGGCTCCTATAAAATTTTGACCTTTGCCGTTACTGGTGGAAAATATGTAACAGCCTGGATAGATTAGTCGCAAGTTATCCAAGGAATTAATCAGGTTAAATTCGGCTTTTGAAAATACATCTATTGCATGGGAAAGGACAATTTTACTAAAGTATTTAGAATTGATTAACTTTAAAACAGACTGTACAGAAGTTTCAAATTTACTGGTATTATTCATATTAATTTGTTTTAAATAAACTGCACCGTTACCAGGAATTATTAATGACTTATATTTACTAGAGCTAATTTTGTTTATTTGGTTCCAAATTTGCTCGGAGAGAACCTTAATGTTTATATCTATATCTATGACGGTATTGACAACGAGAATACAGCTATCTTTTTGTCGGCTAATCTGCCAGCGCGGTAAGAATATAGTTGCTGGCGGAAAATAAGAATTAGCGGCGTTGTTCTCATCAAAAAAAGTAAAACTACAGAAGAAGTGAGGGCCGCCAAAGGGAATGTGTGGAGTACCAACGGCAATAGTATTAGCTAGGCATGACTGAATAAAATCTTGAGCGCGGGCAAATCGCTGAGTTCCTTCTAGTGTTAAATTAATGGCGGAATCAATAGCTGCGATCGCGAATCCATTAGCGATATGATTCGCTGTCCCTAAATCTTTTTTTTCAAAGTAGAAATGCCGCCGATCTGGTTCAGCAATTGCCTGAAGGACGGCAAGAGGATCTACGGCAGCAATTCTCAGAGAAATACTAACTATTTTTGTCGGGTCTTTTTTACTTAAAGCCTGCTGACAATCTAATAAAAATTGATGCAGTTCTTTGCAGTCTTGAAAAAGATTAGTACGATAGGGTATCACTGGCATGAAAGCAAAAATAGCAGATTTATCTGAAGGGTTACGGGGATGTCGCCATACAACCTCCTCTTCGATCTAAGCACTCTTCGCGATCGCTAGACACCCCGCGCCGCATCTCCATACCTGTTTATGCTCCAGATGAGAGATAAGGGCGGGAGACCAAAAGGCGGGAGGCCATACAATCGGATTATTCTTCCTCTAAGAGGTTAGTGCGTCGGGGGTTCAGCGATCTGAGGCGATCGCTGTCTAGAGAAGCCTTACACGCGCTCCTATACAGAGTACACCTTAGTAACCAATAAAATTGTAAAATTGCTAGGCTCATAACAATTTAATCAAGTTTACGTAATGACAACAAAGTTAATTGAGCCTACCAACAGTAAGTTATGGCTAGCGGCGATCAAGCCTCCGATGTATAGCGTGGCGATTATTCCAATTTTAGTGGGAACAGCTATTGCTTTTGCTGAAACTAAGATCATTAACTGGTCAATTTTTTCTACATTTCTAATGGCAGCAATTTTGATTTTGGTTTGGCTGAATCTCAGCAATGATGTATTTGATGCAGATACAGGCATTGATAAAAACAAAGCTCATTCTGTTGTTAACTTAACTGGAAATAAATCTTTGATTTTCTGGTTGAGCAATTTGTTTTTAGCTCTAGGTGTGTCGGGAATTTTCGCGATCGCGTGGCAGCAACAAGACCCAACAGTGATTTGGCTGGTACTCCTGTGCTGCGCTCTAGGCTACAGCTACCAAGGGCCACCTTTCCGCTTAGGATATCAAGGTTTGGGAGAAATTATCTGCTTTTTTACCTTTGGCCCTTTAGCTGTAGCAGCAGCTTATTACAGTCAAACTCAAACGTGGTCTGTAACAAATTTTGCCGCCTCTTTAATTGTTGGAGTTGCTACTAGCATCATCTTATTTTGCTCTCACTTCCACCAAGTTGATGATGACCTAGCGGCTGGAAAAAAATCGCCCATTGTCCGACTCGGCACAAAAAAAGGTGCGGAGTTATTGGTGTGGTTCTGCGCCAGCATTTTTGTGTTAACTATTGTATTTTTTGTCCTTGGACTTTTCCCGATTTGGACATTGTTAATTTTCGGAAGTTTACCCTTTGCTATCAAACTTTGTCGCCATGTCAGCGAGTACCACGAGCAACCAGAAAAAGTGAGCAATTGTAAATTTATAGCAGTAGCTCTGCATTTTTTTAGCGGTGTGTTGCTCGCATTAGGTTTTGTCTTACCAGTTGGATAAGAGGAATTTCATGTATTATATAGGTGTGGCTTGCTTAAGTCGAGGGCTTTCTTTCGGTAAGTTCTCAACGCAACTTTGACTGGGTGAGTCACACCTGATCTTAACGCATAGAAAGGAGTATCAAACTATGAATGTCAAAGCAGAAATTAGCCAAATTCTGACTCTCGAAGAAATTATCAGTCTATATCCTGACGAGTGGGTACTGATTGCTTCCCCAGAACTAGATGAGGATCTGAATGTGATTCGCGGTGAAGTTTTGATACATTCACCTGAACGGGATGAGGTTTACAACCAGCTTTCATTAAGAAAAGGCAGACCTGTAGCAATAGAATATACTGGGTCGATACCTGAAGACTTAGCGGTGATGTTGTGATAAAAAGAAGACGTTATCAAAAAACTTATCGCTTATCCCCTCACGGGCAAAATTTGCTTAGGGTGCAAGCAAATATAGGCGCTATAGAAAGCGGTGACTTTGTTCGGCTACGTTTGTTAGTAGATACAGGAGCCAGCTTTACTATCTTGCCGATTCAAGTATTAGAGGATTTAGGTTATGATATCCACAATCCTTTACGCAGGCAAGAAATATTTACAGGTCAAGGAAGAATCTACGCTCCTGTTGTTAGCGTATCTTGGTTCAACTGTGTAGGGCAACTAATAGAAAATTTTGAAATAGTTGCCCATAATATACCATCGCCTCTCCG
>DATGYA010000566.1:0-13697 GCA_035298405.1 Kamptonema sp. | reverse complement strand
TGCACCCATACCTACACCCGCACCCGCACCTGTGCCCGCACCTGCACCCGCACCTGCACCCGTACCTACACCATCGGTAACGCCTACGCCATCGGTAACGCCAACTCCCACGCCAATAACTAATAACATCCCAGACGATAGCTGCATCTGCGACCAAATTACCTATCCCGACTTAAATCAATCTAATTCAGTTGAAAACACCATCATCGGTGTACCAGGACTTCAAATAGGCACTGCCAGCAATGATAAATTTCTTGGTAGCAACACTGGCAATATATTCGATGCCAAATCTGGGGATGATAACTTATTTGGTGGTGACAGCAACGACATTTTTAATGGCAACAAAGGCAATGATTTCATCATCGGAGGTAATGGCGATGACATTCTCTATGGAGATGAAGATAACGATATAATTCTTGGGGAATTTGGTAACGATTTAATCTTCGGAGGTAAAGGTTTAGACTCTCTGAATGGCCGTGAAGGTAATGACATCATTCTGGGTAATAAAGATAATGATTTCATTGATGGTGGCAAGAATAATGACGTTTTATCGGGAGGCAAAGGTAATGACATCATTCTTGGGAGTGAAGGTAATGATAACCTGTTTGGACAGCTCGATTCTGATACTATTTGTGGTGGTGTAGGTGATGACTTAATTAGTGGTAACGAACAAGACGATATTCTCGGAGGATGTGAAGGCAATGACACAATTTACGGCGGTGAAGATAATGATACTCTTACGGGTGGGAAAGGTAACGATATCCTTTACGGAGATGTAGGAAATGATAGCTTGATTGGCGGTAGCAATAACGATGTCTTTGTCTTAAAAGCTGGTCATGGCTTTGATATTATCGGTGATTTTACCATCGGTCAAGACTCGATCGGATTAAGCGGAGGTTTGAGTTTTGGTCAGTTAGAATTAACTCAAATCGAGCGGGGAACTCTGATTAAAAACCTCTTGACAGGAGAACAGTTAGCTGTTATAAATGGCGTGAGTAAGAATGCTATTACATCGGCTAGCTTCATGCTGATTTAGGAGAGAAATATAGCAATCTTATAGGGTTGACAGCAGATTGCAGGTAAATAGAAGACATAGTTGGTAAGTAGTTCACTGAGTACCATCAAAAATTACTACATCGACTGTTCGTCATCAACCTGCAATCTGCTGTATAACAGTTAGACAGAATTTATCATCATTCTCTTTACTTCTCGGAAGCAAAACTCCGAATAATAAAGTACAACATTAATCTCGCTGAATAACTTAGGCACGCCTTCTAGTAAACTCGGAATTCCATCTCCTGGCAATTTCAAGTAGTCTACCATAACTACAATACACATTAACCCCATGCTAGTTAGTAGTAAAAAGTAGGGTGTTGATAATATTACACGCCAAAAACTCAAACCATATCCAATCGCAATTATTCCTAAAATTATAGCCGTTATCACCTTGGGTACACCAATTTTTTGCAGGTGAACGTGCAGTCTAAAAAATTCCAGTAACAAAAAAGATCCTGTTAAAATTGCAGAGACTAATAAGAAATTAGTTATTTGATTCCACGGTTTAATTGTTCTGAGCAATGCCCAACTAAAAAAGCACAATATAACTGGGATGGTACATAAAATTTGGAAGACATTGGTTAACAGGCTTACCGTAAAATACGGTGAATATTCTGGAGGTTGGAATACTGAACCTACTGAAAATGTAAAGAGTTTGGCATAAACTGTAATCGCAATAACCAGGATAAATGCTAAAACGTTGACGCAAAAGAAGTGGCGGTAAATAGTCATCGTTAACAGCTAATTAAGAACTATATTTCAGCTAGGAATTGACAAACAAGAAAGTCTGAGATAATATTAACTTAGAATTGGTAGCAATGTCAAATTGAATTGTTATTTACAGAGGAGTGCAGATCGTGGTAGAGAAAAGTTTAGCAGAATTAGATTTAGCATCTTTGTGTGCTAATCGCCAATTTTTCCGTTCTCCTATCGCCTGGGAAGATCAGGTACTTTATTTTTTGATGCTTGACCGTTTCTCGGATGGCAAAGAAAAAGGATATAAAGATAATGAGGGAAATATTGTTAAAAGTGGTACAACTCCTCTTTTTACCCATGAAGATACTGGCAATGCGATCGCAACTCCAGAAGATGCTCAGCGTTGGCGGGAAGCAGGCGTTAAATGGGTTGGTGGAAATCTTAAAGGACTCACAAGTAAGATTGGTTATTTAAAACGTTTGGGTGTAACTGCTTTGTGGGTGAGCCCAATTTTTAAGCAGGTTTCTTTTCAGGAAAGTTATCACGGTTACGGAATTCAAAATTTTATTGATGTAGATCCGCATTTCGGTACTCGTGAAGACTTGAAATCACTGGTTGAAGTGGCTCACCAGCAGGGAATTTATGTGATTTTGGATATTATTTTAAATCATGTTGGTGATGTTTTTAGCTACGAGGCTTCCGATCCTTATTGGCCAGGGCCTTATCCAGTTAAAGGGTTTAATGATAAGGAAGGAAAACCTACTATCCCTTTTGGGTTAGTGGATTTGGAAAAAAATCCTGATGTGTGGCCAGATGGAGCGATTTGGCCGACAGAATTCCAAAATCCGTCTAATTTTACGCAAAAAGGCTATATCAGAAATTGGGACAATTATCCTGAATATGTGGAAGGTGATTTTTTCAGCTTAAAGGATATTCATACTGGTCAAGGAAGTACGGATTTTTACGAGCCTTCGGTGGGACTTGAAAATCTGTGTGAGGTTTATAAGTTTTGGATTGCTTACGCCGATCTTGATGGTTTTCGTCTGGATACTGTTAAGCATTTAGATCGGGGTGCGACTCGTTATTTTGCGGAGGCTATTCACGAGTTTGCTCAACTGATTGGCAAGGAGAATTTCTACTTAATTGGTGAGATTACTGGAGGTCGCCAGAACGCATATTCTACTTTGGATGAAACTGGTTTGGATGCGGCTTTAGGTATTAGTGAGATTCCTGATAAGCTAGCTTATTTGGTGAAGGGATACCGCGATCCGAGTATATATTTTTCGCTATTTCGGAATTCGCTGTTGATTGAAAAGAGTTCTCAAGTTTGGTTTAGAAATAAGGTTGTGACTATGTTTGACGACCATGACCAAGTTGAGAGGGGAAATAATAAGGCTCGTTTTTGTGCGGGAGAAGATGGCGAGAAAGTAGTGTTGAATGCTCTAGCTTTAAATGCGCTGACTTTGGGAATTCCTTGTATTTACTATGGGAGCGAACAGTGTTTTAATGGTGCGGGGGATAGCGATCGCTACGTGCGAGAGGCTATGTTTGGTGGGGAATTTGGCTCATTTACGAGTCGCGATCGCCACTTTTTTAATGAAGAGAATCCCGTTTATCAAGAATTAGCAAAAATACTGGAAATTCGGCAGCAAAAAATTACTTTGCGGCGAGGTCGTCAATATTTACGTCAGATTTCAGGTAATGGCGTAGATTTTGGTTTACCCCGAATGTTGGGTTCTGAAATTCGCTCGGTTATTCCTTGGTCGCGAATGTTAGATAAAGATGAAATGGTGGTAGCGATTAATACTGATTATAATCAGCTACAAACTGTGTGGGTAAATATTGATGATAAGCTGCATCAAGTTGGCGATCGCTTTCAATGTATTTACTCCACGGATAAGGCACAAATTGGCAATATAGTACCCGTAGAAGAGAGAAATCTTAAATGCTTTTCACTTACTGTTCCTGCTGCTGGATTTGTAGTTTATGAGCGTATAAAGTAGTGAGTTTGTAGGTGCGTCAGACTTTCATTATGAGAGATATAATAAGACTTTAGAACTCTGACGCACTCTACTAAACGTCTAAGCAAACCGAATCTTCAAATAATCATCTTCCATCTTCGCACCATTCGGCTGCAAAGCTGCTAACGCCTGCGGTAAAACTAAATTCCGCCGATGATTACCAATCGTAATATTCAACTCATCCGCCGACTTGCTCAACTTAATTTGATCCTTGGCAATTCCAGGTAAATACAACTCTAAACTATATTGACCGTTATCCTGCACTATCCTTACCGTGTTTTCCTTATAATAAACTTGGCTTGGATCTTCATCACCATAAAGCGTTTCTTTCAACCTCTCCAAAGCTGGCAAACCGCACATTTCCTCAGAATAAAGCGGTACTTCCTTCACGGGTAGCGGCATAAAATTATCGTGAATTTCCTGCCGATATTGCTGTTGATTCTCCTTCCACCGCTTAAAAAATGGGTCGGTTACTTCATCGGGAATAATCCGATTTGCTACCACCATGTCTGTTGCCACATTGTACAAACTCAAATAAGCGTGAGCTCGCAACGACTCCTTAATTACCATTTTTTCTGGGTTCGTAACCAGCCTTACTGAAGTCTGAGTATTATCAGTTAAAACTTTTTCTAAAGCTTCAATCTGTTCGTAAAACTCATAAGGCGCATCCATTACTTCTTTATTGGGTAAAGAAAATCCTGCAATTGGTCTAAATATTGGTTCAACTAAAGGTCTGAGGGCAACTGAAAGACCTTGCAACGGCTTGTAAAATTTTCTCATATACCAGCCGCCAACTTCAGGTAAACTTAGCAACCGCAATGCCGTACCAGTAGGAGCAGAATCAATGATTAAAACATCAAATTCGCCTTCGTCGTAATGGCGTTTCATACGAACTAAGCCAAAAATTTCATCCATTCCTGGCAAAATTGCTAATTCTTCAGCTTGGATGCCATCAAGTCCCCGCGCTTGCAAAACTTGAGTAATGTAGCGCTTGACTGCTCCCCAATTTCCCTCTAATTCCATCAAAGCGTCTAGTTCCGCTCCCCACAGGTTCGGTTTCACCAGTCGCGCCTCGTGACCGAGTTCCATATCAAAGCTGTCTGCCAAAGAGTGAGCAGGATCTGTGCTTAGGACTAGGGTTTTGTATCCCAATTCAGCACAGCGGAGGCCAGTAGCCGCCGCTACTGAGGTTTTGCCGACTCCGCCTTTCCCAGTCATTAAAATTAAGCGCATGAATTGTTAACCCCGTCTCAGAATTCTTTACATATTTTTACTTTAGCGGGTTTTTACTGGAAACAGGAGTTGTTTGAGTACGTCGAGGCGGGAGCACTTCCAGTAGTCGATGTGGGAGCAGATTAGGCCGTCGGTGTCAAACTTTAATTCGCTCCAACCCGCGATCGCAATTCTTGGCTGCCAAGGTACGGGTACTGTCCAGCTTAGCGTCCACTGTGTTTCAATGCGATCGCCTGAGTGGGAAATGCTATGCAAATCTAGTTTTATCTCCTTAAAAAAGGTACTCATAAATCCAATCATTTGTTGGTAGCGACCGATGCCTCTAAATCGATTCACTGGATCTTGAAAGTAAACATCTTTTGCATAAATGCTATATGTTTGCTCTGCGGGAAATTTTTTATAATCTTCTTTGATAATTTCAATTATGTTCATTTTGTTAGTTGCTCATTGCTAATCGCTAATTGCTAAGTAGTCGGACATAATTAAACGTAGGGTGGGCGCTCGCTGCAAAAAACCTGTAACTCATAGAATAAGATGGTTGCGGCGAGCGCCCACCTTACAATTTATAGCTATTGAATAATCCGAATGATTTGACTCCAAGCTTCAATCGTATCCTGCAAAGGTTTCGGCAAGCGATCGCGATTGATATCTGCATATTGAGTTGTACCCGCCGTACTTGTAAACGTGACAGTAATAATATCAGCCGCCCCCGTCGGCGCTGGATAACTCAACTGATTAAAACGAGCTAATTGCAGACGTTTTAGCAAATCCTGAAACTGTTTCACCTGTTGCACAGAAACCCGGAAAACCTGACGACCAGAATCATTCGCATTTCCCGGCCCTGCCAGTACCCGCATCAACGTACCATCCTCCATCAGGACTGTTTCATAAGTGCGGCCGGTAATACCACCACTCGCGATCGCCCGAAATACCATACCTTTTGTTAAAGGTGGGGGTAACTGTGCAGCCGGAATCTTCACAGGTTGAACCGAATTAATTTGATTTTCCCTACGTAAAACTTTACCAGTGCGATCGCTGCGGTAAACCCAAGTTTGCTTGCCGTCAGACAACACAACTCGCCAACCTTCTACAATCATTTGACCACATAATTCACCATCTTTCGGCATTCCCAAACAAGTATTCGGCCAACTTTGACGGCTGAATTCATTAATTTTCAGTCGGCCCACAGCAATGCCAGTTTGCTTTGATAAATCTTGGCGAATTGCTGCCGCTACTTGAGGAGGTAATTCATTAGCACGATTTTGTCCCCCCTGCGCCAAACGATCGTCTACAGTCATTAAACTTAATATTTTGGGTTGAGAGTTTTCTAGCTTTTGCTTAAAGCTAACTAAAACCGTCCTGGGTAAAAGTTCGCGATCGCTTACTTTTGGTATCGCCAGCCGAGCGTCAAAATCATTTGGTAATTCCTTTTTTCCTTCCACTTGCGGATACGGCGACGGCAAATTTCCAGAGTCAGCATTTGCCGTTTGTATTACCGCTGGGTACATTTCCAGAGCGATAATTCCCGTCAATACTAGAGCTAAGAAAAACGGACTAGGCTGCTTTTCCGGTGGATGTTGGGAAGTTTTCCGGGGATGTTGCGAATTTTTTTTCATAGCCAGTCTCCGCATTGCGCCATAATCATAAAAGGCGACTCGCACAATCTACATAACTTTAGACAGCATTACCATACTATTTGGTTCCTCTCTCACAAATATAACTCAAGCAATAATTTTTAAACAAAGGGGGTTTCGCCAAAGCAGGCGATCGCCACAGATAAGTAAATCCACCAAATTAAACGTAAGATACCGATGGCTAAAAAGTTTGCTGTATAAGCATTCTTCCTTCTTCCTTCTTCCTTCTTCCTTCTTCCTTCTACTTACCTCAGCCCGATCTCTGGAATCAATCAAATTTTAAACACAATTTTTATGCTCCGATCTTTCCAATAACTGATAGTTTAATTATCAAACATAATAATTGGAGAGCGGCAGATGGACGTTTTACTTGAAGGCGGAGCAGTTTTGCGCGATCGCGACTACACCCTAATCCTAGACAAAAGCCAAAGTATGTCCACCTCAGACCAAGCTAACGGCAAAAGCCGCTGGGATATCATGCAAGAGTCTACCCTAGCACTCGCCGCTCAATGCGAACAATTTGACCCAGATGGCATCACAGTTTACCTATTTGCAGATGATTTTAAACGTTATGACAGCACCACTGTTAATAAAGTTGCCCAGATATTTCAAGAAAATCAGCCTGGTGGCAAAACTAAGCTAGCTCCCGTTTTAAAAGATGCCACAGATAAATACTTTGAGCGTCGCGCCACAGAACGCGCCAAACCTAACGGAGAAACTATTATAGTAGTCACCGCAGGTGAAGTCAATAATCCTCGCGCAGTTAAGCAGATAATTATTGAAGCCGCCAACCAGTTAGAACGCGATGAAGAGCTAGCAATTTCACTAATTCAAGTAGGTGCGAATCAAGAAGCAACAGAATTTTTCAAAGTGTTGGATAATGAATTACAGGGTGCTGGGGCTAAATTTGACATCTGCAACACTATCACTCTCGAACATATAGGAGATATGTCCTTGACTGACGTACTGCTCAATGCCATTGTTGATTAGTATCACAATCAAATAATTATACTGGGATCGTGAGTTCATGTCGAGCTGATTGATATTATAGGTTTAGACTTTCCCATCCGGGCGGGAAGCAGACATTGCTAATTTCGTTGGGGAAGTTAAAATGTTCTTAAAGGCATAAGGATGTAGCAGCAGTGTTATTCTTTAATAGCATTACCAGAACCAAAAATCTTAACGAAACCCAGGACGGTGTCAAACAGCTAAGGGAGGCAATCAAACAGAACTTGCCGCGCTCGGCTATTGAAAGCAGAGCTACTGTCATTAACGACCTGCGGCAATATATCAACGGTCAAAAAGTTTATGATGACTTCACTTTGGTGGTATTCAAGCAAAAATAGGCAGCAAGATTTGGATTTAGCAACCATGACTCAGATATTTGGTGACTTTGAGGAGCCGCCTTTTACACAAGAATACTTGATCATTGGATTTTCGCCTAGTTCCTTTCCCCTAAAGCAACGATGGCGAAATAACGGTTTATCTGCTGATTTTCTAGCAGATTACTTGACGACATTTTTTCCAAGTAGCGAGCGTGAACCCGATACCATCGAAAAGCAAGCCCAAATCAAAAGCGCTATTAGTTACGTCGCCAATGAGTTGCTAGAAAATGCTATGAAATTTAATGACGAAACCTGCCAATACCCAATCAGCATTCGTTTGCACCTTGAAAGTGGTAGAGTAGCGTTTCTGATGACTAACAGTATTCCTCCCCAAGAAGTTGAAAGCTTTCAGGCTTACATCAAGGAGTTAACTACATCAGACCCCAATGAGCTGTACATTAATCAGTTAGAAAAAAATGCCGCTGAGGAAAATGGGACATCTTCTGGCTTGGGCTTATTGACCATGATCAACGACTATGAGGCGAAGCTAGGCTGGAAGTTCGAGAAAGTTCAAAAAGACCCCGAAATCATTGCGGTAACGACAATGGTGCAGCTAGCTGTATAGGTGACTTAAGCGACCCCTGAATTTATAAGGAGCTTTAAACCGATGGAGATTAAAACTGAAGATTACCGCATCTGGTACGATGAAGCGATAACAACTGTATTTATACAAGGTTCTCTCCGTCTCAGTGGGATGGAAGAGTATGCGCCTTTGGTAAAGTTCCTCAACGATATTGCTGACTCCGATACACCTCAGATTATATTGAACTTACAGGGGCTAGAATTTCTAAACAGTTCCGGGATCAGTATGCTATCCAAATTTGCGATCGCAGTGCGCCAAAAAGGAAACATTAAAATGCAGATCAAAGGCTCTAAGAAGATCCCCTGGCAAGGGAAGTCTTTGCGGAACCTACTGCGGCTAATGCCTACTTTAGAGCTGGAATTGCTATAGAAAGTTTGAGAGTGCCTATGGTTAATACAGGCTTCCCATATACATCAGGGTATTTTTTGTTAAACCACAAAGACTGGATTCCAGGTTGGAAGAACTATCATCTAGAGAGCAGCTTTTTCTGGAAATAGAACAACTACGTTGGAAGATGCAAGAAATCCAAGGTGAAAAAAAACATTGGGAAATTGTGGTCTCGGAAGCCGGAGATCGCGCCCAAATAGCCCTGAAAGCAGCTATAGAAGAACTTCAGTCGGTTTTTGCCACTCTCTCCAGAGACAAAGCCGACTGGGAACCGATCTTGGAACCGTAGCTTGTTTTCGCGATCGCACTCAAAAAAATGCTGCTGAGATTATCCATGCGGCAGATACCCCCCTTTACAGCGCCAAAGCTAAGGGACGCGATCGCGTGGCAGAGGCAAAGAAGGGGTTATTGGCAGGTTTTAAATCCATGCTCATAGAAACTATGGTAGGGTGTATCGCAAGCTAAAGTGAAATGTATATTGTTTGTCAAGGCGCAAAATCCAAGGCAATGCAGGAAGAACAACTGTCTAGAGAAGAGCTACTTTTGGAGATAGAAAAACTGCGCCAAGAAGTAGAAAACCTGAACAGGGAAAAAGCTGACTTGGAAATTTTGCTGGACACTACCGCCCAACACTCAGACAGCGTTGAAGCCGAATTGCACGATAAAGCATTAGAGGCCGTGCGCGAAGGCGAAGCAAAGTTAGCTCAATTTCTAGAAGCAATTCCGGTAGGAGTCGCTGTACTGGATGCTGCTGGCACCCCTTACTATGCCAATCGCGCCGCAGTACAGTTGCTTGGTAAAGGAGTAGTGCCGTCAGTCACAGTCTACAAAATACCAGATATCTATCAACTTTATGTTGCCGATACCGATTGCCTTTACCCTTCTGAAAAGTTGCCCATATCACGAGCTTTGAAAGGTGAAAATTCCCGCGCTGACGATCTAGAAGTCCACCAAGGTGACAAGATAATTCCTTTAGAAAGTTGGGGAACGCCCATCTTTGATAGCAATGGCAAAGTTGCCTATGCGATTTCAGTTTTTCAGGATATTAGCGATCGCAAAAAAGCTGAAGCTGAGCGGCAAAGGTTCACAAACGAATTATTTGAACTAAATTCTAATTTGGAAAAAGCCCTTGATGCAGAATTAGAACTAACTGACGCTTACGGGCGATTTGTACCTCACCAATTTCTCCACTTTCTCGGATATGAAAGTATTGTTGATGTCAAATTAGGCGATCAGGTGCAGCAGGAAATGTCGGTTTTATTTGCTGATATCCGCGATTTTACTTCCCTTTCGGAAACTCTGACTCCTGAAGAAAATTTTAAATTTATCAATGCCTATCTCAGCCGTATGGAGCCTGCCATTACTGAAAATAATGGCTTTATTGATAAATATATAGGCGATGCAATTATGGCTCTATTTAATGGAGACGCAGATCAGGCAGTAAAAGCAGGAATTTCACTTCTGCACACCCTTGCCAATTACAATCAACATCGGCAAGATTCTGGCTATATGCCGATTAAAATAGGGGTCGGAATTAATACAGGCACTTTAATGCTAGGTACTGTCGGCGGACAAAACCGTATGGATAGTACAGTTATTAGCGATGCTGTTAATTTAGCTTCTCGCATTGAAGGATTAACAAAAGACTACGGCGTGCAGTTGTTAATTTCTAATCAAACTTTTTCGCGCTTACAAAAACCGGATAATTATGATATTCGTATTGTTGACCAAGTAAAAGTTAAGGGTAAGTCAGAATTTGTGACAGTCTACGAAGTGTTTGATGCCGATCCCCCAGAAATTAGAGAAGGTAAGTTAAGCACTTTGAAAAAATATAAAGAAGCGATGTTGCTCTATCATCAGAATATTGTAAAAGAAGCAGGGAAATTATTTGAAGAATGTTTGCAAAAAAACCCTGAAGATCGGGTCGCTCAAATCTATTTGAAACGCTGTCGAAATTTTTTCTCGGTTCTAAAAAAAATTTAGGCAAGACTAAAGCCTCTGTCACACTTACAATCATGTTGTAGGGTGTTAGAGATAAAGTTCTATACCCATTATCAAGGGTGAAACTCTCACTCAACCTACAATTATGTGCTAAAAAGTAAAAATTAAAAGCTTGTGTAAAGATGCAGTCGTTATTGTGATAAGTTAAAGAGTTAAGGATAAAATGAATGGTGTAGAGCAAATGTTAGAAAAATCCACTGGTAAGATGAAAAATAAGCGGATAAATATATTACAGTTTATCGGTATATTTTGCCTTTGCTGTTTCTTAGTTGTGAGTTGTGGAAGATCGGCAAATCAATCTCCTAATTCTACAAGTGGGGATCGGGGAAATGGGCGTATTACAATTGGCACGACACTGAAACTACGGACTATCGATCCTGCTGACGCTTACGAACAAATATCGGGTGAATTGCTTTACAATCTAGGCGATCGCCTCTACACCTACGAGTCTGGAACTACTAAGCTAACGCCACAATTGGCAACAGCACTGCCTAAAATTAGTGCCGATGCTTTAACCTATACTATCCCCCTGCGTAAAGGCGTTACTTTCCACGACGGTACAGCATTCAATGCCGAAGCGATGACATTTTCTCTGCTACGTTTTATTAAAAATGGAGGCCGTCCAGCATCTTTACTAGCAGATGCTATCGAATCTGTCAAGGCAACAAGTGAATTTGAGTTAACAATTAAATTGAAAAAGCCTTTTGCCGCTTTTCCTTCACTATTAGGATTTGCAGGTGCTTGTGCCATTTCTCCTAAAGCTTACGAAATCGGGCCAGGAAAATTCAAACCGGATACTTTTGTCGGAACTGGTCGTTATAAATTGGTGAAATATGGCAGCGATTCGCTAAAATTTGATGTATTCGATAAGTATTGGGGAGAGAAACCAGCCAATAAAGGCATTGATATTCAGTTTCTTTCCACTCCCGCAAATTTGTTTAATGCTTTTCGTACTGGTGCAGTAGATATTGCTTATTTGTCTCTGGATGCCGATCAAATTCGTAATTTGGAAGAAAGGGCGAAAAAGGGAGACTGGCAGGCGATCGTAGCTCAAAGTAATACAGTGAGTTATATGATACTCAACCTCAAGTCTAAACCTTTAGACAATTTAGCCGTAAGACAGGCGATCGCCACAATTATTGACCGCCCACTGCTCAACGAACGGGTACTGCGAGGACAAGCTTCACCCCTATATAGCCTAATCCCAACAACATTTGATGTCCAAAAACCAGTTTTTAAAGAACAGTATCAAGAAGCTAATGCAGCGAAAGCAAAGGAACTTTTAAACAAAGCAGGATTCTCAGCATCTAATCCCGTAAAGTTGCAAATTTGGTATCCTTCTGCTTCTACAAAAAGGGCAATGGTTGCCAATACTCTGAAAGCTATAGCCCAACAAAAATTAGATGGAGCATTGCAAATAGAAGTTAACGGTGTAGAAGCTCCAACTTTGTTTCAAAACCTGGATAAAGGGATTTATCCATCAGCTTTAGTGGATTGGGTTGCAGACTATTTTGATGCTGATAATTATATTCAGCCTTTCTTAAGTTGTACTAAAGGTTCAGCTACAGGAGGATGTCAGGAAGGAGCAAGTCAAGGTCAGGGTTCATTTTACTATAGCGATCGCGTCAACGAACTAATTGCCAAACAGCGACAAGAGCAAAACCCCGCCACCCGCAAAGCTATTTTTGGAGAAATTCAAGATATATTAGCTAAAGATGTTCCTTTTATCCCCTTATGGCAAGATAAAGACTATGCCTTTGCTCAAAAAGGTATTACAGGCGTTCATCTAGAACCGACTCAATCCTTTCCCTTTTGGTTCCTTAGTAAGCAATAATACTGACAATAACCAAACATTTAGCAGTTAGCAATTCGCAACAATTCGCACTCAGTGATTAATGTCACACACCCCAAAGATTGCCATCACCTACAAACCTCAAAAAATATTATATATTTAATAATAAGGAGACTTTGGTGAGGTTGGGGAGATGAGAGTTGGGATTTTGGCAACAGCAGCGTTATTATTGACAGTTAGTTTAAGCAATCCAGTTAAGGCCGAAAATCGGGCCGACCTTAAAAAGTTACTCGAAACCAAAAATTGTCCCGGATGCGACTTGACAAAAGCCAAACTTGCGAACGTTGACCTCAGTGGTGCTGACTTGAACGGTGCTAACCTCAGTAGTGCTGACTTGAAAGGCGCGAATCTCAATGAAGCGAAGCTGAATAAGGCAAATTTGAGTAAGGCTAACTTGCAGGATGCTACTCTAATTGGAGCCAGACTGCATGGTGCAAAGTTGGATGGGGCTGACTTGAGACGCGCCAACCTGACTCTGGCTGGTTTTGTGATCGCAAGTCTGAAGCGTGCTAACCTCAGCTATGCGAACTTGATAGGAGCAAATTTGGAAAGTGCAAATTTGGTGGGTGCGAATCTGACAAATCTTCGCCAGTCTCTTGTCAATTTAGCTGATGTAAATCTTAAGGGTGGCAGTTTGGTGGGGATAGATGTGGCCGGAGTTAATTTGCGGGATGCAAATTTGACTGGTGCAAATCTCACCGGTGCAAATCTCGGCGGTTCAGACTTGACAGGTGCTAATTTAAAAAATGCCAACATCGCCAATGTGGATTTGAGAGATGCGGCGATGAAATACACTACAATGCCGGATGGGAAATTGGGATCGTAAGTGCGATCGCGCCACTAAAATAC
>DATGYA010000565.1:0-8021 GCA_035298405.1 Kamptonema sp. | reverse complement strand
TATCGATCCCGGTGTCAAGTACGAACCGGAAGCAGATTATGAAATCTTCGATCGCGGCATTGAAAACGACTATTTCGTTCGCAAAGCCGACGGTACGCTATTTCACGGCTACGTTTGGCCGGATAAAGCAGTGTTTCCCGACTTTATGCGAAAAGACGTGCGCCAGTGGTGGGGCGAATTGCACAAAACCCTCACAGATATTGGCGTTGCCGGGATCTGGAACGACATGAACGAACCCGCGATCGCATCTCGCCCTTTCGGTGATGCCCTCGAACACATCACATTTCCCCTAGACACGCCCCAAGGCGAGCCCGACGCGATCGCTACTCACGCTGAAACCCATAATTTGTACGGGTTAATGATGGCTAAGGCTTGTTACGAAGGCTTGAAGCGATCGCGCCCCAATCAACGATCGTTCGTACTCACGCGATCTGGTTTTGCAGGCATACAGCAGTGGTCATCAGTGTGGATGGGTGACAATCAATCCTTGTGGGAGCACCTGGAAATGTCACTGCCAATGCTCTGTAACATGGGATTATCTGGCGTGGCATTTATCGGTTGTGATATTGGCGGCTTTGCGGGCAATGCAACGGCTGAACTATTTGCACGGTGGATGCAGGTAGGGATGCTATATCCCTTGATGCGCGGACATTCAGCGATGACTACAGCGCGGCATGAACCTTGGGTATTTGGCGATCGCGTCGAGAAAATTTGCCGCGAATACCTAGAATTACGCTATCAACTTCTACCTTATCTTTATACTTTGTGCTGGGAAGCGGCAACAACGGGAAACCCAATTTTACGACCTTTATTATATCATTTTCCTAGCGATCGCACCACCTACAACCTCTACGATCAAGTATTACTCGGCCCATCCCTAATGGCTGCACCCATTTATCGGCCTGGAGTTGAGCATCGGGCAGTATATTTACCCGCAGGTACTTGGTATGACTGGTGGACTGGCGAATGCTATCACGGCCCCACCCACATTTTAGCGATCGCACCCTTAGAGAGAATGCCAATGTATGTTCGCGGCGGCGGCATCATCGCGATCGCACCTGTCAAACAATATATTCACTCAGACGAAAATGATTCATTAACAATTCGCATCTGGCCGGGAATTGGGGAATGGACGCTTTATGAAGATGACGGTGACAGTTTTGAATACGAACAAGGTACTTGGGCCACTACTATTTACAAAGTGTATCCTGAAGCAGAAAAAATAATAGTTGAAATCAAAGCCCGTGAGGGAGGATTGTCTTTGCCAGAACGAGAGGTTATTATAGAAGTTGTTGGGATGGGGGAACAGGGATTTACCGATGAAGGTAATAGTCAAACTCTCACTTTTCTCTATTCTAATTGCTAACAGTTAAAAGTAGCAATCGGGGACGCACACAACCTTTATAGCCAACAGATAACCTATCAACAAAACCAGCCTTAATAGTTATTGTAGATACAAGGGGCGGGTTTAGCAGACAACTTTTGCGATCAACAAATAATCTATAAACAAAACCCGCCCCGTCTTTAACTCAAGTAATGACGAACGCTCATCAACTACTGAATCTGACATACTCTTACTCTGTCAAAGATTTATTCTCAGCAGTTGATGAGAGTTTAGTAGAACTGCCAGGAGGGGAAAAGTGGAAATCTGGCAGAAATAAAAAATAATCCTTTAAAGATTATTCATCCTCAGCATAGATAAAACGATAAAGCTCACTCGGATCGGGTTCAGGACTATTCTCTGCAAACTCCACCGCCTCATCAATTATTCCTTGAACCCGTTGCTCAATCTCCTTCAACTCCTCAACAGTTACCAAATTGCGCCCAGTCAAATCAGCAGCTAACTTCTTAATCGGATCGCGAGGAAACCAATATTCCTTCTCCTCCTTAGAACGCAACTCATCAGGGTCAGCCAAAGAATGACCTCGGAAACGATAAGTTAAAGCCTCAATCAGAGTCGGCCCTTCCCCAGCGCGAGCCCTCGCAACAGCTTCTTGCGCTACCTCCCTCACCGCCAAAACATCCATCCCATCAACCTCAAAACCAGCCATGCCAAAAGCATGAGCCTTCTTGTAAATCATCGGGTCAGAAGTAGCGCGATCGTGAGCCATACCAATCGCCCACTTATTATTTTCCACCACATAGAGAATCGGCAACTTCCACAGTGCCGCCATATTCAAACACTCAAAAAACTGACCATTATTAGCCGCCCCATCGCCAAAAAAGCAAGCAGTCACCTGATCCGCATTTCCATCCCCCAAAGCCTCCCGGCGGTACTTCGAGGCAAAAGCCGCCCCCGTAGCCACAGGTATACCCTCTGCCACAAAAGCATAGCCTCCCAAAAGATTATGTTCCGCAGAAAAAATGTGCATCGAACCACCGCGCCCCTTAGAACAGCCAGTCGCCTTACCAAACAGCTCAGCCATTACCTCCCGCGCCGGCACCCCTGCACTCAAAGCATGAACGTGATCCCTGTAAGTAGAACTCACATAATCCTCATCTCGGCGCATCGCCCGAATCACCCCAGTAGAAACAGCTTCCTGACCGTTGTAAAGGTGAACGAAGCCGAACATCTTGCCCCGGTAGTACATCTCAGCGCACTTGTCCTCAAAAAAGCGCCCCAAAACCATATCCTCATAGAGCATTAGCCCTTCTTCTTTAGAAATTTTGACCCGTGCCGCGTCAAAAACTGGTAAAATTCTTTCCTGAACCATTTTGTACTACCCTCTTAGCAGACTCGATTTTTAACTTTAAACCCTGACGGGGCAAAAGAGAGGAAGAGCAGCCTAGTAACATTGTCAAAGCAAATGTTCGCAAGTTGCTACAATAAACCAAGCTAAAAGGCATTTCGCCAAAACTGGGATAAATTCCCAGGACTGCCAATTTTGGTAATCCGTAACACTTATGTTACGCGCAAACTTTGGTTAAGATATGCTAATTCAGTTGCTCGCGTTTTGGGGAAGTGGGCTGTGCTAATTCCACTGGACTACTACCGAATTTTAGGTCTACCGATACAGCTTACTGCCGAACAGTTGCAGCAAGCTCATCGCGATCGCACTTTGCAACTTCCCAGAAGGGAGTATTCAGATGTCGCGATCGCCGCCCGGAAACAACTACTCGATGAAGCCTACGCCGTTCTGTCAAACCCGGAACAGCGCTCAGCTTATGATGCAAATTTCCTAGCCAAAACCTACGAGTCCGAACACGACTCCAGCATCTTAAAAGCTGCATCAAGTCAAAAAGCAGCCGCAAACGCCGCACTCCTAGAGTCATCAGACAATCTTAACTCCGACCTCTGGGCCTTAGACCCCACCCCCGACCCCCTCACGCCCAGCATCGACATCGAAGATAAGCAATTTGCTGGAGCCCTACTGATTCTGCAAGAACTAGGCGAATACGAACTCGTACTAAAACTCGTCCGTCCCTACCTCAGCAACAACAGCGCTATCATCAAAGAAGGTCGCTTTGGCGACCCCCAACTGGTCCGACCTGACATCGTTTTAACCACAGCCCTTGCCTACCTAGAACTCGGTCGCGAACAGTGGCAGCAAAGTCAACACGAAAATGCCGCCGCATCCTTAGAAGCAGGCCAGGAATTGCTGCTGCGTGAAAACTTATTTCCTAGCATGAGGGGTGAAATGCAAGCCGATCTCTACAAGCTGCGTCCCTACAGAATTTTAGAATTGTTGGCTCTGCCGCCAGAAAAAACAGCCGAGCGCACTAAGGGCTTACAATTCTTACGCGAAATGCTCCAAGAGCGGGGCGGTATAGATGGCTCCGGGGATGACCAATCTGGTTTAGGCATAGAAGACTTCCTCCGCTTCGTCCAGCAATTGCGGAAGTATCTCACCACAGCCGAGCAGCAGAGCTTATTTGAATCTGAAGCTCGCCGCCCCTCTGCCGTCGCTACCTATCTCGCCGTTTACACTCTGTTAGCCCAAGGCTTTGCTAGTAGGCTCCCCGCCCTGATCCGCCGCGCTAAACTAATGCTGATGCAATTGGGCAGGCGGCAAGACGTTCACCTGGAAAAAGCAGTCTGTGCCCTGCTACTAGGCCAAACTGAAGAAGCCAGTCGTGCCTTAGAACTGAGTTCTGAAAGCGAACCCCTAACTTTTATTCGCGAAAATTCCCAAGACTCGCCAGATTTATTGCCGGGTTTATGCTTGTACGCCGAACATTGGCTACAGGAAGAAGTATTTCCTCACTTCCGAGACTTGGCTGACGAGCCAGTTTCCCTCAAAGATTATTTTGCTGACAAAAATGTGCAAGCTTACTTAGAAGCTTTGCCTACAGAGGCAGAAGCTGCCAATGAGTGGGTAGCCGTTCAGCCCCGTCTCGGTAAACCCCCATTGGTAGCGCCGCCATCAAGGGAGCGAGAAGTTCCAACCCCGCCTATTTCCTATCGAACTGCTACCGTGACATTGACACCACCAGAAACAGGGGTAACTACAGCAGTACGAAGTGTACCGAGAACTACCAACCGCTCAGTAGAAAAATCTCGCCTTTCCCCAGAACCGGCCTCGGTGCATACAACTGTGCAAACTGAAGTATCCTCCCCATCAAGGGAACGCAAGCGTGTATCTTCTTCAGGGCGATCGCGGGGCTTGCTAACTGCGGGAGGAACGGGAGGTACGCCTTGGCGCGGCTTCAACTGGCAGCAGGTGCAAGCTCGATTGAAGGCTATGAAAATGCCTAAAAATAGGACAGTGGCGATCGCGATCGCGATTCTGGCTCTCCTACTATTGGGCTTTTTAACAGTACAAACATTTAACTGGATTGCTAATGCCATCCAAAGTCTTTCCGGGCCAACTCTCCAAGGAGAGCAAGCTCTAATAGGCTTAGAACAGCCACCGATAGAAATTCCCGTCCCGGAACCAGTCACTCCAGCCAACTCTGGTACGCTTACCGAAGAAACAGGCAAGCAAGTGATTGAATCCTGGCTGGCGGCTAAAAAAGCAGCCTTGGGCAAAGAACACGCTATCGATCAGTTAAAGGAAATTCTGGTAGAGCCAGCTTTAGCTCGATGGTTGCCAATGGCAGAAGCTCAACAGCGAAATAATGTTTATCAGAATTATGAACACACTGTACAGGTGAGTTCAGTTCGTACTAGCGAAACTAATCCCGATCAAGCTCAAGTAGAAGCAGATGTGACGGAAAAAGCACAGGTTTTCGATCGCGGCCAGCCTACGACTTCCCGCGACGACAGTTTGCGGGTGCGCTATGAATTAGTCCGCTCTGATGGTCAGTGGCGGATTCGAGATTGGGAGGTTTTAAGATAGTTTTGTTAACTGTTAACTGTTAACTGTTAACGGAGGTTTCCTTGCGTATTATTGTCGAAGGTTGGCGTTTTCTCTGTCACTCTTACAGCGTAGTAAATCAGTTTCAATTGCTGGAAATGCTGAAGCGTCCAGATTTGGAAGTTTGGCACCGAGATATGCCTTATATCGATCCTGCTTGGAAAACAGAAGTTAACGATCGCGATCGCGCCATCCAAGTATTGCGTAATATCCCTAATCCTGCCCCAAATCAGCAAGCAGATGTCACTCTGCGGATCTATTGCCCTTGGAATTTTGACAACTCTACCAGTAACGAAACTTGGGTATTTGCTGCTACTGAATGGGGAACAGTTACTAATAATGTATTGGCAGGAATTGGCGTATCTTCTTTAACAGAAACTGTTGTTAACTCAGGAACTAAAATTATTACTTGTTCTCATTGGTCAAAAAGCGGCTTAATTCGCAGTGGCGTTCAACCCAATCGGATCGCCGTAGTTCCCCATGGTGTAGACACAGATATTTACTATCCACCTGTCAAAGCCGAACGCACAGCTTTACGCAAGGCCTTTGGATGGCAAGACTATTTTGTATTTTTGAATATCGGTGGCTGCACTGATAGAAAAGGCATTCGTCCTTTATTGAAAGCCTTCGCTGCGGTAATTGAGCGCTATCCTCATGCTAGACTGGTGTTGAAAGGTTCAGAATTGCTTTATCCTTCTAGGGACGAGATCGCCCAAGCTAGCCGCGCTGTCCTCAGCGATGCTGAAAGAGAAAAAGTCGCAGCCAGAGTGATTTATACCAATGCCCAGCTATCTTTTGCTCAAGTAGCTCAGTTATATCAAGCGGCTGACGCTTATGTTTCTCCCTATTTAGCAGAAGGTTTCAATTTACCAGTGCTAGAAGCTGCTGCCTGTGGTTTACCCGTCATCTGTACTAAGGGTGGCCCTACTGATGATTTTACTCATCCTGACTTCGCGCTACAAATTGAGAGCGAATTGAGAACCTTGACACTTGAAGGTGAAAATGTCTCGATTTTAGCTCCCGATTTAGAGCATTTAACTGCTTTGATGGTAGCAGTCGCCTCCCAACCCGCGATCGCAGCGCGAGCCCGCTGCGCCGGCCCCAGTTTTGTGGCACGAGGGTTTACTTGGAAACACGCCATCGACCATTTGCTCGATGTCTTCCGTGCCTCGGAGACTAAAGCTAAAATTAATAGACTAGCTTTTGAGCCGATAATTCTTTAAGGCTCTGACATTATTTTATAGCCAAGCTATGCAATCAACAACTAATCAACTCGAATCTACATCAGCAATGGATGCCCCTAAAAGCGGCTTGCCAGTAACAATTATTACGGGTTTTCTTGGCAGCGGCAAGACAACGCTGCTTAACCACATCCTGACAAATCAGGAAGGTCTGAAAACAGCAGTTTTTGTGAATGAGTTTGGCGAAATTGGCATCGATAACGAGCTGATCGTTACAACAGATGACAATATGGTGGAGTTGAATAACGGCTGCATCTGCTGTACGATCAATGAAGATTTGGTCAATGCTGTTTATAAAGTCTTAGAGCGTCCAGAAAAGTTGGATTATCTGGTGGTGGAGACAACCGGACTTGCAGATCCGTTGCCTGTAGCGCTGACTTTTTTGGGTACGGAATTGCGAGATTTGACTCGCTTGGATTCAATTGTGACTGTAGTTGATGCGGCTAATTATAGCTTAGATTTGTTCAACAGTCAAGCTGCTTACAGTCAAATTGCTTACGGGGATATCATTCTGCTGAATAAGTCAGATTTGGTAGATGCAGCGGATTTAGATTTGTTAGAAGTTAAGATTCGGGATGTGAAAGAAGGGGCGCGGATTGTACGGACAGTGCGATCGCAAGTTCCTCTTCCTCTCGTTCTTAGTGTTGGTTTGTTTGAATCAGATAAATATTTCCAACCACAGGAAGTTACTGATACTCACGAACATCACGATCATGAACATCACGATCATGAACATCACGATCATCATGCTCATTCCCATCATGACCACGATCATTCCCACCATTTAGAAAATGATGGGTTTACCTCCGTTTCTTTCCAAAGCGATCGACCATTTTCTTTGAGGAAGTTTCAGTATTTCTTAGATCGTCAGCTACCTGCTAATGTGTTTAGAGCTAAGGGAATTATGTGGTTTGAGGAAAGTCCGAAGCGGCATATTTTTCACCTCAGTGGTAAGCGTTTTTCCATTGACGATGAAGAGTGGAAAGGAACGCCCAAAAATCAGATAGTGCTTATTGGTCAAGGTTTAGAACATGAGACACTGCGAGCCCAGCTTGAAAATTGTGTATGTATGCCTTCCACCCATCGCGGCAAAGGTTTCGGGAAATAACTAAAATTGTTAACGGTTGACAGTTAACTGTTAACCGTTACATTTCAGGGGGCGACAACGAGGCTAAAGCGGTTGCTGGATAAGCTTTATCGCTCTCAATCCCCTCTGATAAAATTATTATTATTCTTGGTCTTGTGATATAGCAACCGCTTTCGTCGCTTAGGGCAACTCCAGCCTTACCTCTGGTTCATAATCCTGCATAGTGGTAAGCTTTTCCCTCTTGCCTGTTGCCTGTTGCCTGTTCCCTGTTCCCTCTTCCCTGCCCCTAGCTATTATAGTTTTTATAGACATCTTGACCTAAAAATTCAAACAGTAAGGTGGGCGCTGCTGTAACGATATTTCTTCTACGCACGGGATGATAGCAGCGCCCACCCT
>DATGYA010000564.1:0-12026 GCA_035298405.1 Kamptonema sp. | reverse complement strand
AACCCACTGCCCAAAAGTCGGAGAATTCTTTCTAATATCCACCGCTACATCAAATATTTCTCCCACAGCCACCCGCACCAATTTACCTTGAGGCTGCTGCATCTGATAATGTAGACCTCGCAGAACATTTTGAGCGGATTTCGAGTGATTGTCTTGTACAAACTGAACTGCCACCCCAGTTTTTTCTGCAAAAGTCCGATGGTTGAAACTTTCAAAAAAGAACCCGCGATCGTCTCCAAAAACACGAGGTTCAATGATTAATACTTCTGGTATTTTAGTAGATACAATGTTCATAGTTCTAGAAGAAGTGGTAAACTGAGTAGCAATCCCAATAGTATCAGGCTTTAGGCATTTTTCACGTAACGCTGTCCTTTTAGGTAGCTGCGATCGCCAAAATAAAGGTATTACCCCAGTATTTTATTATGAAACCAGACGAATATCTCAAAAAGTTGTACGCCAATCGCTTTGATGCCAAACAGATGCGCTCAAAAGTTAGCCTTTGGAAAGTTTTAATTGACGATTTTTTACAAAAATATGTTCCCCCCGAATCAAGTGTTTTAGATATTGGTGGCGGCTACTGCGAGTTTATCAACCAAATTCGGGCAAAAGAAAAATACTTAATTGACCTTAATCCTGATTCTCAAAACTTTGCCAGTCCTGATGTCAAAGTGCTTAACCTTGATATTTTAACTTTAAACGAACAAAAATCACTAACTCAAAGCTTCGACACAATTTTTATTTCTAACTTCTTTGAACATCTCCACAATAAAGAAGAACTAATTAAAATTTTATTATTTTGTATAAACGCACTCAATCCGGGAGGCTCCCTATTAATAATTCAACCCAATTTTAAATATTCATTCAAAGAGTATTATGATTTCATCGACCATCAATTACCTATAACCCACCTCTCCCTGAAAGAACTATTACAAACTATTGGTTTTCAAGTAGACTTAATTATACCAAGATTTCTACCATTTTCCACAAAAGGCAGACCAGCCTCACCCATACTCTTAAAAATTTACCTAAAACTGCCCTTACTTTGGCTATTTCTGGGCGGACAAATGTTTATCAAAGCCTCCAAACCACATCTAGGTAAGTAAGTGGATTACCTCTATGCAGCTTTGCTGAGGCTTAAAGCAGCCACAACATAAATTTCAAAAGCGAAGCGATGTCAGATGAAATAATTTGCCCTTTTTGTGCTTGACTGCCTCACGTAGGATGAAAAGTGCTAATTTTACAGCCACAAGCGTCGCCCTACTGTTTCAGGCAAAACCCGCAGATAATGTTTCTCTGCATGGTCTGATGTTGCGATCGCAGACGTTGCATCTACATTAATAATTCTGGGGTGCACGTCTTTTATCGGTTTTAGACCGCAGGGGCTTTTTAGATAAAGCTCTCCGATTTTGAAGTGTATGTTTAGCACTTCATCCTGGGAGTTGTAGACATTCACGAGTTTGCCAGTCAATTTTGAAGCCCTGATTCCCCATTCTTTATTTCTGCGGACAGCCCCACCTAAAAGAATTGTGTTGTTGATTATTTTTGGGCATTCCGAACAATATGCCAGCCCATAGTAGATAACGCGAACTCCTAGCGAATAGCCAATTAGGGAGACGGATTTCTCAGGGATTGGTGAAATCAGTTCGCTTAGGTAGTTTCTGCCAACCTGTTTCGCGCGACTTTTGACTTGTTCCCAGCGCCAGTGAAGACGGCCAATATTCCAAAGTGAATCGCTGGAGCATTCCCACCAAAGATGATAGATAGAGCCTTTCCATCCAGCCTGCCGCACCGCCTTTTTCCACTCTTCCTCGGCTTTTGCAGTGAAACTATCTTCGGAAAGATATCCTCTGATGAGTACAAGCGCCTCTGATGAGCCTTGGGAGGGAGCGATCGCTACTAAATAAGGTGTATCCATATAAGCAGGTTTAGGCTCCTTTTTCCTCGCACAGACCAAAAACCTCAGCCACCCAATAGGAAACAGAGTTTTCGTAATACTCGATCGCCAGTTTCCCCACAGCTTGGGTAGTAAACCAGTCCATGCCACCGCTGATCGCAGCTCCAATAACTGGAATTGCTTTTCCGAAAGATTTCTGAATGCTCTTTTCTACTGCTTTTCTACCTCCCACCTTCCAGAGTGCTTTGATCAGGTGCTTGGAAATTCCTTTCATCGAGTAGTTAACAATTGTCTTGCCACCGTACTTCGCGAGTGCCTTGGCTGCGTATTTGGTACTTTGTTTTGCCGTCGCCTGAATTGCTGATTGTTTCATGGCATCCAAGGCTTTTAAAGCGTGTTTAGGGGCAGCTTTCATCGCCTCGGCAATGACTAACTTTTTGAGTTCTCCCAGGGAGCCATTAGACAAAACCAGAAAAATGTCGGTTTTTAGGTCAGCATTTTCGGGGGTATATCCGTAGACGCAAGCAATGCAGCGGATTGTAAAGGCTTGGATCTTCCAAGCTTTGACGAGATCGATGGGAACGGTAGCGGGTAAGGTAATCAAGCCGCCCAAACCCGTCAAAGCGCCCAATAAACCGCTATTTAGAGCTTGGTCATCTACGATATAATCGCAAATCTGCCGATTATTAAATTCTGGATTATCTGAGCGAATTTGGTTGATGTAATTTGCGACTTCCTCTGAATCAGAGCCAATAATCCAGTCGATGAGCGATTCCAGAGATTTTTGCAAATTTAAAAAGTCCATGTGTTACGTCCCGAATGTGAGGTTAGAAAGTGTGGGGGATAGCTAATAAAATTTGCTCTTTTTCATTCCAAAGTAACTCTTCTGTAAGGGCTTGTCAATAGTTTAAATAACAAATTTAAGCTCTTTAGGTACTTAATGGTGTTGGCGGTTGCTATATAAACCGGATTTGGTATAAAAGAGGGCTAAAGCCCAACTACATACTTTTTTACCTTTCTCTTCTTTTTCCCTCTGCGTCCTCTGCGACGAAAGCGGTTCGCCTAATAAAATATCGAACTCAAAACAGATTCATTAGCAGATATCCACTCATAAATATCCTGCAAAGCGGCTTCCGGTTTAATATTCGGCTTCCATCCAGTTCTCTCCATCACTCTAGAAGCATCAGTAATAAAAATCGGAATATCCCCAGGACGTTCCTCTAAACAAGCATTAATCTGAATAGATTGCCCCGTAATTTCTTGACATAACCTAGTAGTTTCCACTAAAGAAAGACTGTTACTAAAACCGCCGCCCACATTAAAAACCTCTCCATCAAACTCAGCAAAATTTTCTAACTGATAATTAATTAGCCTCACTAAATCAGCAACGTGCAACAAATCTCTAACTTGCTTACCGCTACCCCCAAAACCAATATAATTTAGCGATTTTTGAAAATAGTGAGCAGCCATCCACAAGCCATAAACACCCTGATCGACTTTACCCATTTGCCAAGCTCCTGTTATTAATCCACAGCGGTTGATAATCGCTGGAATATTGTATGCTGCTCTGTATTCTTCTATCAGCAATTCAGAGGCTAATTTAGTGGCTCCGTAAAGTGAACGATGACCTTTCAAAGGGAAGTCTTCAGCAATACCTAATTGCGACAAACCTGGGAGAGTTTGATCGGGTGCGATCGCAAATCTGGACGGCAATTCTAGCAACTTCATAGACTTAAGAGCTGCAATCGGATAAACCCGACTCGTAGACAAAAACAACAAACTCGCTCCCATTTGTCTAGCTAACTCTAAAACATTAACTGTTCCCAGTAAATTTGTTTGGAGTACATACTTAGGCGAAGTAAAACCAGTCACCACAGAAGGCTCCGCAGCACAATCTATAATACAGTCTACTTTTAGAACCACTGGATCTAAATCCGCAGAAGATCGAATATCTCCATAAACAAACTGGATATTAAAATGCTTCATCCTGGCAAGATTCAACTCCGAACCTCGACGACGCAAGTTATCCAAGCAAATAATTTGCCATTGAGGATGAAGTTTCTTAAGTCCAATTGCTAAAGAACTGCCGATAAAACCTGCACCCCCCAAAATCAAAATACTTTCAGGCATTAACTCTCAACTCAGCCATTTGTTTATTTCGGTGATAGTCACCGCGAGAAAGGTGTTTTTCCAACCAGACATACAGCACAATAAATAAATATCTGCTGCCCATTTCTTTGATTCTCAACTTAGAAATACCAGAAGTTCGGTTGTACCACCGCATCGGAATTACCGTATAGGAAAAACCTCTAACAATTGCTTTCAATGGTATTTCTACTGTCAAGTTAAAATGATGGCTCAAAATTGGCTGAACTCCCGCGATCGCTTCTCGGCGGTAAATCTTAAAAGCATTAGTAATATCATTGTACGGCAAACCAAAAATGCTTTTCACAAACCAATTTGCCAAACGGTTAATCGCCAACTTATGAATCGGGTAATCCACAACATAACCACCCTTAATAAATCGGGAACCGAAGATGCAGTCATATCCCTCTAGCAACTTGTAATAGCCTGCCACTAAGTCTTGAGCATCGTCTGAAGCATCCGCCATCATAATTGCTACAGCATCTCCTTCAAACTCATTCAAACCGCGACGTACAGCAAAGCCAAAACCATTTGGAGGTTGATTATTGATATATCTAACTGTTTGAAAAACCTCTGACAAATGCTGACAAACCTCAATAGTTTTATCGGTGCTATTGTCATTGATAATCAGAATTTCATGGGGTATTCCCTCTCGTAGGAGAGTGTCCGCGATCGCGCAGACAGTACCGCCCAAACAGCTCTCCTCATTATGAGCTGGTATAATAATCGAAATCTTCACTCCTCCTCCACTGTGACCTTAGCGCCACCATTCAACTTAACAAACTCGTTGCCATCAGAATTATACACCCAAGCGCTGATTATTGTTTCGCCAACTGGCAAAGAATTAGCTAAAAATGTCACCGCCCATCTGACTCGCTGATAGTTACTAGAGTTTAATGCCTTAGCAATATCAGGGCTATCTAAGTTTACATAAGCGTTAGCAAAAAAAGATTTATTATTTCCATAAGAAAGCAGCGCAATATTTGCCTGTTCGAGTTTTTCTGGGAGAAACGCCCACCCAGCAACTCGTACTGTACCACTTTTTTTCACAATCAAAGGTTTTTCTATCGTCTGAGGATTGTCTAGATAGCCATAAATAGCCCTAGGATTAGTAATAAAAGCTACATTTCTTGCAAACTTTCTGAAACCTAATTTCTCAAGGCTTGCAGCTTCTTTTCTAACTAACTGCGTTTTGTCAGTCAGTACCCACAAACAGCTATCTGGTGAATTATCAAAAAAATTGGATGAGTCTAGATAGTGGATTAATTCTAAGCAGATTTTTCCACTTTTCCTGTAAGTAAGTGCAGCTTGAGATTGCGCGATCGCCTGCTGTGAATTAATCAAAATTATACAAATTAGAAGCCCCGTAAACAACCTATATATGGGCTTCCCCCTCCAAATTTCTTCTTTCTGTTTTCCTCTATTGAACACTAGCCACAACTGAATTATAGCAATTAACAAAAATATCGAAACAGTTGTATATCTTGAGGACTCAATCGCATGATTAGCGCCAAATCTCGCCCTTCCAACCGTAATAAAAACCGCAGACAAAACTGAAAACAAACCAAGTGACAGCCAAGGTACAGCCTCTCGTTCACCAATAATCAAGATCCCATTTATTCTCAATAAACCCGCCAGGGACTTAAGTCCCTGTCTCATAGCTGAAGTCGTCTGAAGACGACTGAAAGAATCATTTATAGTCCTCTTCAGAGGACTTTCGCTTTGAGACAGGGGTTGAAACCCCTGTCGGCTTCTAGCTTTGAGAGCATGAATCTGAATGCCATAATAAACTAGGAAAAATAAAAAATTTGAAAATATTAGCAAGCCGACTACTCCAGAGATAAAAGGTAAACGCACGATTGGTGAACCCAATAGATTTAAAAAGTAGTTAACTATAACTAAAGGTTTTTCTAATAGTGAAATGATGCTAAACTCCCGCTTGGGATGATAATCTATAGAGTATAAAGCACAAGTTGCTGCAAACAAAATCATCCATATCGCCAACCTTTTTCTAATTTGTTCAGCACTTCCCTTCACACTAACTACCGAAGGAATTACAGCCAACCAAGAAAGTAAACCTTGAGCCAAAGAAAAACTAGAAATCCCACAGCAGATCGCAGCAATAGACAGCCTCCCATCCCACCCAATTGCATTCAAACTAATAATTTTCTCCTCATCTTTCTCTTCCTCTTCTCTCTGCGTCCTCTGCGCCTTTGCGGTTCGCACATCAACTGCTTCATCAAACCGCCAAAGCCATAATTTATTATCTAAATTCAGCACAAAAATAGCAATTACTACACATAAATTAACTAAAAACCAAGCCAGTTGAAATCCCCACAGCCAGTTTTCATGCTGAACTAAAGAAAACACCCATATACAAGTTAAAATATTAGCTAAATGAAATAAGCTATCTCCTTTATTTTTAGCTTGACTAAAGGATAGCTGATACAGAGTAATAAAAGTTATGACAGACAAACAAATGCTCAAGCACAGTTCATAATTAATATTCCATTTAGAAATAAAAGCTAAAATTGCAATAATTAATTTTGGGAATACAATACGGTGGTTGCTATGTAAAGCCCAAAAATCGCCAAAAGTTATATTTTTAGCAGCTATCTTCTCAAAAAAACTGACCAAATGCCATTGATCGTGGAAGGGAACATTGACGCTAAAACTAGCAACAAAGCCTAGTAACAAGGCAAGTGGAATTAAATAGAGAATTAGTAAGCCCGTGTTTTTCATTTCTCTGCGATCGCATCTTCCTTTTTAGATTTTACACTTGCGATCGCAACTTACAGCGTTTTTCAAATTAGACCTAACCCCAGCCCCTTCCGTTTTGGGAAGGCGAGTAAGTTTCAAAGCCTCTCTCCTAGAAAGAGAGAGGCTTATTCCTTTGAAAAATAGCAGAGTCTAGAAAAAATTACTTGACATTCTTGAAAGTATCAAGCTTCCCAGTAAACCTGTCTACAAACATCTGCAACACACTTCGCTTGCCGATATTGATATTAGAACTCACAGCCATCCCGGACTGTAAGCCAACCTCCACTTGATTTTCTTTGCCCTTGTTCAGAGTGAATTTTTGACTCTTCAGTTTGATTGTAGTTTTAAAGGCATAGTATTTGCGAAGTTCAGTAGGAGGTTCAGCATCCTTACTAATCTTAGTCACTTCACCCTCTACCGTGCCAAATTCCATCGCGGGGAAAGCTTCGACATTAACTTCCACAGGTACGCAGTCGTAGCCTTTTAAATCTAGTTTTTGCCTATTTACTTCCTTTTCAGGACAGGCACAGCTTTTCCCTTTTTCACAGTCAACTTTTTCTCCATCTAATTGTTTGCCGTGATATTGTTCCAATTTTGCCCGTTTCCGGCGCAAGGAATCCAATACCAGAGCTACATCCTTATTTTCCAGATAAACAACAGCTTCAATCCCATTTTCATCAGGCAGAATTTTTAGCAACTTCTCAGTTTGTTGCGCCTCATAATAAGCCTCCTTACATCTTTGCGGGCGCGGTTCCCCAGGCTTAAGCACAGAGTTAATCACGTATTGGCACACCGGATCGTTCTTCAGATCCAATACAGCTTTCTCCTTCGATGAAGGCTTGAGATCGTAGATCACCCCTGAAATAGGAGCTTTCATTAATTGAGTATCGCGAGTTTGTTGAGCTTTTTCCAACTGAGCGTTGACATCTGAGAGCTTTTTCTGGTTTTCAATTTTTAATCTGCTGAGCTGAGAATCGCTACCTGCAATCTGTTTTTGGTTGTCAGCAATTCTGGTATAAAGCTCTTTAGCCCAAGCATCTTTAGTGTTTTGTAACTGTTCCTGTGCACGCTTAATTGACTCTCCAATACGTTCTTGCTCTCCCTTCTGACGCTCTATATCTGCTTGAATTTTCTGGAACTCACCTGTGCGAGCATTAATTTCACCTTTGCGAGAATTAATTTCACCTCTGCGCGTATTAATTTCACCTCTGCGCGTATTAATTTCACCTTCGCGCTGCTTAATTTGATCTTGTTGCTTGAGAACTTCAGTTTGACTTCTCAAAACATCTTGCTCTTGGCGTTCTTTTTGCAGTTCCGCGATCGCACCTTGCTCTACCAGCGGGCTCAGTCTGTCAAGAATACCTTTCTGAGACTTATATACTTCTTGGGATTTAGTTAATTGCTCCTGCGCTAATTTTCTTTGCTCCTCGGAAGACCTCAATTGTTCCTGAGCAGAATTTAATTGCTGATCGGCATAACTTAATTGGTTTTGAGCAAAACCTAATTGTGTCTCCGCTACTCTCAATTGATCCCTAGCTGCATTCTCTGCATCCACAGCCTGCTTCAGTTGTTTTTCCAACTCCTGAACCTGCCCTTGCGCCGCCGCTACGCGAGAAAGATATTCAGAGCGGTAGTTAATATAAAGTCCTTGTTGACTTTGGTCAAAACTGCCGCCGCCGCTGCCTCTATTCAGGTATAACTCATCAATCAGAGCTTGCAAAACTTCATTTTGGGAAATTAAGCTCTGGCGATCCTTAATACTGGATTCCAAATTTGAGGGCAGAGGGCCTTGTGCTCTGCCACCAACTACATCTTCGTAAAATTTATTTTCTTTTTCCAGGGCCTCTTTAACTTTCTTGACCGACTCTAAATCAGCGCCGGGAGCAGTCGGGCTAAAGGTAAGCAAAGGCTGATTTTTCTCGACGCGATCGCCATCTTCTACGTGAAGTCTAACCACAGCTCCCGTTGTCGGCGCTTGGATATCTCTAGAACCATCTTTTAGTTCTAACTGACCAACCGCTGGCACAGCTTGCTCAATTTTTGCCAGATAAGCCCAAACTAAAGCCGAGGTAGTCATCAGCATAATCATCCAGAGAAATACGTGCGACCAAAAGGCTGGCTTCTCTAAAATTACAGGTTGTTCGGAGAGTATTACTGATTTCATAGTTAGTTGTTAGTTGTTAGTTGTTAAGGGACTGGGAAGTGGGGAGAAATCAAAATTCCCTAACTCAAAACTCAAAACTCAAAACTTTTTTACTGAGCAGCTTCCTGTTGTTGGAAGAGGCAATAGTAACGCCCTTTGAGATCCATCAATTCATCGTGAGTGCCTTGCTCCACGACTGAACCCTGATCCATCATAATAATTACGTCAGCATTTCTGACTGTAGTTAAACGGTGAGTAATAAAAAACACCGTTCTGCCTTTAAAAGCTTCAGCTAAGTTATTGCAAACTTGGCGTTCGGAATGATAATCGAGGGCACTGGTTGCTTCATCCAAAATCAACAGTTTCGGGTTTTGGAGTACAGTCCGCGCGATCGCAATCCGCTGTTTTTGACCCCCAGATAGAGAACCGCCCCGCTCTCCCACCACCGTATTGTAGCCAGCAGGCAGACCCATAATAAAATCGTGAGCCACCGCTGCTTTCGCAGCCCGCGTAATCTCTTCATCGCTAGCATCAGGATTGCTCAAAGCGATATTTTCCCGCACTGTAGTGTTAAACAGCAGCGTATCCTGTAGCACTACCCCGATTTGACTGCGAAGCGAATACAATTCCACCTTGGCAGTATCATAATCATCAACGAAAACCCGACCTGTCAGCGGTGGGTAAAGGCGCTGCAACAACTTCATCAGCGTACTCTTACCGGAACCGGAACCGCCAACAATCCCCACAAAACTGCCAGCAGGGAATTCTAAATTCACATTCGCTAGTTGCAGCGGGCCACTCTCGCGAAAGCGGAACGAAAGATCCTCAAACTTAACAGAGCCTACAATTGATGGCATCCCGATGTTGTTTCGGTCTTCCTCACTCGTCTCTGTTGGTTGCTCCACCACATCTCGGAGCATATCAATAGACATCGTAACTTCTTGGAAACTCTGCCACACACTCACAAAACGCAGCAGCGCTCCAGTAACGTTGCCAGTAATAATTCGGAAGGCAATTAACTGCCCCAAAGTCATCTCATTTTTCAACACTAAATGGGCTCCCACCCACAACTGAGCTAGGTTGCCCACCTGATTTAAAAAGCCGCTAATCGTACCAGCCGTCGTACCAGTAAGAATCGTCTTGAAACTCGCCGTGACGTATTTAGCATAACGACCAGACCATTCCCAACGAGTTTTCAGTTCAATATTTTGAGCTTTAACTGTTTGAATGCCGCTGACAACTTCCACTAAATAGGATTGGGCATCAGAAAAACGATGATTTCTCTGCTTGATCAGCCTTAACACCATCGGGTTAATCAGGACGATCATCAGAGCAAGTACAGGTACAACCGCCAAGGAAACGAAGGTTAGCTGTACGCTATAGGAGAGCATGACAGCGATATAAACCACCGAAAAGACCGCATCCAGTACGACAGTTAAGGCCGTCCCTGTCATAAATTCCCGGATATGGCTGATCATGCTGAACTTATAAACCAAGTCTCCCACCCGCCGATTGTCAAAGTAGCCTTGGGGCAGTCGCAGCAAGTGGTCGATTACTTCCGCACTCAGTTTGACATCAATCCGGTTTGTGGTATCTATAAACAAAAATGTCCGCAGACCATTGAGCAGCCCTTCAAACAGGGCAACCCCCAGCAAAAACGCCCCTAAAACATCTAAGGTGTCAATGCTACGCTGTCCCAGTACCTTATCAATAATGATCTGGCTGATCAGGGGGTTAGCTAAGCCGAATAACTGCGAGAAAAATGAGGCAAGTAACACCTCAAAAAAGACTGTTTTGTGTTCAGATAGTGCTGGTAAAAACCACCAGAAGCTGAACTGGTCTTTCTGCTCAGCTTGGGGAGCCTGTAGCAACAGGACTTCTCCACCCTCCCCCCAAATTTCCCTAAATTGGGCCGGCCGCTTGCGGATAATCCCCTGTTCTGGGACTGCCATCACCAATTCTTGTTCGGTGATGCTGTAGATAATCGCAAAGCTGGTTTCCCACTTAACCATCAGCGGAGCTTTCAGTCGATTGATAGCATCGGCCGGAACTTGTGCCAATTGGGGGACAATGCCCATGCTTTGGATGATGCCACCGCAGGCTTGCATCGTAATTGAGCCGACGGTTTTGTACTGATTTTCTATAGCTTTGCGGACTACATCTCGGCGAAATTTTACCCCAAAATACTTGCTTAACATCTGGAAGCAGGCGAGTGGGGCTTCGATTGCCCCTTTTGCCCGGATCATGGGAAATTTTGAGGGTAATCCAGAAGGCTCGGGAGTCTGAGCGGCTTGACCTTGTGGGGCCGCTGGTACCGCAGATATGTCTAAGGGTGCTTGTAGAGCTGTCTGTAAGCCGTCCGGGGCGACTGGCTGATCTTGGGGAGTTGCAATTTCCCGGAAGCCTACTAACCTAGCTCCTCTTTGTCCTTCTATTTTTAAGGATCTACTCGATCCGTCTAGCGACAGTCGGCTGCCGGTGGGAAAGTCGCCGACCACGCCGCTACTAACTAACCAAATCCGGTTAGGGTCAAGTTGGTTGGCGAGTTCTTGGGTTTTTTTCTGACCGCTGGGCAAGTTGATCGCGATCGCATCCGCCCAAGCCTGTTGGGTCAATTCCTTCAGATTTGATGTCCCGTCAGCCCGCCGTTGCAGTTCCAAGCTCCACAGTTCAAAAACTTCGCTTAAGGAACAGTGTTCCCCAAAGGCTTCTGCAAGGACAGGTTCAGTTTGTACGAAGCTTAAGAAATCTTCTGCCGATAAAATTATGGCAATTACATCGGTGGAGGCGAGGGCAGTTTCGCAGGGTACTCCTCGTAACAAGGAAGACCAGCCGAGAACTTCTTTTGGCCCCACCAATCGCAAACTTACGAGGCGCTGCGTTCGCTGGTCATACCCCAACTGGCGGGCCTGACCTTGAAAAATAATTGCCACCTGAGTCGGCATTCTTTCCCGTTCTAACAGGGGTTGCCCCGTTCGGTAGCCCAGGAGTTGGCATTTAGACACCAAAGTTTGCAGGGCGGCCTCCGAGAGTCGGTCGAAGGGCGGCGTTTCTGCTAGAAAAGTTTGAATCTGCAACAGGGAA
>DATGYA010000563.1:0-4820 GCA_035298405.1 Kamptonema sp. | reverse complement strand
ACGCTCAAGGGTTTCGCGATCGCAGTGGCAGAGAGATACTCGAATTGACCAGTGGACTAGATATTTCGGCGATGCTAAATTCCTATTAGGTTTAAGAAACACTAATTCACCTCAAGCAAGTTTTCCAACTTCCCAAACCAGCTCACCCTTCGCCGAACGACGGCGCTTGATAGAAAATGACCCTGGCTTTAGAGATGACTGAGCGGTGGCAAAAGCAGAAAGTATTTTTCAAAAATAAGGGGAAACATAGCATAAATTTAACACTTTAGATCGCGAAAGCTACTTTAGATAGATTATTCTTAGATTAAGAAACAGCCAATAAAGCTATACTATTCTATCGATATTTATTAACAATTGCATTAACGAACTTTAACTTGACAGGGGTATGTTCTATGGGAGAAATAAATATTAAAAACGTGAGTCAGGGTTAAAACAGCTTTATGTCAAAAATTAGTCGTCGGCAATTACTAATTTTCTTTGGAAGCAGTGCTGCCGCAAGCGTACTAGCGCCTCAACTGAGCCAAAAATTATTGGGCGATTCCGGCGCAGCTCAGGCTCAAGTTCCGCTGACCTTTACTCCAGTACGTCTGCCCCACCCACTACCCATTTACCAAAAACAATCCAGTTTTATACCAACGGGAATCGAGAAGGGCACGATCGCGCCTGCCTCAGCAGATACCAAGCTGGTAAATTACACCGTTATCGATGACGTGATCGTACCGCCAGAGTACGAACGTTATGTAATAGTGCGTTGGGGCGATCGCGTCTTCCCCGATCGAGCTGACTACTTTGGCTACAACTGCGATTACACCGCCTTCATCCCCAATCGTGGCAGCGACAGCGACGGCTACCTCTGGGTCAATCACGAATACGTCTCCTACCCCATGTCCAAGGTAGCGCCAGCCGAGACAACGGAAGACCTCACAGCCTTCCCAACAACTGATCGCATCGTACTCGGTCTAGATTTATCTGTGAAAAATCGCGCCACCCTGGGCGAGTTCATGTATAACTTAGGCGGCTCCATCCTCCGAATAGTCAAAACCAGCGATCGCTTCCAAGTAGTCCCCAGTGACTCCAAAAACCGCCGCATTCACGGTCTTTCCGGCTTAGCCATCAACAGCCAGCGTTCTGACCAATATAAAAACGTCACATCCTGGGGCAACAGACAAGGCGACAATAACTTCTTATACGGCACTGGCCCCGCCGCTACCCAAGTTTTTGAGCAAGTCAACTCAGACGGCCTCGGCAACCGCATCATCGGCACCGCTTACAATTGCTCAGGGGGCACCACTCCTTGGGGAACTATCCTCTCTGGCGAAGAAAACTTCCAAGGTAGCGAAGTATTTTTCGTTGGAGTTCAGGAAAACGTCAAACCTAATGGCAGCCAGACAAGCTACATCAATGGCACCACAGGTTCAGAGTTCGGCTTAACCGGCGAAAAGTACGGCTGGATGGTCGAAGTCGATCCTGCTGAACCCAACTTCCGCCCCCGCAAACACACCTGGTTAGGGCGCTTCCGCCACGAAAACGTCGCCATTCGCGCCGAAGCAGGGGGACGGCTAGTCGCTTACATGGGAGACGATCGCCGAGGCGGTCACACCTGGAAATTTGTCAGCAATGCGACAATTGGAAATATCAACGACAAAAGTAATAGCAGCTTATTTGAAAATGGGACGCTGTATGTAGCTCGTTACAACCGAGACTTTACAGGCGAATGGATTCCCTTAACCTTAAACGCTCGTACCAATCCGATCGCACCCTCAATTCTCGCTGAAGCTGAGCTCGCAAGTCTCGGTCAAGCTCAAAGAAATGCTCCCCTCCGCTTACCAAAGCGCAAAGGAATTGCCGGTCAAACTGACGACGGCGGTTCCTTCGTGGTGGATATTACCAATGAAGCCAAAGTGCTGTCAGATTATCGCAATAAGACCCTCGCAGATTTCTACACCAGTCAAGGTGCAGTTTTAGTCGATGCCTTTTTAGCAGCCAATCTCATCGGTGGAACTCCCACAGCGCGGCCAGAGGATTTAGAAATTAACCCTCTGACTAAGGAAGTTTTCATTGCTTATACTGACGGCGCACCCGGAAGTGACGGCTATCCTGACTCCCGCATTTTTGTCGTCGCCAAGTACAACCGCAATGTTAACAGCGTCCAGCAGTCAGGGGGACTTTACAAGATTATTGAAAACAGCGCTGATGGTACTGGTACAACTTTCCGCTGGCAACGGTTTGCCCAAGGTGGAGAAGCGGGGGCGAAAGATGGCGCTGGTTTCGCCAGTGTAGACAACATCCTCTTCGATCGCCAAGGAAACGTTTGGGGGGTCACGGATATGTCTACTGGCACTCACAACGGTTTTGATGTTGGTGCCGCTGGCAAGCCAAACTCCATCGATCACAGCAAGTCGGGGAATATAGCTGAGTTTACGGGAGTTTTCGGCAACAACTGGCTGTTTATGATTCCCACTACAGGCGCGAATGCCGGAGAGGTGATTCCCTTTGCTTACGGGCCAAACCGCTGCGAGATGACTGGGCCAACTTTAGTGGGAAACACGCTGATCGTTTCGGTGCAGCATCCGGGAGAAGATTGCCCAATCGATGACGGAACTGTGTTGCGGCGATCGATCGAGATGCTGGATTTGAATGGCGGTTTGTTTACTCAGACGCGGATTGTGTTGCGTGGTAGCAGTTGGCCGAGCAATATTGAGAAAGATACTCGCCGCGTACCTCTGCCTTCTGTGGTTGGTATTCGTCGTGTGGATTCTAATAGCAGGTTTATCTAGAAGGTTGACAGAAGTTAACCGCCCCTTCAGGGGTGGGAGTGTCAATGTTTAGTTGAATAGGGGGCGGCAATGCTCATAGGTGTCAACTTAACGTCAAACCCTTAATCAGACAGGGGTTAAAACCCCTGTCTCAAAGATCAAGTCCTCTGAAGAGGACTAATAAATTTAACAATTTTATTCAGTCCTCTTGAGAGGACTTTAGCTATAAGAGGGGGGTTTTAACCCCTGTCGGGCTTTCGGATGGCAGTTGACACCAATGGGCAATGCTGCGCCCCTATTGCTAATTTGTAGATGTCTCTAAAAAAGCTAGTATCCAGGGCTGCTGTAAATAAGCCGATCCAAAAGGCTATGCTGTCTTCTATACTGGTATGTCACCTGTAATCAAGCCTAGAGACCTGAATCAACTATCATGCGAACCCACTATTGCGGCCAACTCCTAAGCGATCGTATTGGAGAGACTGTTACCCTGTGCGGATGGGTAGACCGTCGGCGCGATCACGGTGGCGTTATTTTTCTGGATTTGCGCGATCGCACCGGACTTGTGCAAATTGTCAGCGATCCCCAACGCACCCCAACTTCCTATGAAGCGGCTGACCATTTACGCAGCGAATATGTGGTTAGAATTACGGGGAAAGTGACGCGACGACCTGAAGATTCCCTCAATCCTAAGTTAGCGACGGGAGAGGTGGAAGTTTATGCAGCGGAAATTGAGTTATTGAATGCAGTTCGCAAACAGTTACCGTTTCAGGTTTCGACGGCGGAAACTGAAAGCGTGCGCGAAGACTTGCGGTTGAAGTATCGATATTTGGATTTGCGGCGCGATCGCATGAGTCGTAATTTGCAACTCCGCCACCAAGTAGTTAAAGCTATCCGCCGTCACCTCGAAGATGCGGAAAATTTCATCGAAGTAGAAACTCCGATTTTAACTCGTTCTACTCCTGAAGGGGCGAGAGATTATCTAGTTCCCAGCCGCGTCAATCCGGGGGAATGGTACGCTTTGCCGCAGTCGCCGCAGTTGTTTAAACAATTATTGATGGTTTCTGGTTTTGATAGATATTATCAGATTGCCAGATGTTTTCGCGATGAAGATTTGCGGGCAGATAGACAACCAGAATTTACTCAATTAGACATGGAAATGAGCTTCATGTCTATGGAAGAAATTCTAGAATTAAATGAAGGTTTAACCTGTCACATATTCAAAACTGTTAAAGGGATTGATTTACCTCGTCCTTTTCCCCGTTTAACCTATGCTGAAGCGATGGGACGCTACGGCAGCGATAAACCAGATACTCGCTTTGGATTAGAATTAGTCGATGTTTCCGACTTAATGAAAGATTCCGGGTTTAAGGTATTTTCTGGTGCTGTAGCCTCTGGCGGGATTGTGAAAGTATTGCCAATTCCCGGCGGGAATGATGCCATCTCAAATGTACGAATTAAACCAGGTGGTGACTTATTCAAAGAAGCCAACGAAGCAGGCGCAAAGGGTTTAGCTTATATTCGCGTCCGGGATAACGGCGAAATCGATACGATTGGCGCAATTAAAGATAACCTGAAAGAGGAACAAAAACAAGAATTACTCGCTCGCACGGGTGCAGAACCTGGTCATTTACTATTATTTGGTGCCGGGGATGCGCCAACTGTAAATAAGACTTTAGATCGGTTGCGTTTAGCCGTTGGTCAAGAGCTAGGATTGATCGATAAGGATAAAATGAATCTGTTGTGGGTGACAGATTTTCCAATGTTTGAATGGAATGCTGATGAGAAGCGTTTAGAAGCATTACATCACCCATTTACTGCACCGCATCCTGATGATATTAACGATCTGAAAACGGCGCGAGCCCAAGCTTACGATTTAGTCTTAAATGGCACTGAAGTCGGCGGCGGTTCTCGCAGAATTTATCAGCGGGAAATTCAGGAAAAAGTATTTGAAGCGATTGGATTATCGACAGAGGAAGCTTACAATAAGTTTGGCTTTTTGTTAGATGCTTTTGAGTACGGTACGCCGCCTCACGGAGGAATTGCTTACGGTTTGGATCGGTTGGT
>DATGYA010000562.1:0-4513 GCA_035298405.1 Kamptonema sp. | reverse complement strand
TTGTTTGATTGGCTTGATAGTTGTACCGCTGCTCAATGCTAATACATTCCACATTATTGAAAGATTAAATAAAGATGCTGCTTTGCGCTCTAGTATCAATCAAGTTGTTACTAATGTTATTAGTGATGAAAAAAATAAGCCGATAACCGACTGTTTGATAAACGCTAAAGACGAGAAAAACCCCAGTAAAAGATTAACAAAACAAAATCAATGCTTTGAGGATATTAATATTAATGCAATTTTGGATAATATAAATATGCCTATTGGCTGGTACAGTTATAATTTACCAACTTTTATAGAGGATATAAAGAAAGAATTGACAACGCTAAAACTGTTAACTTCCAATGAAAAATGGGATTGGGGAGGAATCATCAACGTCTTCATTGGTTGGTTATTAGAATTCCTCAAAGTTATCTTTGGTTGGCTGCTGAGTGCTGGGGCTATAGCGATGGGTGCTCCCTTTTGGTTTGAGCTGCTAGGTAAATTTATCAACGTCCGTAATGCTGGTCAAGTACCTGAATCAACATCTAAGGATAAGCCTAATTGAGCAGAGTTTGGTGAGAAGTATTAGCGATCAGGAATTAATCCAGAACAATTGTGAGTAAATGCCGATCGCATCCTACCTTTTCCATCAAAACCCAGAGTAAATACTAAAGAACAAAGCTAAGAAATCAGCCACACCTAAAATCTCTACCTGATAGCGAGAGAGTAAAAAGCGCGGATAGCCTCAAAATCTCGCACCGGAATACCCCCGATCCTCCCCTCCCCCCTTGTCAACGATCCCTCACCATCCGACACTGGACAATGAGAGATCACCGGCAGTCAGGAGGAAATCCCGTGAAAAAAGTCTTAGCCATCATCCTCGGCGGCGGCGTAGGCACCCGCCTTTACCCGCTTACCAAGCTGCGGGCCAAACCCGCCGTCCCCCTTGCAGGCAAATACCGCCTGATCGACATCCCTGTAAGCAACTGTATTAACTCAGAAATACTCAAAATATACGTCCTAACTCAATTCAACTCAGCATCCCTCAACCGCCATATCTCCCGCGCCTACAATTTCGCCGGCTTCAGCGATGGCTTTGTGGAAGTACTCGCGGCACAGCAAACCCAGGAAAACCCCAACTGGTTCCAGGGTACAGCCGATGCAGTCCGTCAGTATAGCTGGCTGTTTGAAGAATGGGACGTTGACCAATACCTGATTCTCTCAGGCGATCACCTCTATCGCATGGACTATCGAGAATTTGTCCAACGCCACCTCGATACCAAAGCCGATATCACCCTCTCCGTCTTGCCGATGGATGACAAACGGGCCTCCGACTTTGGCTTAATGAAAACCGATGAAGACGGTCGAGTAGTCGCTTTCAGCGAAAAACCCAAAGGCGAAGCGCTTAAACAAATGCAGGTCGATACCACTAAACTGGGATTGTCACCGGAACAAGCCAAAGAAAGCCCTTATATCGCCTCAATGGGCATTTACGTCTTCAACAAAGACGTTTTGATGAAATTGTTGAAAGAATCCCCAGAAAGGACTGATTTTGGCAAAGAAATTATTCCCGCCTCTGCCAAAGACTACAACGTTCAAGCCTACTTATTTGACGGTTACTGGGAAGATATCGGAACTATTGAGGCTTTCTATGAGTCTAATTTGGCTCTCACAAAACAGCCGCATCCACCTTTTAGTTTCTACGACGAAACTGCCCCGATTTACACTCGTCAGCGTTATTTACCGCCCTCCAAACTATTAGATTGCAATGTAACTGAATCGATTATTGCTGAAGGCTGTATTCTCAAAGAATGCCGGATCGACCATTCGGTGTTAGGGGTGCGATCGCGCATTGAAGCCGGATGCAATATAGAAGATTCCCTGATTATGGGTTCTGACTTCTACGAACCCTTTGCAGAACGGCAGTCCGGTTCCCAAAAAGGTGGTATTCCCGTAGGCATTGGTGCAGAAACACGAATTCGCCGCGCCATTATCGACAAAAATGCTCGCATCGGTCGCCATGTTCAAATTATCAATAAAGACCGAGTGGAAGAAGCCGAACGGGAAAACCTTGGTTTCTATATCCGCAGTGGTATTGTTGTAGTTCTCAAAAATGCTGTCATTGCTGATGGAACTATCATTTAGTTCTTTGCTATTTGTGAACTGTTAATGGTTAATGGTTAATGGTTAACTGTTAATGGTTAACTGTTAATGGTTAACTGTTAACAGTTAACCATTTATGACGCTACCAATGCTAAATTATGTCGCCGCTGCGATATAGTCGTAGTTAACATACTTTTTACATTTTTTGTAGCGATCGCCAATCCCTGATCGCCTTCTCCGGCCACAACCAGTTTTTACTGAGCGAATTAGGCTCAAAACCCTCCGCATCACCCGCCATCACTTGTTCCCGCAGCCTACTGGCCTCATTTAACAAATCTGTCCGCTGCTGAGGCGAAAGCGATTTAGCCCGCGCCTGCTGCATCCTCACCAAACCCAAACCAGCATAGGCAGTGAGCGCATTTTCGCGTTCTGAGGTTTCCATTAGAGGCTTAGTACCTGAACCAACTTGTTGAGGAGCTGTCCTTGGAGTTGTTTCCATCAAATCTACCGCCTCTAACCAAACTTGATAAGCTTGATTTAGATTTCCTTCCGCGTACAAAGCAAAACCCAAAGCATTGCGGTATTCCATCGAGTCTGGACGAGACTTGAGAGCACTTTCCCAGTAACGCCTAGCATCATCGACACTGTACTTATTATTATTTTTATCAGTTTGGAGAGATTGCCAAGCTAAACGCCCCCAAAGAAAATTAATTTCTGGGTTTGATGGTGCTGTTTCCGAGGCTGCTGTTAAAGCAACTTCTGCGTGTTGTAACGCTTGCCGCCGTTTTGGATCTAGTAGTTCTTCTACTGCTTGCTGGCCTTCAGAAAGTTTGCCTTGATTAAACTTTTGAATTGCGATCGCTTGTACCTCTGAACTACTAGCTACTTTCAGATTCACAATCCCAGGAGTTGGATTAACAGATTGCGAAGTTGGTGTTGGTACCAAAGGCAACATTTCCCCTGGTTTTGGGCCTCGGTTTTGCCAGAACCACAAACCTAACAGCATCGAGGTCAACAAGCCAGTTGGTAACAAACAAGTCCACACTAAAGATTTTTGTTGCTGTTTTGCCGTTTTCACAGGCGGTTTTTTTAACCGCGCCGCCTGCATTAGATCGGGCCTTTGGGGAGAATTGGGACTTGCAGGTGATGTCTTTTTTGATTTGGACTCCCCCTTGAACAAGGGGGAAACTGATGGTGAAATTGGCGATTGAGCAACGCTCCTGCTATTTTCTTCTGCCAGTCTCCTGTTTGGCAAAACTTCCTCTGTCTGAGAATTGCTGTTAGCTAGTTGCCGCCGAAAATTAGCTATTAAAGCTGAATTCTCAGTTGCGTCATCCCAGTTATCCTCATCTTCAAAATCCCCAAAGTCTGCAACTAGAGGACTTTCTAGCTCTTCATCAGGCGCGATCGCATAACGCTGAGCTTCCCGACCGTCCCGGAGCGCAGAGTAGGATGGTGGATAGTTAAGATTGGCTGTTAAGCTTTGATCTGCGATCGCGCCTAACTCCCAACTCTCCACTTGTGCCCCAGTCAGATAACCGTTAAAATCCGAGTGCAAGTAAAGAATCGGCAAGGCCCAGTACAACTGCTGAGAACCATAAGCAGAAATCAAACCTGCCCTCGCCCGGCTTAAACTCAAATCTACCGGATAACCTTGATTGAGGTTGCGGTAAAATAGTCGCGTCAGAGTCAGAGCCACCTCATCGGGAATGCGTTCGGCCATCGCCAGCACCGCCGGAATGCCACGCTTAACTAGCGCTTCTGCTAAATTGCGATCGCCAGTTTCCTCTGGATCGTAACTATCACCATAAGCACTCCGGCAAGAGTTGAACACCGCCATTTGAATACCGTTATTAGCCAGCAACCCCGCTAAGTCGTCACCGCTTAAGGTTTCAGTCAAACCCGTGCGATCGCTAACTAAGTAGAGTTCGCCACCTCTAGCTGCGAGGTTGCTATGACCCGCATAGTGCAGAACTTGGTATTGTCCCTGTTCTAAGGCTTGGGTAAGCTGTTCTCGATCGGGTTGCTCTAGGATCGTAAGTTGAATCTGTGGGGCGTGGAAGTTGCTAGAATGCGTCCCAACAGGGCGGTTTTGCAGTTCCTGTTGCAGGTGCAGGGCTTCTCGTTTGAGTTGTAGGCTGTCTTGGTCATTGGGAGCCGCGATCGCCATTAATATTTTTAGTGGCTGTTGAGGCGTAAGTATCCGGCTTGGTTTGAGCAAACTCGTACCGGGCTGATAGCGGGAAAACGCCACATCAGTACCAGTAGCCAAAGGGCGATCGGCAGCGTGTAGCACTTCCCAAGGCAAACGCGGCAAACGCTTTCCCTTAAGCCCCAAACGCAACTGCAACACCTCCCGGCGATGCTGAGCAATAGCTTGAGCGCAAGTCCAGCTATCCCGGAGATTGCCTTGAAATAGCCCATTATA
>DATGYA010000561.1:0-5118 GCA_035298405.1 Kamptonema sp. | reverse complement strand
CCAGCACCAGTATCGGCATCTGCGCCAGTATCAACAGTCAATATCGCCCCAACGCCAGCACCAGCAACCGCGCCGGTGGTACCTGCGCCAGCACCAACAGTCAATATCGCCCCAATGCCAGCACCAGCAACCGCGCCGGTGGTAGCTGTGCCAGCACCAACAGTCAATATTGTCCCAACGCCAGCATCCGCGCCTGTACCTGCGCCAGCACCAACGCTCAATATCGTCCCAACGCCAACACTAATACCTGCGCCAGCACCAACAGTCAATATCGCGCCTGTACCTGCTGCGTCAACACCAACAGTCAATGTCACGCCAGCACCAGCAGTTACTTTAGTTCCTGCACCGACAGTCAATATCACACCTGTATTACTTTCTGCACTATCAAGCGCTATAACACCGACACCGATACCGACTCTCAACCAAACGCCTGTGTTGAATTTAATACCAAATCTAGATCGGACAACGACAGTAAATCCGACACCCGCGATCGCAACATTACCCGCGCCCAGTTCGCCATTTCCGCTTAATCTCGAACAGCAGAATCAAATATCAAATTCTTTGGAACAAAATTCGCGATCGCCCTCTCCCCAAATCAATATTGCTGACTTACCAATTAATCCCAATGCTATTGTTCTCCCCCAAGAGGAAAAGTTTACTCGCGATTTTGTCAAATACCTAAGTTTGCCTTACCCCTCTCGGATGGCAACATTACAAGATGCCCAGAATATCCTAACGAGAATTGAAAAGACGACTGGAGTTAAGCCAGCTATCATTTATATCGGCTTTATGCCGAAAGGTTCTAGTGCTTATCAACTAGAAAGTATATCCTCAATTCTGCAAATCGATCGGCAAATTCAACCTAGTGACGAACTAGAAATTCTGATAGTTACGCCTAAAGGAACTCCCATTCGCAAGCGCATCTCGCACACTACTCGCGCCCAAGTCGTCGCACTAGCCCAAGACTTTCGCACAGAAATAACTAATCCTAGAAAACGTAATACTACAAGCTATTTGCCTTTAGCTCAGCAACTATATAAATTGATTGTGGCACCGCTAGAAGCTGATTTGCAAACACAAGGCATTAAGAATTTGTCTTTTATTTCCGATACCGGATTGCGATCGCTCCCCATGGCAGCATTGCACGATGGGAAGGGGTTTTTAATCGAGCGATACAGTATTGGTCAGATGCCTAGTCTCAGTTTGACTGATACTCGCTTCGTCAAGATCAAAAATTCCAAAGTGCTGGCGATGGGGGCCTCACGATTTGCTCATCTCAATCCTTTACCAGCAGTACCATTAGAATTATCAACTATCACCCCGCAGTTATGGCAGGGTAAATCTTTTTTGAATGAAGGCTTTACTCTGGCAAATCTAAAGGGAGAGCGTCAGCAACAGCCTTATGCGATGATTCATTTGGCAACACACGCAGAATTTCAGGGGGGAGATCCTAGCAACTCCTACATTCAGTTATGGGATACAAAATTACGCTTGGATCAGTTGCGGCAACTGAAATGGAACACCCCCCCTGTTGAGCTATTAGTGCTGAGTGCCTGTAAAACTGCTGTGGGAGATGAGGCGGCGGAGTTGGGTTTTGCGGGGTTAGCAGTGCAGGGGGGTGTGAAGTCGGCTGTGGCTAGTCTCTGGTACGTTAGCGATGAAGGGACTTTGGGGCTGATGACGGAATTATATCAGCAGTTGAAAAGTACACCAATTAAGGCCCAAGCGCTACAGGAGGCACAAATAGCTATGATTAGAGGGCAAATCCGAATCAATAATGGCAAGCTGCATACTGGTTCTGGGGAGGTGCTGCTGCCGCCGGAACTGGCCACAAGAAGCAATGATAATTTATCTCATCCTTACTATTGGGCGGCTTTTAGGATGATTGGTAATCCTTGGTAAATTGTAGTGCGATCGCGCCCTTTTGCTGCTTCTAGGTATTGGTTACATCATCTTGAGGACAGGAATATAAAGAGTGCTAGAACTTACACTCGACAATCGATATGCTTAGCTATAGATACGTTAAAACTTCAGAGGAGAACTTTATATGGATCTGGTTGCACTCCAGAACTCGCTTGATAATTGCTCATTTGCCGTTCTCTTCGGGACTATGTTGATTTACTGGGGAGGTGCTGCATTTCCAGGTATCCCCTATTTGTCAGCTTTGGGTACGGCAGGAATGGCGATCGCAAATCTCTGTATCGCTGCTTTACTTGGGGCTCGCTGGCTAGAAGCTGGCTACTTCCCTTTGAGCAATCTTTACGAATCTCTATTTTTCTTAGTTTGGGGAATTACCGCTATCCATCTACTAGCGGAAAACATGAGCGGATCTCGCTTAGTGGGAGTCGCCACATCCCCAGTAGCAATGGCAATTTCCGCTTTTGCCACCTTAACTTTGCCACAGGAAATGCAGTCGGCGGAACCTCTGGTACCTGCCTTGAAATCAAATTGGCTAATGATGCACGTCAGCGTGATGATGCTTAGTTATGCAACTTTGATGGTAGGAGCACTTTTAGCGATCGCATTCCTAGTCATCACTCGCGGCCAAAACATCACACTCACTGGCAGTTCTTTTGGAACCACCAGTACCCGCAACGGCAACTACCGCTTGCAACGCCCTGAAAACCTAGCAATTCAAACAGAAGAAACTCTAGTTAATTCCCCCTTAACTGCTACAATTTCTAGCAACAACGGTCACAGTAACACCGCTGTATTGGAATTAGTCACCACCCAAACATCCCCAAATTCAACTCCTGAACTGCTCTCCCCACAGCGCTTAAACCTAGCAGAAACTCTCGATAACATCAGCTATCGTATCATTGGCTTAGGATTTCCCCTGCTCACCATTGGCATCATCGCCGGTGCTGTCTGGGCTAACGAAGCTTGGGGTTCCTATTGGAGTTGGGACCCGAAGGAAACTTGGGCTCTAATTACTTGGCTAGTATTTGCCGCCTATCTGCACGCCCGCATCACTCGCGGCTGGCAAGGGCGAAAACCCGCAATTTTGGCAGCCACGGGATTTTTAGTTGTTTGGGTCTGCTATTTAGGAGTTAATCTATTAGGAAAGGGTCTCCATTCTTACGGATGGTTTTTCTAATTTAACCGCCCAGTTTCAAGCCCAGTCCAATAAATTATGCCCCTTGTCAAACAAAGTCTAAATGACTTGGACTGAAGACAGAGCGAGGTCTTTGAAACTCGCTAGGGCAGCTTTAGTTGGGAGCATCCCAATTTTTCATAGAGACCAAAAAAGACCTATCCCCCTACCCTGCTCCCTATGAGGGGATAGTAAAATTTATTGGTTTCTTGCTTTTTTTCTTTGTTTTTTCTTTCTTCCCCTTCCCTTGTAGGGAAGATAGACCGGGGTTAGGTATTTTTCAAAAATGGGATGCTCCTGTTTAGTTTGTGTATTCAACCGTCCAGTTTCTTACTTGAAAACTACCAGTAAAATTGACATGAACAGTACAAATAATTTGCTCAATAGCGATGATGTTTTATCAGCCAGTGCCAGCGCTTTAATGTTTCAATGCACCTTCAAAGTTAGTGAATTGATGACTATACTACAGTCAAAAATATCTGACGAAGAATTGTTTATTGAAGGAATAGATTGTGAAGTTTTAAGTCCCGGTAAAAATTGGAGAAAAGGTAAAGTTAGGCTGCGTCTAGAATTTACCCCCGATCTGCCAGAAGCAGAAGATAAAACTGATTCTTTAGAACCTGGAGAAGACACTGTACCAGGGGATAATAATGGCTATCCAACTACAGATAATGGTCAAGAAAGTTTAGAGCCATCTGTTGATAATTCTACCCCAATTTACAATCCTCTTCCTGTATCTATGTATCCCGATGGCCACCCTGGAAGTGTAGGAATGTGGAGCTAAAATTATCTCAAGTCCACTGAATTGAGCATAATTCCTATAGGGGCGGGTTCACCAAGATTATGTAATACAAACGAAAGAACTTGTAAACCCGCCCCGACCTAAATTTATAAAGATAGGGAATTAGGCTTTGCGATGTCTCTGGGATAAACTTTTGTGAAATTTTCCTGCACTTAGTGATATACCTAAATCGACTCCATCAACTCATCTTATAAAAACATCAGGAGCTACTATGAAGAAGCAAATAATCTTTGTAGACCCCTCAGTACAAAACTATCAAAGCCTAATTCAAAACAGCCCTGACAGTCAAATTATTATTTTAAAAGAAAATTATAGCGGCATCGCCCAAATTACTCAAGCCTTAGCCCATCAAAAAAACATTGAAGCCCTACACATCCTTTCCCACGGCAGCCCAGGCAGCCTCAACCTGGGCACAGAAGCCCTCAACAGGAATAACCTAGAAAAATTCAGCCCTCAGCTAAAACAATGGAGAAAAGCCCTAACTGAAAACGCCGACATCCTACTCTATGGCTGCGAAGTAGCCAAAGGACAAGCCGGTCAAAACTTCCTCAAGGGACTCAGTGAAATCACAGGTGCAGACATCGCTGCCTCAGCTAACCTCACCGGCAGCGCCGAATTAGGGGGAGACTGGAAATTAGAAGTCCAAACAGGCCCGATAGAAGCAAGAGTACCATTTAACGCCAACAGCCTCAAAAGCTACAGCGGCGTGCTAGGCTTCAACCCCAAAGTTGACTTCACTGCTGGCAATAACTCCGTCTCCGTCAGCATCGGCGACATCAACGGCGACGGCAAACCAGACTTAGCTGTGGCGAATTTCAGCAGCAACACCGCCTCCATCCTGCTCAACACCACAGCCACGGGAGCCACCACCCCCACCTTCGCCACTAAAGTTGACTTCACTACTGGCTCTGCCCCCTTCGACATCAGCATCGACGACATCAACGGGGACGGCAAACTAGACTTAGCTGTGGTGAACCCTTTTAGCAACAATGTCTCCATCCTGCTCAATACTACAGCCACCGGAGCCACCACCCCCACCTTCGCCACTAAAGTTGATTTTACCACTGGCTCTGAGCCCCGCTCCGTCAGCATCGGCGACTTCAACGGCGATGGCTTACCAGACTTAGCTTTGCCAAACCGCTTCAGCAACACCATCTCCATCCTGCTCAACACCACAGCCACGGGAGCCACCACCCCCACCTTCGCCACTAAAGTTGACTTC
>DATGYA010000560.1:0-10395 GCA_035298405.1 Kamptonema sp. | reverse complement strand
GATGTGGCAGCATTGGCAGAAGCTCCTTTAATTGTTCCGCAAGAGGAGATTGGGCAAGGTTTTATCAGAGATTACGGCATAAAAGACTTGCTAGACTTTATTGAACGTTTTCCAAGCTTTCAGCAAATGCTTCAGACCCCTCATTGGCGAGAGAAATGGCTTGTGATTATAGAGTGGTATTTTCAAGCAATTCTAAGACCAGGTGGACGCAGAAGAAATGTTTTACTACCCGTTGTAGCTAATGCACTGCAAACTTTATTAGAGAATTTAGGTAAGATCATTCTAGTGGACGAAGAACCAAATCCAGATCAAGCAAAAACTTTTTCTAAAAAACCCAAAAATTATGATGGTGGTCCTGCTGAATATCTAATTGATAGTCTCTTGAAGCGTATCGGTATATCCAACGAGAGAGAGAATGTTAAGAAATTTGTGAAGATTCGTAATAATGCAACTCATCCAGAACAAAAACCTATCTCATCAACTGAAATTCAACCAACTGAAATTGAACAATGGGAAGTAGTGCTACAAGCCGTTCAATGGGTAGATGAAGTGATTTTATGGAGACTTGGCTACGGAGGGCAATATCGAGAGAGACATCTGAAACGAGAGAGACATCTGAAATCTAATCAGGATATTCAACCGCGTTACGACCGCTCTAACCGTCACTCAAATTGGTAGTATCTACATCAACAATTGCATAAAAGCATTCACCGCATCATATTGATCCGCCATCCGCGAATAAAACTCGATCAATCTTAAATCTAACTCCGGCAAAAGTTCACTCTTACTAACCAATTCATACCCAGTCGAACGCAAACAATAAACTGAAATCACACCATCCTCCCAAAACCAAACCTCCTGCACTCCCACTCGACGATAAATTTCCAGTGTATCAATTCCACCACTTGTCACTGTCACCTCAATCGCCAAATCTGGAACTGACTTTCGCGTACCCAAACAATAAGACTCGTCTGGTTCTTTCCGTGCGCCCAATTCCTTCATCCCGATTGTCGTACTACCGCGTGCATAAAAACGAATGTTTTTCATCCGCATATAAATCTCGACAAGCTGACCTAAAGTTTTTTTCGGTTCTTCATGTTCCTCAGATAAAGGAGTCATAATTTGTAAACACCCATCCAAATAAGTTAAACGTGCGCCTGTTTCAGCCAAATCTACATCCAACTTTTCCAGTGTCTCCCATGTCACATTCGACAGCAAGGCTCTGCCTTGATTCAACTCAGCCTTAGAAATTGCAATAACCATCTGACTCACCTTTTGCGATCGCTTTTCCATAAAATAGCACGTCTAAATCAATTGTGTAATTTTTGTAGGGTCAATACTCTGCGTCAAGCGTAGCTATCGCGGTCAGGGTAGGCACGGAGGTACTACCCTACAACTTTGTAGGAACGATCTAGACGTGCTATGCCCTATTAAGTATAGAATTGATGGTATAGAAGGAACTGCAAGTTCATTAAGGTTAGCTAATATTATGATACCTAATTACCAAAAAATTTGGCAAGCTGCCAATTTAAAAGAAATTCAGCAACGGCTCGCTTGGCTGGAAGCACAACCAGATGGAATAGTTTTTTGCGAACCTTCTGGAGTGCACTTTGTTGTAGTCAGAAAAGATAAATCTCAGGTGAGAGTAGCTTTAGTAGAAAAAATTAATTTGAATACAGATTTAGTACAATCGGTACTAAACTTAAATAATCCACTAGATTTAGTCTCGCCTTATACGCAAGCGATGCTGTTAAGTTTAGTTTGGAAACCTGAACCACAAAAAATTTATATTGCTGGCTTTGGCGGTGGTCGAATTCCTCTAGTTTTATACCACTATTTCCCGGAAGTGGCGATCGAGTGTGCTGACATTGAGCCAACTGCGATCGCGATTTCTGAAAAGTTTTTCGGAGTACAATTAAACGATAGACTCCACCTGGCAATTCAAGACGGACGTGAGTATCTTGAGCAACTAAATCAAGAGGTTCAGTACGATATAATTATGAGCGATGTATTTTTTGGTAATGGCTATATGCCGCAGCGGTTAGCAACCAAAGAATTTTACAAACTTTGCGAACAGCATTTGTCTAGAGAAGGAGTTGTGGCAGTCAATCTACTGCAAAGAGATAAGTTTTATGCTGAGAATATCAAAACTATTCAAAGTGTATTTACACAAGTATATCTTTGTCCTTGGAATCACATTAATAGTATTGTTCTTGCTACCAATAGTAATCCTCTAGACAAAAATCAAATTATGGCAAAAGCCAAGTCTCTGCAAGATGAGCATCAGTTTTCATTTCCTTTAATAGAGAGAGCTATTGAAGTCAAACTGGGGGAAGAATTGCCTAAAATTGTGCCTAATTTAGAAACAGCTCAAGTTTTGAGAGATGAATCGCCGCCTCTGGGTTATTTTGACTCTTGGTTATTTTGATAATAGCTAATGGCTAATAGCTAATGGCTAATAGCTAATTGCTATATACATTCATTCATCTTCTTTTCTAGACGCTCTAACAATGTATCTACATCCGTTGCTACTTGCTCAAAACAAGTAGCTGGTGGAGGTTCAGGTTCAAATTGGATCATTTTAACTTGACCTTGCCCAATGCTAATAATCGCGACTTCTTTCTCTGGATCGTGAGCATCTAAAACTCCCAAAATTTCCTGAATATGATCTTTCACATTCCGGTTCAGTGTTTCTATCGCCTCTCTACTACAATATACAAAATGTGGTGTCGGTTCAATATCAATTCCTAGAGTTTGATCGCTTTCTTTACCGCGTTCTAATAATAACCCCCAAGCTAAAGCCGCTATTTCTTGCTGATTAGCTTTGATAAATTTATCTAATTTACGTCGCCAGTTGTTTTCGTCTTGATCCTGCGGATGGACACCAAATAATAACATTTTATCCTCTTGATTTATTGTCAATTCGGGAGATAATAAGTCCCTATCCACCTACTTACTCACCTACAATATTTGATTTCAAACCAGATTGTACGCGCCAGAGTGCTGCATAAACTCCGTTTTGTTCTAGAAGTTGTTCGTGTCTGCCCCATTCTACCATTCTTCCCTGTTCCATTACATAGATACAGTGGGCATTGCGGACAGTAGAAAGACGGTGTGCGATCGCGATTGTTGTCCGATTTTTAGTAATCCGTTCCAACGATCGCTGAATTGCTGCCTCCGTTTCATTATCTACTGCTGATGTCGCCTCATCAAGGATTAAAATTGGCGGATTCTTCAAAACTGCTCGCGCGATCGCAATCCGCTGTCTCTGTCCCCCTGACAATTTTTGACCGCGTTCGCCTACAATTGTCTCATAACCTTGTGGCAAGTCCTTAATAAATTCCTCAGCTTCCGCAATTTTAGCCGCTGTTGCGATTTGTTTAGGTGTTGCGTCAAAACTGCCATAGGCAATATTTTCTGCTACCGTACCATGAAATAAAAATACATCCTGACTCACTAACCCAATCGCCCGCCGTAAATCCTTCAAATTCAGTTTATTTAAGTCGATTCCATCCAGAGTAATCCTTCCGGATTGTACCTCGTATAGCCTTAGCAATAACTTTACTAATGTACTTTTTCCAGAACCAGTAGAACCGACAATCGCAATAGTTTTACCTGCCGGAATCTTCAGAGAAAAATACCTGATCGCTGGCTGTCTTTGATTGTAAGCAAAGGTGACATTTTCAAACTCCATATCACCTCTAACAGCACTAACTGGCAACCTAATATCTCCCGTGGGAATCGAGATCGGAGTATCCAGCAAATTCATCACTCGATTAGTAGAAGCCATTGCCCGCTGATACTGATCTAAAGTTTCTCCCAGTCTAGTTAAAGGCCACAGTAAGCGCTGAGTTAAAAATACCAGTACGCTGTAAGTACCGACAGACATTGTCCCTGCGGCGGTTTCCATACCACCGACGAGGAGTGTAGCTGTAAAACCTAATAAAACGATAACTCGAATTACAGGTACGAAAGCAGCCGAAAGCGCGATCGCGCGGCGATTACTTTGCCGATAAGCTTCGCTTTCGTTTTCAATTCGCTTAATTTCATATTCTTCTGAGGTAAAACTTTTAATTGTGGTAATTCCGCTTAAATTATTAGCCAATTGCCCGTTAAGTAAACCTACTTTCTCCCGCACATCTGCATATCGGGGAGCTAGATAACTCTGAAAAGCTATCGAACCCCAGATAATAAATGGCATCGGTAACATTGCCAGTAAAGCTACACTCGGAGAGGCAAGAAAGAAAGCGCCACCGATAATTATCACCGTTGTTGCTAGTTGGAGCAAATCATTTGCCCCGCTATCTAAAAAGCGCTCTAATTGATTAATATCATCGTTCAGTACAGACATCAAGCCGCCTAAGCTGCGCTCTTCAAAATAAGCTAATTCTAGTTCTTGGAGATGGCTGTAAGCATTGATTCGCAAGTCATGTTCAATGTTCTGAGCTAAGTTGCGCCAGAACCAATCATAGGCATATTCAAAAACCGATTCTAAGCTCCAAATAATGAAGCTGAGGATACTAAGTATTAAGAGTTGGGAAAAGACATCTTGCACGCCCCATTGAGCGATGAATGAATCTTCTTTTTTTACTACTACGTCAACTGCTGCACCTATTAAAGCCGGGGGTGCTAAGTCGAAGATTTTATTTAAAATTGAGCAAATAGTTGCTAGCCAAATTTGAACGCGATAACGTCGTCCATATTTGAGGAGGCGATTGAGAGGGGGTGTAGATTCAGAGGGATTTGGTGACAATTTAGGATTTAGGTAAGTGGGCAAATTTCAGATTTTGTACTATCTCTTACTACTCCCTGGGAATTTATTCCCTGGCTAATAGCTTAAGTTGGTTAAAATTCACATCTTACACTATTGTCAATAAACCTTTTATGGGCGGGCATAATGCCTACTTTACAATACAATTAACTCTTTGTGGAGCAGGCATCATGGCTGTTATTACGCTTTAAATGTCAGCACTGGCTTCATTTTAGCCACTATGCTGACCATTTTAGCTTCAACTTGAGCGTCGATCGCTGGTTGAATTGGCTTGTAAGCGGCTGGTGCTTCTTCAATTCTACGCTCCTGGCGTAAAGTAATGCAATCCACCCCGGTTAAACCCAAGGTTTCTTCTGTTTTGTCTGCACCTTGACGGGTGAGCTCGAAGCGCGATCGCGCTCTACCTGCACCGTGAGATGCTGAATTGAGAAATTGTGGGTTTCCCAGGCCAACCAATAGGTAAGACGGCGCACCCATCGAACCGGGGACGATCGCAGGTTGTCCAGAATGTGCGGGACAAGCGCCTTTGCGCGTTACCCAGCCAGCACCTTCAGCTAAGGTGATATTGTGTGGTAAATCGTAGACTAAAGGGGCCTCGATATCGCCGTAAACTTGTCGCAGTCGCAAACGCAGGAGTTCTGCTAGTAGCAGGCGGTTGACGAAACCGTAATTAGCAGCGGTTGCTTCTGCTTGCAGGTAGTCGGGAACTAGGTTTGGGGTGTCGTGGACTGAAAGAGGGAAAAGGCGAGATTCGGGGGTTTTGAGGTGCTTTGGCCAGGCGTTGCAGGCGCGATCGCGCCACATTCCGCCGATGTATTTGCCGACATTGCGCGATCCTGAGTGAATCATAAACGCAAGTTGCCCTTCTCGCACTCCCCAATTGTAAGCATAAGCCTTGTCTACGACTTCTTCGACTACCTGAATTTCTACGAAATGATTACCGCCGCCGATGGTTGCAAGTCCGCCGTCACGCACAATTCCGCTGTCGGGAACGAGTTCTTCGGGGGCCCATGTTACGTCCCCATTTATGGAACCGCCTAAGTAGACGCGATCGCACTCTTTGGCCAACTGTTCCCAGTCAGAATTTGCTACGCTGCCAGTTGCCTCGTCCAGCATACCATCCAGCCATCCGGGAATGCCGTATTGGAACATGGAACGAGCAGTTTTGGCTGTCATGGCGACATTGCGAGTGCCAAAAAAGTAGTCGCCTTTCATCAATTCCACGAAGCGATCGCGTTTTGCTAGAAAGCGATCCACCGTTAAGTCGGCGACGTGCAAACGCATCCCGCAGTTAATATCAGAACCGACAGCAGCGGGAACGATAATTCCTTGTGTTTCCACAACGGAACCGATCGCTACTCCTGCATCTCCGGGGTGAAAATCTGGAGTTGCGATCGCGCAGCAAACACAACCACCTTTGGGATGGCTAACTTGAGCTAAATTCGCCAATTGTTTAAACGCTTTTGCTTCCACAGGGAAACCCTCTGGCAGCAAAATTTCTGCTGTTTTAGCCGCGCGATCGTCCCGATCAAATTTTAGGGAACTATTAAGACAAATTGAGTATACCTTGTTGTTGTAACTGACATCTAACCCCTCACGAGCTAAAGCTCGTAGGAGCCGATTTAGGTTTTTTGGCTGCTGCATAAGTAGTTTCTGGCAAGTTGCAGAGCAACTTCCATGAAGGGATAATTTTTGAAGAGTTAAAAGACTTAGGTTCAGCAGCCGCAGTCTTTTTATAAAAAATTTGAAGGCAACTTTTTTATATTACCTATATCGTGCCATATAATTTTATAGATGTCAACTGTACGATCAAAAAGTTAAAATTACAGTAATAGTTCGCAGTAAACTTAACCTATGACTACTTTAATTTCTCAATTCCGCCAAGGCGCGATCGCGAATGAGTTTCCCAAGTGGATACCTGCAACTTGGGAGGATTACTTGCTATATCGCGACGAGCCTAATCCTGAGAGAGTCAGACTGTTTTTTAATGGCAACTACCTTTTTGTTGATATGGGTAAAGAAGGAATTAATCATGCTAGCATCAATAACCTATTCACGATGCTATTTTTTATCTGGTTTAGTCGCCAAGTAGCACAAACAGCTAGCTCTCTGGGAGGCTGTTTAATCGAAAAGCCAAACACGCGAGCCGCATCGCCCGATTTAGTTTTATATATTGGTGAAGGTGTACCGCAATGGCAAGAAGGAGAACCGCGATTAATTAATTTGAATCAATGGCGAGTTCCCGATCTAGTCGGCGAAGTGGGAGATACTACTTTAGCCACAGATTTAGATGAAAAGAAAAAACTATATGCAGATTTAGGTATCCCTGAATATTGGGCAATTGATGTTAAGGGAAAACGGGTTTTTGCATTCCGTTTACAGTCAAGTGGAACTTACGAACAGATCGCAGAGTCTGTAGCTTTATCAGGATTGCCAATTGCTCTGCTAGAAGAAACTTTAGAACGTTTAAATCAGGGAACTAATATTAGTGCCGCTAGCTGGTTTGCACAAGCGATCGCGAGTCTGAGTGCTGAGTAATACGACTACATCTTCTCTAAAAAATATTGTCTGCTCAAGAGGAAATCAATTAGCCGATCGCATCATTAAATTTGAATAAGTAACATCATTACTTTCTCGAAGTTTGGCCCACAATTCTTAACATTAATTGTCGCGATCAAAAATCTAGTCTATCTTATGATATAATGCGGATCGCATTCCTAAACTATAGCCATTGTGTTACTATTTATCCTAAATAGTTTATGCAAACCAACAGACGGCAAACACCCCCCAACAATTCGGCGATCCGAATTGCCTTTACCATTAAATAGCGATACATTAAATAGAAGCAAGTACACAAAAATTTACATAAACTGTTTTTGTGACACTCGCCCCACCCAACCGTGAGGGGCAAAAAAGCCCTAACTAAAACAGTAGGATAGAAAAAATCTATGTTTGAAAGCTTTACAGAACAAGCCGTTAAGGTGATCATGCTCGCTCAGGAAGAAGCTCGCCGCCTCGGTCACAACTTCGTAGGCACAGAGCAAATCCTCCTGGGATTAATCGGCGAAAGCAGTGGCATCGCCGCCAAAGTCCTCACGGAAATGGGCCTGAACATCAAAGACGTGCGGACAGAAATTCAAAGAATCATTGGTAGAGGTTCCGGCTTCGTGCCCTCGGAAATTCCATTCACACCCCGCGTCAAGCGAATTTTCGAGTCGGCCCTCAACGAAGCTCGTAAACTGGGACACAACTACATCGGCACCGAACACATCCTGCTAGGACTAATTGCAGATGATGAAGGCGTGGCAGTAAAAGTCCTCGAACAACTGGGTATAGATCGCGCCCAAGTTCGCACCCAAGTAATTCGGGCGACGGGAGAAACCGCAGTTGTTGGTGGTGGTGGCGGCAATAGTCGCGATCGCAACACCAAAGCCCCAACCTTAGAAGAATTTGGCACAAACCTCACCAAATTAGCAGCAGAAGGCAAACTCGACCCCGTAGTAGGGCGCGAGAAAGAAATAGATCGCGTGATCCAAATTCTCGGCCGCCGCACCAAAAATAATCCCGTATTAGTAGGCGAACCAGGAGTTGGCAAAACCGCGATCGCCGAAGGCATCGCCCAACGCATCGCCACCAACAACGTCCACGAAATCCTAGAAGGCAAGCAAGTCATCAGCCTTGACATGGGAGCAATGATCGCCGGCACCAAATTTAGGGGCGAATTTGAAGAGCGCCTGAAAACGATCATGCAAGAAATCTTCGCCGCTGGTAACATCATCCTGTTCATCGACGAGATCCACACCTTAATTGGAGCAGGAGCCGTACAAGGCAGCATGGATGCGGCAAACATCCTCAAACCAGCTCTGGCTAGAGGTCAATTGCAGTGCGTCGGTGCAACTACCCTCGACGAATACCGCAAACACATCGAGCGTGATGCCGCCTTAGAGCGCCGCTTCCAGCCAGTAAAAGTAGGCGAACCCAGCGTTGCCGAGACAATAGAAATATTGTACGGATTGCGCTCGGCTTACGAGAAACACCACAAACTAACAATTTCCGACGCAGCTTTGGAAGCAGCAGCCCAGCTTAGCGATCGCTACATCAACGATCGCTTCCTACCTGACAAAGCCATCGATTTAATTGACGAAGCAGGTTCCCGCGTCCACGTCATGAACTCGCAGCAGTCGCCAGAAGTCAAAGAACTCAAGCGACAACTACCGCAAGTGACCAAAGACAAAGAAACAGCCGTCCGCGATCAAGACTTTGAACAAGCTGGAAAACTGCGCGATCGCGAACTCGAACTCCAAAACCAGATTAAAACCGCCTCCAGCAAAAAAACAGAACCGACAACCCTTCCCATCGTCACCGAAGAAGATATCGCTCAGATCGTGGCATCGTGGACAGGCGTACCCGTCACCAAACTTACAGAATCCGAATCCGAACTGTTGATGCTGATGGAAGACACCCTGCACGAGCGCCTCATCGGTCAAGAAGAAGCCGTGACAGCCGTTTCTCGCGCCATCCGCCGCGCCCGAGTCGGCTTGAAAAACCCCAATCGGCCGATCGCCAGCTTCATCTTCTCCGGCCCTACTGGTGTTGGCAAAACTGAACTCACCAAAGCCTTAGCCGCCTACTTCTTCGGTTCCGAAGAAGCCATGATCCGACTCGATATGTCCGAGTACATGGAACGGCACACCGTCTCCAAACTCATCGGTTCACCTCCCGGTTTTGTCGGTTATGAAGAAGGCGGTCAACTCACAGAAGCCGTGCGCCGCAAACCCTACACAGTAGTCTTATTCGACGAAATCGAAAAAGCTCACCCCGATGTCTTCAATATGCTTTTGCAAATATTAGAAGACGGGCGCTTAACAGATGCCAAAGGTCGCACCGTAGACTTCAAGAATACGCTGCTGATCATGACATCAAATATCGGTTCCAAAGTCATTGAAAAAGGTGGCGGCGGCATCGGTTTCGAGTTTGCCGAGAATCAAGTAGATGCTCAATACACCCGCATTCGGAACTTAGTCAATGAAGAACTAAAACAATACTTCCGTCCCGAATTCTTGAATCGGCTAGATGAAATAATCGTCTTCCGCCAATTGAACAAAGAAGAAGTAAAACAAATTGCCGAGATCATGCTGCGCCAACTTTTCACTCGCTTAACTGAACAAGACATCACCTTAAATGTGACAGAAACGTTCAAAGAGCTAATAGTAAAAGAAGGCTACAATCCCAGCTATGGAGCCAGGCCACTCCGCCGCGCCATCATGCGGCTGTTGGAAGATGTACTCGCCGAGGAAATGCTTTCTGGCCGACTCAAAGAAGGAGACAGCGCGATCGTAGATGTGGATGATAATGGTGAAGTCAAGGTAATCCCCACCGATCCATCACCACCTAAACTCGAATTAGCGCTTTCACACTAAGTACACTAGGGCGGAGATGGGGGAGGATGGGGAGGTAGGGGAGATGGGGGAGATGGGGAGACGGGGAGATGGGAAAGCAAGCTTTGTTTCTCACAACCGTTCTGCGCTAAAGCCTGGGCTTTAGCTACACCAGCACAGTTTTGAGTTTGAGGAGTTAAGTAATTTTCTCCATCCTCCCCATCCTCCCCATCTTCCCTATCTCCC
>DATGYA010000559.1:0-16365 GCA_035298405.1 Kamptonema sp. | reverse complement strand
TTCCACTGGCAAAAGAGTCAACCTTTGATTTTCAAAAATCAATCAACCGGAGTAATTTCTATCCAAACACCCGTTTTTTCAGCCAGCGGTACATACTCAACGCTCAACTTAGAAACGCAACTAATTCTATCATCCAGAAGCACTCCCGCCCCATTCATAGTTAGCGCATCCAGACACGCACCCGCTAAATTATCCAAATCAGAATTAGTGCGGTGCTTTCCTACAAAACGCATTAAAATCGACGCTCTTTTTATTGGCAATTCTATAGTTAAATTCAACTCTGACAATTGACTATAAATTTCTAACTCAGCCATATTTCGCCATGTTCGATATCGCTGTGGCATAAATGTCCCATTCCCAGTCACTCGCGGCCGCGCTTTGGGGACTACATTGCCCGCAATAAAAAAGATGATGACTTCGCGATCGCACTTTTCAACCTCACTAGATTTAGGAATCTCAAAAACTTCTAAACTGTTAACATTTACAGTAATTATTTCCGGTGATACCGATAAATTAGCAGCCTCTAAATTCTCAACTAATTCAGTGCTTACTATCTCTTCATCAGATACAATACTTTCGTCAATTAATTCCGGAATTCTTGTCTGTCGATCGGATACAATAATTTCCTCAATTAATTCAGGAATTTCTGTCTCCTCTTCAGATACAACAATTTCCTCGATCAATTCCGGAATTCTTATCTCTTCTTCAGATATATAGTGTTCTATTAATTCAGAAGTTGTTACCTGTTTTTCAGATTCGACAACCTCTAGTTCTAATTCATCGTCATCCTCCAGATCCTCAATAGATTCTGTCCCGACCGAACTCTCTTCCTGAATAGAAACAATGAAATTTGGTACAATACTTTCCTGGATAACATCTTTCCGTTTCTCCTTCGGTAAACCAGGCCATCCTTTAGCCATTTGCATATAAGTTTCCGCAGTGCGTGCAGAGAGATTGCAATTAGCTTTTAGCCAAATTTCCCATTCAGTAGGCGATATCTTTGCTTGAGCTTCTAACAACAACTCACCAGCATTACGGGCGTAAAGCAATCCCGCCATCGGAGATGCCTGACACCACTCGTAAGCCGCCTTAATTTCCGCCCCTAATTCATCCAGCGTCATTGGATCGGGGGCAGAATTTATCAGCACTTGTAAGTAACTAGAAACAATTAGCCACAAAGTTTTTGCGCCAACTATTCCTCCCTCAACGCCAGCAGGGAAAGAGTTGGTGCTATTTGGTTGTTTGTTGAGCTTGTTAGTATCCACTATTAATAAAAATGAGTTTGTTACAACAATTTTATTAATATTTGCGACAAAGTTAACGTAAGAAGTTTTGTAGGGGCGGGTTAACCAACAATAATTCTTGATAATCGACAATCTCATAAACCCGCCCCCACCCGACGGCAAATCGTCATCTACCTCTTTCACAATACAAGGGGCGGGTTCGCCAAAATACCTGATAAGTACCGACAAATTCTATAAACCCGCCCTGGCCCTACTCATCCCAAACGGCGCAACACCACCACAGATCGTCCCGTCACCGCCACAGCTTTATCCCCCGTGTAAATAATACTGCCATCATCAATAAAACGAGGCTCCTTAGTATCAATCACAACGCTCCAATGTCTATCTTCCATTCCTCTCGGTAAAATAAACTCCACTAACTCCCAGTAGGCATTAAAAAACAGCAGAAAACTCTCATCAATAATACGCTGACCTTGGGGGCCAATTCTCGGAATTTCCTCTCCATTCAATAACACCCCAATCGCCTTAGCAAAACCATCCTGCCACTGCTTCTCAGCCATCTCGCTGCCGTCAGGATTGAACCAGCCAATATCGCTAACACTCTGCCCATGAATTGCTCGACCTTGAAACCACTTGCGGCGGTGAAATACTGGATGTTTGCGGCGGAAATAGATTAATTGCCGAGTAAAATCTAACAGCTCAGCTTTTTCATCAACTAAATTCCAATCCAACCAAGAAATTTCACTATCCTGACAGTAAGCATTGTTATTGCCTTTTTGCGTCCGCTCAATTTCATCCCCAGCAAGCAACATCGGCACGCCTTGAGAAAGCATCAGCGTTACTAAAAAATTACGCTTTTGCTGCTCGCGCAACTGCAAAATTTCCGGGTCGTCAGTTTCCCCTTCTTCCCCACAATTCCAAGAACTATTATGAATGTCACCATCGGCATTATTTTCTCCATTTGCCTCATTATGCTTCTCATTGTAGCTGACTAGATCGTGGAGAGTAAAACCGTCATGGGCAGTAACAAAATTGATACTCGCATAAGGACTTCGCCCGTTAGTTTTGTACAAATCAGAACTACCAGTAAAGCGATGGGCAAATTCTGCTAAACTGCCATCTTCCCCTCGCCAAAAGTTCCTTACTGTGTCCCGATACCGACCATTCCACTCACTCCAAAGCAGCGGAAAATTGCCAACTTGATAGCCGCCATCCCCAACGTCCCAAGGTTCCGCAATCAGTTTCACATCGGCAATTACTGGGTCTTGGTGAACGATGTTAAAAAACGCCGCTAAATTATTCACATCATACAATTCTCGCGCCAAAGCAGAGGCCAGGTCAAAGCGGAATCCATCGACGTGCATTTCTAACACCCAATATCGCAAACTATCCATAATTAACTTTAGGATTTGCGGGTGGCGCACGTTCATAGAATTACCGCAGCCAGTGAAATCCATATAGTAGCGAGGATTATCCTCTACCAAGCGATAGTAAGAAGCATTATCGACACCTCGCATCGACAGCGTAGGGCCGTTGTGATTGCCTTCACCTGTGTGGTTGTAAACTACATCTAAAATTACTTCAATCCCTCCTTTATGCAAGGCTTTTACCATGTTTTTGAACTCTTTTACTTGACCTCCAGCTAATCTATCGGCGCTGTAACCGCTGTAAGGAGCAAAGTAATTAATCGAGTCGTATCCCCAGTAATTTTTTAGATTTTTGCTAGTAAGATATCCGGGGTAAGCTAAGAAGTGATGTATTGGCATCAGCTCAACTGCTGTCACTCCCAGAGACTGAAGATAGCCAATAGTAGCCGGATGTGCTAACCCCGCATAAGTGCCGCGAATTTCTTGGGGAATATCTGGTTGCTGTATAGTAAAACCTTTGACGTGGGTTTCATAAATGATTGATTCGTGAAAGGGAATTCGCAGCAGTTGATCGCCTTCCCAATCAAAGGATTCATCGATAACAATTGACTTGGGAACTAGGTGTGCGTTATCGCTTTCATTGAAGCTGAGGTCTGCTTCTGGATCGTCTAAAATGTAGCCAAAATTTTCTGGACTTTCGACAATATCCCCATCAATTGCTTTTGCATAGGGGTCGATCAAAAGTTTGTTGGAATTGAAGCGATGCCCTTGTTCTGGTGCATAGGGGCCGTGGACGCGGAATCCATAGCGCTGTCCGGGGGCGACTCCCGGCACGTAGCCATGCCAAACATGATTGTCATATTCAGTCAGCTTGAGGCGGGTTTCCCGATCGTCTTTATCAAATAAACAAAGCTCAACACCAGTTGCGTTTTCACTAAATAAAGCAAAGTTTGTGCCTTTACCATCCCAGTAGGAACCCAAGGGATAGACGTTACCGGGCCAGAGTTCATAGTACATAATGCGATGATTTGGCTAATTGCTAATGGCAGAAGTATTGCGTGTGGGTAAGAAACTAAAAAAATTGGCTGTTATTATGGTACAATTACCACACAAGTTAAAGTGATTATCAGATACCATGATAAATAGTTATAGCAAAATTGTCAAAGATTTAGTCAAAGTATAGCACGATCGCATTCACACTTTAATACTCCTTTTGAGAATTGCCTCGATCTGAGGATGGTGTTAGCCTAAAGTTTGGGATAGACTCAATTTATAACTTCCTGAAATAATGTGAAAAGCAGAGACTCTTTGGTAGAGATTTTGGTAACAAGCGGATTTATCTATGAACTTGATGCTCAATAGCCAGTATGACTTCGTACCTCGCTACTTCCGACTCGCTCTAGCCAACGTCCTATCCAATATTATGGTGCCACTGGCAAATTTAGTCACCGAGAAGGCGTGCTATTAGTGGGACTGCCTAATGGTTTAATTGCTCTGGTACTGGGTATCGCGATCGCACTATTGCAGTACCCTTTGGGAGAATTAAGGTTTGCCGCCTATTCGTGGGATTGATTTTTTTGTGCAAAGAAATCCACTGGCAAGAGGTACTAGCCTTAGCTGGAAAAATTTGGTGTCCCTCAGCGATACGATCTACTTTGACCCTTAATGGAAACATTTTTATCAGCAATTTAATTTTTATCTTTACCTCCTTAACGTTTAACTATCAGGGGGCTCAGATGGGGACGATTATCTACGCTCAAACAAATCTTCAAACTTTAGAGCGTTTATGGCCAGAGGTAGAACCATCAATGGTAAGCTAAGTTAGGAGCAAATAATCGCTGCCTAATCCTTAAAACATCGAAGTTGCAAGTCAATTCAGAGTTTTTGTGAGCAATATATTTGATTTAGAATTATCAGGGCCATCTCTGTCTCAGGGGAGTAACCAAGACTTATCTCTAGAGTCCACCCTGCGGGATTTGCCTCTTTACAATTTTCATGTACAGTCGAGCTGTCTAGGAGTAACTGTCGCTGAGATTTTTGAAAAAAATCCCTTGTTACCGGGAGTAATCTTAGCAGAAGTAGGTAACTTTGCGGGAATGATATCGCGGCGGCGATTGCTGGAGTATCTGCTTAAACCGCAGGGAATAGAGTTATTTTTAAACTTACCGCTGAAAGTTCTCTACAGCTACGCCCGCACGGAGATGCTAGTTTTGCCAGAGACTACAACGATTTTGACAGCAGCGCAGCAGGCGCTAAGGCGATCGCCAGAATTGCAGGGAGAACCAGTCGTTGCAGTACAATCGGAACCGAAATCTTACCGATTATTAGATGTTCACGCTTTAAATATTGCCTATTGGCAAATTCGAGGTATAGAAACTCAAGTACGCTATGAACGTACTCAAACTCAAATGATTCAAAGTGAGAAAATGACCAGCTTGGGGCGTTTAGTAGATGGAGTTGCTCACGAAATTTTAGATCCAGTTGGCTTTATTTGGGGCAACTTAACTTATGTCACAGATTATAGCCAGAATTTGATAGAATTGGTGTCTGCTTATGAAGCTCTCTGGCCCCAAATACCTGAAGAAATTGTACAGCTTAAAGAAGACATAGAATTTGACTTTTTACAACAAGATTTACCTCGGACTATTGGTAGCATTAAAGCGGGTGCAGAACGTTTAACTAAACTGGCGACAAGTTTGCAAAACTTCTGTCATATAGATGAGGTTCATCCCAAACCCGCAGATTTACACGCTGTTATTGACGGCATTGTTTTGCTGCTAAAGAGTCGGCTCACAGGGGAAATAGAAGTAGTTAAAAATTATGGATATTTACCACCATTGCTTTGCTATGCTGGGCAATTAAATCAAGTTTTTATGAATATTTTAACGAATGCAATTAATGCTTTGATTAATGAAGCTGTAGGTCAGGAATTAGCGAAGGAATTCAGAGGTGGTGAGCTTAAAGATTCAGCTCATAAAGCTAGAATTGAAATTATAACAGAAGTTTGTACGCCGGAGCCGCCTGTTGATACAGAAAGACCTATGCTGCGGTGGGTTTCGGTTCGCATTGCTGACAATGGGCCGGGGATGTCTTCAGGGAAACAGCAGAGAATTCTGCAATCGTTTTCTACAGAGAAACGGGCTGAGAAAGAGACAAGTCTAGCAGTTAGCTATCAGATTGTGACGGCTAAGCATGGTGGGAGGTTTAGGATGCGATCGCAACTTGGTATTGGTACTGAGTTTGAAATTTTGTTACCGTTGGTATAATTATTTATATTAAGTTTCTTCTGCTTCGGCGATAATTTCACCTCTAAACATATTCATACCACAGCTAAAGACATAAGTTCCCGCTTCCGGTGTAAATTCTACAGAAGTTACTGAATTTAAAGGTAAATCTGCGGCAATGTGAAAATCGGGAATTAGCACTTTTTCTAAACAACTATTGGAGTCTTTACGTTGGAAGTTTAGCCGGACAGTTTTTCTTGCCTGTACTACAATTCGACTTGGTTTATAACCTCCATCAACGGTGATGTTTACTTCTTGAATTCCTCCACTGGATGCCACTGCTTTTTGAGATTTGGGTTTACTGAGCAAGAACCACCATAACTCTAAACCAATGAGTCCAATTCCGCCAAAAGTAACTAAAATTTTATTCGCTAATGGTTGTTCAATCTGTTGAAATTGAGTAGTTATAGGAGCCGATTCATTAATAGGTTGGGAATGGGAAACGGCGGCGATCGCAACTGAATTTGAAGCAAAAATTACTGCTAGCAGCACTCCAAATTTTAATGAAATTTTCAATAATGTTACTTGACTCAGCATTGTTTTTCTATGCAATAAATAAGTTAATTACCTAAGTCTTTGGGTTGAAATTTCGCAGACGCAAGGCGTTTGTCACCACAGAAACTGAACTAAGTGCCATTGCAGTACCAGCAATAATTGGGCTGAGTAGCCAGCCGAAAACGGGGAAGAGAATACCCGCTGCGATCGGGATGCCTACTACGTTGTAAATGAAGGCAAAAAACAGATTTTGTTTGATGTTTTGCATCGTGGCGCGAGAGAGTTGAATGGCAGTGACGATGCCGTTTAAATTGCCAGAAATCAAGGTAATATCGCTAGCCGCGATCGCAACATCTGTTCCGGTTCCAATTGCCATTCCTACATCTGCTTGAGCCAGTGCTGGGGCATCATTAATGCCATCTCCAACCATAGCGACAATTTTACCTTCAGCTTGAAGACTTTTTACTTTAGCTGCTTTGCGATCCGGACGCACTTCTGCAATTACTCGGTTAATGCCAACTTCCCGCGCAATAACTTCAGCCGTGCGGCGATTATCTCCAGTTAACATTATCACTTCCAAACCCATCTTTTGCAAAGTATGGATTGCATTGGCAGAAGCAGGTTTTACTGCATCAGAAATACCCATAATTCCTTCCAATTTGCCATCGACGGCTAGCCAAATTACTGTTTTACCCAAATACTCTAATCGCTCCCAATGTTGCTGTAATTTGCTAGTATCAATATCTAGTTCTTTCAGCCAGCGATCGGTGCCAATTTGCACAAATTGAGTGGAAACATAACCTTGTACGCCACTACCGGGTATTGCTTCAAATTCCTGAGATTCTGTTAAATCTACACTTTGCGATCGCGCATATTGCACCACAGCTTCAGCGAGAGGATGTTCAGAATTCCGTTCTACCGCCGCTGCCAATTTTATAAGTTTTAGCTCATTGCCATTGGCTGTACCATTGACAGTCACCAAGTCAGTAACAGTCGGCTTTCCTTGAGTAATTGTACCAGTTTTATCGAGAACGATCGCCTGCAATTTATGCGCTAATTCTAGACTTTCTGCTCCTTTAATTAAAATCCCATTTTCTGCGCCTTTACCTGTTCCTACCATAATTGAAGTTGGCGTAGCTAAACCGAGAGCGCAGGGACAAGCAACGATCAGAACGCCTACAGTAGTAATCAAAGCTATTGTCATGTTGCCCATGACATTGTACCAAATAATAAAAGTCGCGATCGCGATCGCAATTACCACAGGAACAAACCATCCTGTCACTTGGTCAGCTAATCGTTGAATCGGCGCTTTAGAACCTTGTGCTTGTTGTACTAATTGCACAATCTGTGCTAAAAACGTATCTTTCCCAACTCGTGTAGCCCGGAATTTGAAGCTACCAGTTTTATTAATAGTAGCGCCAATTACCTCGTCACCTAATTGCTTCTTCACAGGTACACTTTCTCCTGTTGCTATCGCCTCATCAATAGTAGAAGACCCATCCACAATCTCGCCATCAACAGGAATTTTTTCACCTGGTCGCACCAAAATTACATCACCCACAACTACTTCACTAATTGGAATATCGGTTTCTTTACCATTATGAATAACACGAGCAGTTTTTGGCTGCAACCCCATTAGTTTGTGAATAGATTCTGAAGTTTTGCCTTTAGCGCGATTTTCTAGCAATCTTCCCAACAAAATTAGGGTGATAATCGCAGCCGAAGCTTCATAATATACATCAGCCTTTAAGCCTTGAGCAGTAAAAATTTTAGGGAAAAAAGTCGCAAATATCGAGTAAAAATAGGCAGAACCAGTGCCAACTGTCACCAAGGTATCCATTGTGGCAGCATGACCTTTAAAAGCTTTCCAAGCATTCACATAAAAGCTACGACCACACCAAAACTGTACTGGCGTAGTTAATGCTAATTGTAGCCAAGGATTGTGCATCCATTCTGCAATAAAAGGAATCGGCAAACCTGTCATCATTGGTAGCGAGCCAATTAACAGAATTGTACTGAAAATGCCACCCACCCAAACTTTTTGAAGTAACTCTTTAGTTTCTGCCTGTCGTTCTCGCTGTTCGGCATCGTCGTCTCTAGTAAATATATCCTGGGCTTCCATAAGTTGAGCTGCGTATCCCGCCCCATCAACTGCATCTTGAATCGCTTTAATATTCGTTTTTCCAGAGTCATAGGTAACGGTAGCAATTTCCGCACCAAAATTAACGCTGCACTCACTAACACCTGGAACCGAACGAATAGCTCGTTCAATGCTATTAGCGCAAGAAGCACAACTCATACCTCGCAATTTGAACGTTGCATTATCCATTGCTAACCTCTGTAATTGCTTGAGTAATTTGGCTATTTTTTTACTGTTAACTGTTAACTGTTAACCGTTAACTGTTAACCGTTAACTATTAACTTAAGCAGCAGGATAGCCAACGTTTGCGATCGCCTCTCTGACTGCACTTTCAGACTTAACTGTTTGAACATTGACTAACTTTGTCTTTGGGTCAGCCTCAATATTAGCGGCTGGGTCAATACTTTGAACTGCTTTAGCGATCGTATTTGCACAAGCAGAACAAGCCATATTAGGGACTGTTAGCTGTAGTGTCATCAGACTTACCCCTCTCTAATATTTCAAACCTTACTCCCCCAGTATACCTCAAATTTAACTTAAGGCATAGCAATAATTTTTTACAGATGATCGCCAAAAATTTCATCCTAATTTCATATTTAGGTGCAATACTCAACATTAAGTATCAAGCTAAAATCTATGCAACCTATTTCGTTAAAAACTGGCTATCTAGCATTAACTTTCTCTATCGCCGCCACCCTTGCAGGCGGAATGCTAGCAAGTTGTTCAAAAGCCCCATCCAATCAAACTCAAGCCCCAAATAATACCGCAGCGACCGTAGTTAATAATAAGCAGGATGTGGTACAGAATAGCGGTATGAGCGGCATGAACCACGGTATGTCTATGGACTTGGGGCCCGCAGATGCCGACTACGATTTGCGGTTTATCGATGCCATGATGCAACACCATCAAGGTGCTGTAAATATGGCTAAAGAGGTGCTCAAAAAATCCAAACGGGCTGAGACTAAAAAATTAGCTGCCGATATCATTAAAGCTCAGGAAAAAGAAATCAATCAGATGAAAGAATGGCGTACCGCTTGGTATCCAAAAGCTAGTAGTACCGCGATGGCTTACGATGCTAAGATGGGTCATAACATGGCAATGACTCCTGAGCAAATGAATAACATGATGATGAGCATGGACTTAGGAGCTGCTGATGACCAATTTGATTTACGTTTTATTAATGCCATGATTCCTCATCACGAGGGGGCGCTAGTTATGGCTAAAGACGCATTGAGCAAGTCAAATCGCCCGGAAATCAAGAAATTATCTCAAGACATTTTAACCTCACAACAAAAGGAAATTGAGCAAATGAAAGACTGGCGACAAACTTGGTACAAAAAGTAATACCAAATCCGCTACCACAACTCATCTCTTCCTCTTCCCTCTGCGTCCTCTGTGCCTTTGTGGTTCGTTAAAAAAGGGATAGCTAACCCGAATATGGTATAAAGTTATCAACAGGAAAAAGTAGTTTATTTGGTGTGAATATATGGAAGAGTGCGTTTTCGGCTTTGGCGATAACCAGTAGCGAGTAAAACACAGCTAAAAACCAGCGTGGATAGCAATACAACACTAGCTCCAGAGGCGATATCAAAGTGATAACTGAGGTAGACACCCACGAATGCGATCGCGGCCCCCAAACCTCCAGAAATCAACATCATATAACTAAAGCGATCGCTAATCAGCCTCGCAGTTGAAGCGGGAATTACCACAGCCGAAATAATCAGCGTTACCCCTAATACATTCAGCGTTGCTACTAATAAAGTTGCTAACATCAAAGCAAAAAGCGTATCCATTGCCCTGACAGGTACGCCGTGAACTTGGGCAACTTCCCGATCGAAACACCAAAACAGTAAAGGTTTATAAAAACAGAAAACTACAGCGAGCAAAACCACAGTTACTCCTGTGACAATCCATAAATCTTCGGGAGTAACACCCAGGACATTTCCAAACAGTGCCGCTTCAAAATTTTGGCTAAATTTTCGATGACTGCTGATCACAGCAACTCCCAAAGCAAAGCTGGCAGTCGTGACAATGCCAATAGCAGCATCCGAATAGATTTTGCGACCAGTTAAATATTGAATTAACAAAGCTGAAGCAAATCCCCAAATTCCCGATCCTATGTAGAAATTTAAACCCAAAACGTAGCTCAACACGGCTCCCCCTAAAATAGCATGAGACAAACCGTGAGCAATGTAACTCATCCGCCGAGTTGTAATATAAACTCCCATCACGCCGCACAAAAGACCTGCCATCGTTGCCACTAACAAGGCGCGGGTAAAAAACTCGTACTGAAAAGGTTTGAGGAGAAAATCTATTGTCATTTGTCCGATTAACCAAAAGTTATACCTATTTTATTAGAAATGTAGAGAATCCCCAACCTACATTAAAAAGAGCGGCTTTAATAATTGGAGTGAGATTTACTCAAAAACTCAGGTAAATTTTGCTGCATTTGATGACGAATAGAAGTGCCGCCGCTAGCGATTAAAATTCGTTCGCCTTGGTGATAAACTACCATTTCAGCGCCAAAAGTTTGCTTTAAGGTAGGTGGAGTGAAAATATCAATAGGTTGCCCTTGAGAGATTAAGCCGTGATTGAAACACACCACCCAAGGTAGATGTGTTGCTACTGAATTGAGGTCATGGGTAGAGAGAAAAATTGTCAAACCTTGCTGATTTAAGTCAGCCAAAAGGTGCAAAAGTTCGTGCTGAACTTGCAAATCTGAACTGCTAGTAGGCTCATCTAAAAAGACAATTTCTGGTTCTCCAACTAAGGCCCTAGCTAGGAAAACTCGCTGCTGCTGTCCGCCCGACAATTCGCCAATGGGTTGATGGGCAATTTGTTCGCACCCGACGCGGGCGAGAAGCGATCGCGCAATTGCGCGATCGCATTTCGATGGAAAAGGCCAAATTTTCTGCTGTTGATAACGCCCCATCATTACTACTTCTTCCGCCGTAACCGGAAAAGTCCAATCTACCGTTTCTACCTGCGGTACATAACCCACTTTTGGCGGGGCAACTCCTGGTTTCAGCCGCTTTCCCCGAAACCAAATCTCTCCCTCCCAAGGGCTAACTAACCCTAAAATTGCCTTAATCAGCGTACTTTTACCGCTGCCCGATGGCCCCACCAAACCCGATAGCTGACGGGGATACAAAGCCAAATTCAACTTTGTAAAAACTGGCATTCGCTGATAGCCGCAAGTCAAGTTTCTAACTTCTAGTATTGGTTGCATCAAGTTTTTAGCTTTAAAGTTCTTGAGTTATACCCATTCCCAAAAATCATGCAACATTAGCGGCAGTAGGTTGATTATATGAAGTTCACCCAATGATGCAGATTATAGCAAGATTCTGGAAAATTGGTATTTTTAGCAGGTGCGGTCAATTAGAAGGAAAAAACTCAACAAAAAATCTCATCCACATTTAGTAGTAGATAAAGCAGTAAATTATATTGCATAGTATAACTGCTCAAACTACTACTATGAATTATGCTAGTAACCAGTAGCAAATAACAACTACTTTGCTGATGTTGGCCCCACTATGTTAGCTGTATTGACATTCTTAACTAGGTCAGGATTTCCCCCCAAATTGGTAGCAAGTATCCGCAGATTATTAACCATCATGCCAATGTAAGTATGTTCGGGATTTGTGTTTTCCATTGCATTAGCTGACCCTTCTCCTGGTAATTCATCATCGGCTGTATTGGCGGTTTTTATATTAGCTTCGCGGGCAATTTGCTCTTCTACTTTGCTGGGGTAAACTTCCGATCCAAAAATTGCTGGAACCCCAGTTTTACGAACCTGATCGACGAGCTTTGCTACATCTTGGGCGGAAGGTTCTTTAAAATCTGAAGGTTGGATTGCACCAATCACTTCAAACCCGTACTCTCTCGCCCAATAAGCCCAAGAATCATGGTAGGTAAGAAGCTTGCGATTCTTTTCAGGAATGCTGGCGACAATTGCGCGGGTGGCTTTATCTAATTCATCCAATCGTTGCAGGTAATTTTTCAAATTAGTAGCGTAGTAATCTTTACCTGCCGGGTCGAGTTGTGTTAACTGTTCGGCAGCTAGTTTAGCGTAGGCTTCAGCGTATTTAGGATTCACCCACAAGTGAGGATTTGGATCTCCTTTTTCTTTGGGAAAGCTGAAGTCAAATAGCCAATCATTTCCAGTAATGGTATTGTTGCCTAATTCGTAAATTTTGGTGTTTTTGGGCTTAGAGGCGTTTGCCAATTTTTCTGTCGGGGATTCTAAGTGCAAACCGTTGGTGATAATTAAGTTTGCCTTAGATAACAATTCACTGTCAGAGGGGCGGGGCTCGAAGGTGTGAGAGTCGGCACCTTCTGGAATAATGCCTTTGACTTCGACGCGATCGCCTCCAATATTGCTGATAATATTGGTAATAGGAGCTACTGTAGTCACAACTAAGGGTTTAGCGATCGCCTGAGAGTCTTTGCTGGGACTAGAAACACTGGTGCTCGCTGGTGTTGGAGCTACAGTTTGATTCGGAGTTCCACTACAGGCAACAGTAATAATGCTGAGTACCAATAGTAGTGCTGAAAGTTTAAGCATCGGCGGTCAACCTGATAGTGTAAGCTTCGCTTAATCAGTTAAACCTTTTCCTTGCTAATTTACAATGCCCTATGGGGGTATTTTGTAGGTAACTTGTCTGAACTCATCATTCTTCGCTAATAATTTTAGGCACTCTGAAAAAGTCGCCATCTTGCTCCGGAGCTGCCGCTAAAATTGCTTCCCGATTAGCAAACGGCTCCAACTCATCCGAGCGCATGATGTTACTAACATCGATCGCCCTTGTTGTAGGCGGAACGTCACTTGTATCTAGTTCGCTCAACTGCTCGAAATACTCCAAAATGCTGCTTAATTGAGTTGTAAATTGCTCTGCTTCTTCCTCCGTTAGCTCTAATCTCGCTAGATGAGCAACTTTACGCACTTGTTCGGTATCGATTTTCATGTTTAATTTGTTAGTGGTTAGTTGTTAGTGGTTAGTTGTTAGTGGTTGGTGGTTAGTGGTTGGTGGTTAGTTGTTACTTGTTAGTTGTTAGTTGTTAGTGGTTGGTGGTTAGTCGTTAATTGTCGATCGTTAGTTGTTAGGATATAAATAAACGCTGCTATATTTATAGGTGAGCTAGGTTTCATTCTATAGCGGTTCTCAACTAAGTGATGTACGTAGTTGGGCTTTAGCCCTCTTAATTGTGCTTATGTAGCTAAGTGAGGTAAGCACCTAGCAACTCCAATTACCAATTAATACTCATACCTCATCTACCTGAGAAAGGCTATATCCTAACGAACAAACAACCAACAACTAACAACCAACAACCAACAACTAACAACTAACCACTAACAAGATTTAGAAATATACATCAATCTGCGATCGCCCCGAAGTTTTCAGCCAGTTTTGTACCTCAATGTAATTATTGGGAGCCAGCCGGATCGCTTCCTTCCAGTATTCAGCAGCTTTATCAAACAACTCTTCTGCTGCCTCCTCATTACCAGTTTCTTTTTCCTTTTCCCCTTTGTAGTGGTAAATTACAGCAATATTATTCAGCGCTTGCGGCATTCGGGGGTTGAGATCGATCGCCTGAGCGTAATATCCCAAAGCGCGATCGTGTTCGCCGTTGCTAGCATGAATCAGACCCATGTTGTACAGAATATAAGCGCGATCGTAAGGATCTTCTTCTAGCGTCAGAGCTTCATTATAATTATCCAGCGCTTCCGCGTATTCTCCGTCCGCTTGAGCAGACATACCATCCCGATAGTAGGCAAAAGCTTCCTTCGCTTTTTGATTAGTAGGCAAAATTTTGAGAATGATGTCTGCCATCACCGTAAAGCTTTTGTCAATGAAGTTATCGTTTTTTTGAGTTCTAGGCATAAATGACTCTGAGATTTGGGGCTAAATTGTGATTATCTTATCTGCGGGTAGTTTTCAACTCCCATTCTTTTAATAATTTAACGTTGATTGAGCCGACCGGAAAACAAACCTTGCTAAAATTGCCTCATCCCATTTGGCAGAGTTGCCCCCTTGAGGTCGGTGGTTCTCAAATTCGTACCCGCTAAAGCCGCAAAGCTGAGATCCGCATTTGTAAGAATTGCCCCATTGAGGTTAGCACTCCGCAAGTCAGCTCCGCGCAAATCAGCCCCCCGCAAGTTCGCCCCCGTCAAATCTGCATTGATTAAGCTGGCTTGGTACAAAATCGCTCCTTCCAGTTGAGTAGGATAAACTTGGCAAGTGTCACTGATGCAACTAGGTTTGTCCAAGTCAACTAAATCTAACTTGGCACTGATGAGATTAGCTCTCGTCAGATTCGCTCCTGTCAAATTAGCGCCACCGATATCTGCACCGCTTAAGTTAGCACCGCTCAAATCAGCTTTTTGTAAGTAGCTTCTCACCAAGTAAGCTCCCTGAAGATTGGTTCCCCTCAAATCAGCTTGTTGGAGGTTGGCATATAAAAGGTTGGCTTCGTTCAGGTTGGTAGTAGTCAGATTTGTTTTATAAAGATTTGCCCCCCGCAAGTCGGCCCCTCTTAAGTTGGCATAGCGTAAGTCGGCATCTTGTAACCTAGTTTGGTTGGGTTTGCGACGGTCAAAGTTGTGAGCTTCGAGGCGACCGGGAGCGGCGTAGGCCAAGCGTGCCTTTTCGAGGTTAGCACCGTAAAAGTTCGCCTGTCTGAGGTCTGCGGCGCTGAGATCGGCTTTGACTAGGGAAGCTCCCTCTAAAATCGCTCCCCGGAGGTCAGCGCCTAGCAAGTTGGCATTTTCTAGGTAAACTCTTCTGAGGTCGGCATCCCGGAGGTCTGCACCTATAAGGTTAGTGCGGCTGAGGTCAAGTCCGATCAAGGATATACCTCGCAGGTCGCATCCGGGACATTCTCTGGTTTGAATTAATCTTCTATAGTGATTGGGGTCGGCGGCTATTGCCTGTGTTGTCAGCAATAAAGATGCTAAGGCTGTGACGGTTGCTAAATTTTTGTATTTCATTTTTGCTTACTTTTAGACCGAGCTCATAATTCGTCACTGGCAAAGTAAATTTTTTGGCGGTAATTTAAGCATCGGCTCAAGTTATAGCATAAGCACCTAGCATTTGTCAAAAAAAGCGATCGCCCTCTCTAAAAAAGAGCGATCGCCCTCAAATTATTTAGTCATCAACAACTCGGCAGGCAAACGCTTAAAGGCCAACCGTTCATTCTCAATCTCAACAAAAATCATGTCGCCGTCGCTGAAATCTCCGCGCAAAATTCCCTTGGCAATTTGCGTTTCCAACTCCCGTTGAATTGCTCGTTTTAGCGGACGCGCCCCATAAACGGGGTCATATCCGATTTCTGCTAAGAAATCGAGCGCAGTCTCAGACAACTTGAGAGACATCTTGCGGTCAGCTAACCGTTTCTCTAAGCGCACAATTTGCAACTGCACAATTTGCCGCAACTCCTTCTTACTCAATCCCTCAAAGATGATCATCTCATCAATCCGGTTCAGGAATTCTGGGCGGAAAGTAGTTCGCATTGCTTCCATCACCCGACTCCGCATTTCTTCGTCGTCTCCTGCCACATCTAAAATGTATTGAGAGCCAACATTGCTGGTCATAATAATCACAGCATTCTTAAAGTCTACTGTGTGACCTTGCGCGTCAGTAACGCGACCATCATCCAGAATTTGCAGCATAATGTTGAATACATCCGGGTGAGCTTTTTCGATTTCATCGAATAGAATCACCGCATAAGGACGGCGGCGAATTGCCTCAGTTAATTGTCCGCCTTCGTCATAGCCAACATAGCCAGGAGGCGCACCAATTAACCGAGAAACTGCGTGCTTCTCCATGTATTCTGAC
>DATGYA010000558.1:0-11974 GCA_035298405.1 Kamptonema sp. | reverse complement strand
ATCATAAAAACGATTAATTCACAAAACCCGCCCCGGATTAATCGTGGGGTGGGGGCGGGTTTTTGAGTCTTTACGCTACGCTTTCAGCTATTGGCGAACCCGCCCCTACAGGTCTTTGAAAATGATATAATATGTGAAATTAATTAAACATAAATCCACAAAACCCACCCATATCAAAACTCACTCAGGAAACTTCCCCTCTCTAACTTCCATTGCATAATTCTGCACGGCCTCAGTAATAGTTTCCCGCAAATTAGTATAGGCCTTCGCAAACGGAGGCAATCGCACAGAAAGCCCCAACAAATCATTAATTACTAAAACTTGACCGTCACAATCAGGCCCCGCACCAATGCCAATAGTAGGAATTGCCAACTTTTGACTAATTTGAGCTGCTAAATCCGCCGGAATATGCTCTAATACGATCGCAAAAGCCCCCGCGTCTTGAAGCGCGATCGCCTCCCCTAAAATTCTCTCACTCGCCTCAGCCGTTTTCCCCTGTTTCCGATATCCCAGTTGGTGTACCGACTGCGGAGTTAAACCCACATGACCCATCACAGGTATTCCGGCTAATGTTAACAGAGATACTGTATGCGCGATCGCCGGATTTCCCCCCTCTAATTTTATCGCTTGCGCCCCCGTCTCTTTCAACACCCTCCCCGCTGAGTGCATCGCTTGTTGCGGACTTTCTTGATAACTTAAAAATGGTAAATCCACCACAACTAACGCTTCCTTAACTCCGCGACGTACCGCTTTCGCGTGATGGATCATTTCATCGAGAGTTACTGGCAGAGTTGTTTCATAGCCTAATGCTACCATTGCCAGAGAATCGCCTACTAAAATAATATCAACACCTACTTGGTCTAGAATTTGGGCAATAGCAAAATCGTAGGCCGTCAAAACTACAATTTGACGACTTTGTTGTTTAGATTGAATTAATTGATTAATCGTGACTGGCATTAAATTACTAAAATATAGCTAGGAACTAGGGGCTAGGGAAGAAGAGAATAGAATCAGTTTTTATGCGGATACGATCTTATTTATAGCATTTTTCAATTGATTATGTACTGCTCTTAATTAACAGTTAACAGTTAACAGTTAACAGTTAACAGTTAACAATTTAGCGCCATCCCAACCACCGCAATACAGGAACAATTAAATAATGACTCGCACCGAGACAAAATCCGATCGCACTTCCCATCAAGCTAAAAAAGGCGATGCTACCCCAAAATTGTAACCAATTTGGATGAGAGTGAGCTACCAAAAGAAAATGCAAAAAACCTTGAGGAAAAAGTTTAAAAGTATTGAAAGCAGCAAACACAGCAAAAGGCGCGATCGCACTCACTAAAGCATGAACCCCATGATGGCTACGCAAACCCATTCCCAAAGTCAGAGATGCGATCGCCATCGCCCCCACTAACATCATCTCATCAATCCCACTCGCCCAACACAACCCGCCGAGCCCATACCCTAGCATTCCAGTAAAACTCGCCATCCAATAGCGGCGACGCTGGCGAAACCCTCCCGCATCCGTCAAACCGATCGCAGTTCCCAAACCCGCAAGTCCAAACAGCAACACTTCTGGCCCCACATTGAAGGTAATATCGGGTACGAGCTCGTGCAAACCTTCATTCAGCAAACCTGCCAAATATGGGCCCAGAGGCGACCAATAAGCCAAAAGCAAGCCGCTAACAGCCCCCACACTACCGCCAATTCCGCCTAAAACCATTTCCCAAGCAGTATCTAGAGAAGCAACCACTGTCTGCGCGATCGCGCTGAAAAGGAAAACCGTCAAGTTTCCAATACCTTCAGCTACCGTCGCCAACAGTTCCCACGAAAAATTCAGAACGCCTTGACCCGCAGCAACTATCAAATTAGGCGATTTTTGGCTTAAAGAAAGTTTAGCGAGGCGATCGCGAATTTGAATAGCACTTATTGGACGTTCCCGTACCTGCGATCGCACCATCTCATCCAACAAATTAGCCAAACCCTGACCATGAGGCGCAATATGTCGCCACCGCAACTCCCCAGTCAGCGGATCTTCAATATCCGCCGGATACTTACCCGTCAGCAAGTGAATACAAGTCCGGCCCAAAGCATAAAAATCCGCAGCAGGCCCCACCGCAGCGCCAATAATTTGTTCCGGCGGACTGTACCCCGGAGAAATCAGCCGAGTTGAACTCAAACTCCCTTTCTTACCCCCATCTAGTCCAACCTGTTTCGCCCCCCCAAAATCAATCATTACCAGTTGCCCTGTTTCCTCCCGCAGCATTAAATTAGACGGCTTAATATCTCGGTGAATGATATTGCGATCGTGCAATTCCTGCAAAATCTCAATAGCTTGAGTTAGCCAACTGAAAACCCATCCCTCTGGACATCCTTGAGGGTAAAGATCCAGAAGATCCTGCAAAGTTTGGCCATGAATTTTTTCCATCGCCAGACAAGGAAGTAAGCGAGTTGAATAATTCCCCTGAGTTGTAGCAATTCGGAGTTCGAGGTGAAAATACCCATCAGCCTCAACTCTAGGTATCCCCGGATGGCGCAAACTCGCTAATACCCAAGCTTCTTGCTCGAACAATTCTAAGGCTTTGGGCGAAGTTTCGAGCAGCACTTTCAGCACTTGTTCTGTCTGAGACTGTAAATCCCAGACTGTGTAAATAGCGGCAAAACCACCCACGCCGAGGCGCTGTAGAGGAACGTATCGATTTAGCAGCCGCAAGGGAGCTCCGCAACTCTGACAAAAATTATTGCCCCAAGTCTGAGGATAGGGGCTTGGGCAATCGGGATTAATACAGTGGGAGGCGATTAAGAGGGGCTGATGCACAACCAATTTAGGAAGGGCTGAATATCTATATTAAACGTAACTATGGCATTGCGAGCGTAGCAATCGTCAATTCTTGAGATTGCTTGAGATTGCTTCGTTCCTCAGAATGACACGGAAAAATTCTACTGTAAGCTGGAATTACTGATAGTAATTCCAGCTTGATGCTTTTATTCTTAATTTTTTATTACTAAAATATGCTGTATTTGTCTCTTGTGGGGTTGAATTTATTCTATCCTTTAAAAGGAATTGACTCCGGTTCGTTAACCGATCTAGTTGGTTTTTTTATAAGGTCGCAAATCTGCGATCGCCTCCACAGCCAAGATTTTCAAACAAACTCATCATTATTCTACATCCTTATCACCCCTACCATCCATAAGATTTTAAGAATTGTTAAATAATATTTGGAAATATTGCAACAAATAAAGTAAACTTATGTAAATTAAAATAATATTAAAATTACACAGGATCGCTTTCTTGATATATTCTTAAGAGTCTGCCAGTAGACGAAAAATTTAAGCGATTCAAGGGACGCGACTTATGTCTTACGCTAAAACCCAAACTCAATCAAAGGCTGGGTATAAAGCCGGAGTTCAAGACTATAAACTGACGTATTACACGCCGGACTACACACCAAAAGATACAGATATTCTGGCTGCATTCCGTGTTACACCCCAGCCGGGAGTTCCCCCAGAAGAAGCTGGAGCCGCTGTGGCCGCCGAATCTTCAACTGGTACTTGGACAACCGTATGGACGGACTTGCTGACCGACCTCGACCGCTACAAAGGCCGCTGTTATGACATCGAGCCAGTTCCCGGCGAAGATAACCAGTACATCTGCTTTATTGCCTATCCGCTGGATTTGTTTGAAGAAGGTTCCGTCACCAACCTGCTAACCTCCTTGGTGGGTAACGTTTTCGGCTTTAAAGCCTTACGTGCTTTGCGTTTGGAAGATTTGCGTGTTCCCATCGCCTACCTGAAAACCTTCCAAGGCCCACCTCACGGTATCACCGTTGAGCGTGACAAATTGAACAAGTACGGTCGTCCCCTGTTGGGTTGTACCATCAAACCCAAATTGGGTCTGTCTGCGAAGAACTACGGCCGCGCCGTGTATGAGTGTCTGCGTGGCGGTTTAGACTTCACCAAAGACGACGAAAACATCAACTCTCAGCCCTTCATGCGCTGGCGCGATCGCTTCTTGTTCGTTCAAGACGCTATCGAAAAAGCCCAAGCAGAAACAGGCGAAGTTAAGGGCCACTACCTGAACGTCACCGCCCCCACCTGCGAAGAAATGATGGAGCGGGCTGAGTTCGCCAAAGAACTCAAAACCCCGATCATCATGCACGACTACCTGACCGGTGGTTTCACAGCTAACACCACCTTGGCCAAATGGTGTCGTCGCAACGGTATCTTGTTGCACATCCACCGCGCCATGCACGCCGTGATCGACCGTCAGAAAAATCACGGTATCCACTTCCGCGTGCTTGCCAAGTGCTTGCGGATGTCCGGTGGCGACCACCTGCACTCCGGTACAGTTGTGGGCAAACTGGAAGGCGAAAAAGGCATCACGATGGGCTTCGTAGACTTGATGCGCGAAGATCACATCGAACAAGACCGCGCACGTGGTATTTACTTCACCCAAGACTGGGCTTCTATGCCTGGGGTGATGCCCGTTGCTTCCGGCGGTATCCACATTTGGCATATGCCCGCCTTGGTGGAAATCTTCGGCGACGACTCTTGCTTACAGTTCGGCGGCGGCACCTTGGGCCACCCTTGGGGTAATGCTCCAGGCGCAACTGCTAACCGCGTGGCTTTGGAAGCTTGCATTCAAGCTCGTAACGAAGGTCGCAACCTCATGCGCGAAGGCGGCGACATCATTCGTGAAGCTTGCAAATGGAGTCCTGAACTGGCTGTTGCTTGCGAACTGTGGAAAGAAATCAAGTTCGAGTTTGAAGCAATGGATACCGTCTGATCGAAAGAGTTAAGTATTGAGTGTTAAGTATTGAGTTTTGAGTTAGAAAGTTGTTAATTCAAAACTCAAAACTCAAAACTCAAAGCTCTTTAAGGCTGCGGTCAAAAATGGATATTAAACAAGTTGCGAAAGACACCACTAAGGTGCTGGCTAGCTATCTTACCTATCAGGCTGTGCGGATTGTGATCGCTCAATTGAGTGAAACTAATCCGCCGATAGCAATCTGGTTGAGCAATGCTTCCTCAACTGGCAAAATCCAAGACGGGGAAATTTACCTGCAAGAGCTACTTCAGCAAAACCAAGAGCTGGCATTTCGGATCATGACGGTGCGGGATCATTTGGCGCAGGAAGTAGCAGATTATTTGCCGGAGATGGTTCGCACTGGCATTCAGCAGGCGAATATGGGACACCAACGCCAGCACTTAGAGCGAATTACGCAACTGAATATGTCTGTATCCAGCGGCCATCCTGAAACACAATTAGACTCGGAAACTAATTTGGATAATATATCTTAATTGGTTGATGGGGAAAAAGCGATCGCGTACACATTCTAGAGATTAGGAAAGATGAAGACTTTACCAAAAGAGCGGCGTTACGAAACTCTGTCTTATTTGCCCCCACTGAGTGATTCACAAATTGCTAAGCAACTGCAATATATTTTGGATCAGGGTTATATTCCCGGTGTGGAATTCAACGAAACCTCTGCTGCCGAAATGCGCTATTGGACGATGTGGAAGTTGCCTTTGTTCGGCGCTAAAAGCGTGCAAGAGATCATGAGCGAAATTAACTCTTGCCGTCAAGAAAATCCAACTTGCTACATCCGCGTGATGGGTTTTGATAACGTGAAGCAGTGCCAAGTGCTGAGCTTTATCGTTCACAAACCCAATACCAGAGGCTACTAAGCTTTAACTGCCCTATTCTATAGGAAATAGTCAGCTAAAATTTGAGGTAAGGAACATTCCTTACCTCAAGTTTTTATAGCGGAGAAACTACTTTTTTAACTCATTCCTACAGCGGAATTGCACTAATTAAAGTCTGCATATTCTCAGCAACAGCAGCAGTCAATTGATGGGTTACGGGTAAACTGTCAACTACTATCCCGGCGCAGAGTAACATCATGTAGAAGATGGAATATTTAAACAGCGATCGCGCTATTCCCCGATCTTCTGGAGACTGCAACAAAACCCAAGCTTTCTGCATAAAAATTGCCCCCAGTAAAGTTGCCGCCACTCCATACACTGCACCCGCTGCATTCAGTGGATAAACTAGGAGCAAAGTTGCTGGAATCAAAATCAGGGTGTAAATCCAAATCTGCACCGCAGTAGCTTTATCGCCTTTAACTACTGGTAACATTGGTACGCCTACTTCTGCGTATTCCTCGCCAATCATCATTGCTAAAGCCCAAAAATGTGGGGGTGTCCACAAGAAAACAATCCCAAATAATAGCCATGCTGTCCAACTCAAATCGCCTGTAACAGCGGCCCAACCTACTAGGGGCGGAATTGCACCTGCGGCACCGCCAATGACGATATTTTGGACGCTGTGGCGTTTCAGCCAGTGGGTGTAAATTAGTACATAGAAAACAATGCCAGACATTGCTAAGAGAGCGGCTAGTAAATTGGCAACAACTGTTAGCAATGTGAAGGATAAACTAGCAAGTGCGATCGCGAATATTAAAGCATCTCGTCGCTTTACCCGTCCAGAAGGAATCGGCCGCCAGCGGGTGCGCTCCATGATATAGTCGATGTCGCTGTCATAGATACAGTTAATAGTATTAGCAGCGCCAGAAGCTAAAGCACCTCCAGTCATAGTTGCTAATAGCAATAGGGGATCGACTTCTCCTTTAGCTGCCATCCACATTCCCGCTGCTGTGGTAATTAACAGCAATAGGATAATTCTCGGCTTTGTTAATTGGTAGTAACTTTGAACTACCTGCAAAAGGTTTTGATGGATTCGGGAGGGGTTGGTAGTAAGAATTTCCTGCATTATTTCCTTTCCTAAATTTCATAGCGTAGCGCGTGGCAGGCTTTGTTTTTGTAGCCCCTGGTTTTAACTATTGATATCTGGCACTGATATCAATAACAGGCAAGAGGCCTGTTCCACAAAGAGTAAATTTTCTTGTGGGGTGGGTCGGAGATCCCGCCTGAAGGTTATTAATTGGCCGATAGCGTGCGATCGCGCCATGCTAAAACGCTGAAGGCTACAAGTGTCGCTAGTAAAGCTGCGCCTACTGCTTGATGAGCAACTGTTAGCGGTTCTACTTGAAGATGCAACCGGAAAGTTGCTACTCCTAAAATTAATTGTGCAATTAGGCAAATACCAGCCCAGTTTGCTAGTTGTCGTAAGGTTGCATTCAGTGCGGGGGTGCGCCGTGCGATCGCGATTACTGCTAAAGTTCCGGCGGTGGCGGGTACGATCCCGATAATATGGCTATTCATCACGCCGCATAGCTGCGATGCGCCCAAACATTGATGCAGCGCCCATTGAGAGCCGACTAATGCCCCTAGTAAGCTTTGCAGGTAAATCAGTAAAGCTGCGATCGATGCTACCCAGGGTAGTTTGCCCACAGTGCCAGTTGCTTGATAGGGTGTGAGCATTAAGGCGATCGCGATTAGGGTGATGAAAAATACTAATGCGGCACCCAAGTGGGCGGTAACGATGTCAAACCGCAGCAGTTGCGTTACTGTCAAACCTCCGAGAAGGCCTTGGAAAACTATCAAAAATAGGGCAAGTGCGGAGGCGCTGGGTACCCAACCGGGGAGGCGATCGCGATACCACCAAGATAGTCCCGCCAGCGCGATCGCGCTCAACCCAATCAATGACGCATCCAGCCTGTGAAACCACTCCAAAAATACTTGCAGATTCATCTGCGCTGCGGGTATTAACTCACCGTAGCACAGCGGCCAGTCAGGGCAAGCGAGACCAGCATTCATTACCCGCGTCGCGCTACCTACCGCCATCAATAGCCAAGTCGCGATCGCCATCTTCCAAACGAGGCTGCGAATAATATCCCTTGGCTGCCACTCCGCTTGCGGCTGCGCGGCTGGTTGATTTAAAACAGAGTTAGCCATGAGCTTTACCTTAACCTTAATCCCCAATCAAACTTCATTAAATTATTAGCCTTTGCTAAGGGTGAGCTTAACAGCCTCTTTTTTTGAAAAACAGTCATCTTTACTACAGTAGCGGCGGTAAAATCCGATTGGGTACTCTTTACAATGATTTCAGCTTTACTGTCTTTACTACATCATAATTTGAGATAATTTTCTGTAACTTTAATGAATAAACCTTAATTTATTTAGAAAATTTTTGTATTGTAGCTTACTCTGGCATCAAATTTATAAAGACAATCTTAAGATACTGTTAAAAGCATAAAAAAATTCTAAAAATTGGCGAAAGTAACAGATGTTAACTCAATTCCTGCTCTACCCTAAGAAGGTATAACCGCCTGTAAGATGACAGCCCACAAACAACCGAGCTTCAAAAAGCGACTTCTCTCCTAAAGGTTTAAAGTAAATAAGTGTCTATGCTAGGAGGTATCGAGTGAATATCCCAAGTTCTATCCTCACGATGCTGGTGGGCATCGTAGTGACTCTTATCAGCCTCTGGTATGGTCAAAATCACGGTTTAATGCCGATCGCAGCTTCAGAAGAAGCAACCCACATCGACGCACTGTTCAATACAATGATGACCATCTCGATTGGTTTGTTTGTGATCGTGCACGGAGCCCTAATCATTGCTGCGATTAAATTTCGCCGTCGTCAAGGTGACAATACAGATGGGCCGCCTTGGCACGACAATATCCCCCTAGAAATTCTGTGGACTGCAATCCCGGCAGTAATCATTATGGGTATCGGGGTCTACAGTTTTGAGATTTACAACGAGATGGGCGGTCTCGATCCGATGGGAAATCACGATCGCGGTACAATGCAGGCCCACGCTAAAATGCCAGGGGCTGCGATCGCGGCAACTTTATCGGAAACACCCCAAATAGGAGATATGTTGTCTGAAACAGGCAAGATGCCAGCACCACAAGTAGAGCAACAAATTGCTCTCGGCATTGGCGCCTCTCCGCACAATGAAGGCAAAGTAGCAGACTTAGTTGTAAATGTGACAGGTTTGCAATACGCCTGGATTTTTAGCTACCCAGAAAGTGGCGTTGGTTCAGGGGAATTACACTTGCCAATTGGTCGCGATGTGCAACTGAATATCTCCGCCACAGACGTAATTCATGCTTTCTGGCTGCCAGAATTTCGCCTCAAACAAGATGCAATTCCCGGACGACCGAGCGAGCTTAGGTTTACGGCCAGTAAAACAGGCGAGTATCGCATAGTTTGCGCTGAACTATGCGGGGCTTATCATGGAGCAATGAAAGCTCTGGCGATCGTTCAGACACCAGAAGAGTTCGACAGTTGGCTTCAGAGTCAGCAGGTTGCCCAAAGCCAAAACCTAGAGCAAACAGTTGCAGTTAATCCTGCCAATTTGTCAGAAGGAGAATTTCTAGCTCCCTACGCAAGTGAAATGGGAATTAACACCGACACGCTTAAGCAATTGAAAAACGGTAATAAGTAACAATTAACAGTTAACCGTTAACCGTTAACCGTTAACAATCTCCAATTACCACTTCTTCTGATTTTTTGATTATGACGCAAGCAGAGTTACAAGAAACTGCCAATATTGACGCTCGCGGCATAGAAACCCCGTCGAGACCTTGGCAAGACTACTTCACTTTTAATACCGACCACAAAGTCATCGGTATTCAATATCTAGTCACAACCTTTTGTTTCTATCTAATCGGCGGAGTAATGGCAACCCTAGTTCGTACAGAACTTGCCACCCCCGATTCTGATTTTGTCAGTCCCGAACTCTACAACAGCCTCTTTACAGTTCATGCAACGGTGATGATCTTCCTGTGGATCGTACCCGCCGGAGCCGGATTTGCCAACTTTCTAATCCCCTTAATGATTGGGGCAAAAGACATGGCATTTCCCAGGTTAAATGCTGTTGCCTTTTGGCTAATTCCCATAGGCGGCGTGTTGCTATTGAGCAGTTTTTTTGTAGGAGCACCCCAGGCAGGTTGGACTTCCTATCCACCATTGAGTTTAATTACTGCCCAAGCTGGAGAGGAAATTTGGATTCTCAGCGTGTTGATACTAGGAACTTCTTCGATTTTGGGAGCGGTGAATTTTGCCGTCACCATCTTCACGATGCGAGTCCCGACGATGAATTTCAATCAAATGCCTTTGTTTTGCTGGGCAATGATTGCGACTTCAGCACTGACTTTAATTGCTACTCCTGTTTTAGCCGCAGCTTTGATTCTGCTCTCATTTGACTTGTTAGCAGGAACGTCATTTTTTAACCCAAGTGGCAACGGCGATCCGGTTGTATACCAGCATTTATTCTGGTTTTACTCCCACCCGGCAGTTTACATTATGATTCTGCCATTTTTCGGCGTGATTTCAGAAGTTTTACCTGTGCATTCGCGCAAGCCAATTTTTGGTTATTTAGCGATCGCATATTCCAGTCTAGCGATTAGCTTTTTAGGTTTAATTGTCTGGGCGCACCATATGTTTACCAGCGGCACTCCTGGCTGGTTACGGATGTTTTTTATGATCGCCACAATGGTGATCGCCGTACCGACAGGGATTAAGATATTTAGCTGGTTGGCAACTATTTGGGGAGGTAAACTTCGGCTCGTTAGTGCCATGCTATTTGGGATGGGTTTTATCTCTACTTTTCTCCTCGGTGGCATCACTGGGATCATGGTAGCTTCCGTACCTTTCGACATCCACGTTCACGATACCTACTTTGTCGTTGCTCACTTGCACTATGTGCTGTTTGGTGGCTCAGTATTTGGAATTTACGCTGCATTTTACCATTGGTTCCCCAAAATGACGGGGCGGATGCTAAATGAATTTTGGGGCCGAGTTCACTTTGTGCTAACTTATGTTGGCTTTACTGTGACTTTCTTGCCAATGCACGTTTTGGGAATGCAAGGAATGCCTCGGCGGGTGGCTATGTACGACCCAAAATTTACTGCCATTAATGTGATTTGTACTGTGGGTGCTTATATGCTTGCAGTGTCTACAATTCCATTCATAATTAATGCAATCTGGAGCTGGATTTACGGCCCGAAAGCAGGCGATAATCCTTGGGAAGCTTTGAGTTTGGAATGGATGACAACTTCGCCACCGCCCATTGAGAATTTTGAAGGAATACCAGTCTTGGAAACTGGACCTTATGATTACGGGATGGAGGAAGTTCAGGATACTGAGGAACGCATCAAAGAAATCGTTAACAGTTAACAGTTAACAGTTAACAGTTAACAGTCATCAGTCAACAATTACCAATTATCAATTTTCCATGCAAACTCCAGCGATAGATCCATCAAAAACTGCCCTCAATTATCATCACGCTGCTGAGCACGCAGAAGCTCATGGGGAGGAACATCCAGATCACCGTCTTTTAGGGGTGATTGTGTTCCTATGTGCGGAGGGTATGATATTTTTCGGTATGTTTGCAGCGTATCTAATTTACCGCGCAATGGCCCCTGCATGGCCTCCTGAAGGTACGCCTGAGCGTGAGTTGTTGCTACCTGGGATTAATACGTTGATTCTGATTTCTAGCAGTTTTGTGATCCACAATGCCGATACTGCTATTAAGAAGAATGATGTGAAGGGTTTACGAAATTGGCTGCTCGTGACTGTCATCATGGGGGTAATTTTCTTAGTTGGTCAGGTTTACGAATACAGCAATTTAGAGTTTGGCTTGACTACTAATTTGTATGCCAGTTCGTTTTACGTTTTGACAGCTTTTCACGGTTTGCACGTTACTTTAGGGGTGTTGTTAATGATTGGGGTGTTGTGGCGATCGCGCACTCAAGATCACTATTCCAACGAACACCATTTTGGGGTTGAAGCAACTGAAATTTATTGGCACTTTGTGGATGTAATTTGGATTGTCCTGTTTGTGCTGTTGTATATAATTTGAGGTTTTTAACCTCCACCCCCCTATCTTGGGGGGTGTTTATAACAATACTGTTTCCAGCTATCAACTACAAAAAAATGATTTTAATGAAAAGCTATTGATAATAATCATCCTTATAAAATCACAGTGAAAATATCATGCAGTGCGAACTTTGTGAAAGAGAGATGAATGCTTTAACAGCCCATCACCTCATCCCCAAAC
>DATGYA010000557.1:0-33054 GCA_035298405.1 Kamptonema sp. | reverse complement strand
ATAACACTACTATAGCACTCCTTGTTATAAATTTTACAATTTTTATCAGAACTTCGTTATCAGTTTGGTGATGGTTGTTTAGGTATTTTTTAGAGGTTGTATGAAGCTACAAATTCCTTAAATAATATTGGCTTACCATCCTCAACCCTATACCTTCACCATCAAAACTCATTAACTTCACCCAAAAAAGCGATCGCCCTCTCAAAAAAAAGACCGATCGCCCTCCTTGACTAAAGTCAAATTAATTTTATACCAAAGAGTCAGTTTATTCCTCAACCCGCAACCGATCGCACAAAATTTTATCGAGTTCAACAGCACCCGTCTCAACACTTTGCCAAATTTCCAACTCCGCCTCCGGTAACGCTTCAAATAATAAACGTTCACCTGGAAAAACAGTTCGCTCAAAATACCAATTAGCAATATTAACAATCCGAGCAATCTGCATTGTGTTAGTCTTATTCACGTACAAGCAGAGAATCCGCCCAGAGATATCTGAAGGTAGCCGATCGAGAGTTAGAGTCATATCCGTAAATTTCTATTTCAATGGGTAACTAATTGGCAAGTTATCTCAGCTAATTATAGCTGAGAAGGATACAGCAAAATCGCCCAAGCGTTCATTCTATTAATTTAGAAATTCCACAGGCGATCGCTTCACCAACTCACTATCCCAAGAAGTTGCAAAGGGCGACATTGCAAAAGAACACGCCTTCCACCCGCCTCTAACTGTTATATTTAGCAATTGGCAATTTCCGCCCCGCCTCCCGTGAAGTTGGTAGTGACTGCAAAGAGCGCACTTGGTACACTGAGCGCCCGGCACACCAATCAGGGGTTCAGATTTGGTATAGCTGTCAATACCTTCGAGAGTTAGAGCGTTCATTTAAGAGCTTTCTAGTTCATACCTCTTAAGTATTGCAGCCGCCGATTTCTAGTTGCCTCTATCTAAAGATTAAGTTGAGCTGGGAAGTGCCTCTCTCTGGGGATCAATATAAATCATATCAAATTTAAGAGGAATGATACGGGGATCAATAAAAAATTGCTGTGTTTGTACCCAGTTACTAAACTTTCTCAGTCTTAAGGATAAAAGCGGTTCTAGGTCTTCAGCTATAGTCGATCTTTCTCTCCCAACTTGCTAAAGAGAGCAGCTAAAATTGTGTTAGAAAACAAAAATCCTTCAGGATCGCTCAACCTTAGATAGGAGAATAGTGGTAGTTTCTGACTATCTTCGAGATCCGATACCAACCCGTCATCTGTGGTAATTTCTACCCATCCTTGCCGATAGTAAGGTTGTAAACAACTCCAAATCTTCTCCAGTGTTTTTTCTCCAAATTTTTGCGCGATCGCCTCAATATTAAGCCCCTCTGCCAAACGCAATCCCAACATCAGCGTCTCTAACAAAAAATCTGAAGGTTCGATGGGACTTTCATCGATTTTTACCAATCCCAAGTTATCTACCCACTGATAATAATCTTTCCTGGTGCGCGATCGCGTCAACCGCACCCCCTGCACATAACTCGCCGCCCCCATCCCGAAACCATAATAAGGGCGATTTTCCCAATAAACCCGATTATGACGGCACTGATAACCAGGCAGAGCATAATTAGAGATTTCATAATGTTCATATCCAGCACCCGTTAAAATTTGCTGTGCTAGGCGATACATTTGAGCCGCCGTTTCATCCGCTGGCAAAGGCTTAATTCCCGTTTCAAAGTAACGCCCAAAAGCAGTTACAGGCTCAACAACTAAATCGTAACAAGATAAATGATTGGGAGCAATTGTCGTTGCTGCCGAGAGAGAAGATTGCCACTGTTCTAGAGTTTGGTGTGGCAAACCAGAAATTAAATCTAAACTGAAATTGGCAATTTCCGCTGTTTGAATCAAATCTACCGCCTCATAAATATCTGCTACAGAATGCGATCGCCCACAAATCTGTAATAATTCATCTTGAAAAGCTTGCGCCCCCAAACTCACCCGATTTACACCAGCCGCTTTGTATCCCTGCAACTGCTCTAAACTAAAAGTACCGGGGTCAACTTCCATCGAAATTTCTGCTGACTCTGCAATGCCAAACTTGCGATCGAGAGTTGCCAAAATCTGGCTTAACTGGCTAGCTGAAAGCAGCGAAGGCGTACCGCCTCCAAAAAAAACCGTCTGCAAAGATTGACCAAACGCGGGAGTTATGGATATTTCGCGGCACAAAGCCACAATATATTCCTTAATCGTCCCTGAATTGTCCCCATGTAGGCGATCGCCAACCACCGACACCGGAAAATCGCAGTAAAAACAGCGGCGGCGGCAAAAAGGAATATGTACATAAGCCGAACTGGGAATAGCATCGGCGACTTGCCCAACCATCTTCAATTCCGATCTAGCTGGACTTGTAGTAAAACTCATCACATTATCCCTGTGACCTGTAACTGACAATCTAATTTCTTAATAAAATCTTCATTAATAATGAGGTATGTTTTCAAAGAATGTAAGCAATATCACCTCACAATCCAGCAGCCGTATAGTCCCAAGGTGAAACAGTAACGACGCGCGATCGCACTCAAAAGGAAGAATTTATAAAAATTATTACAACCACTGAGCACCAGTCGAGATTTCCACACCAATCCCAGAAAAATAATACCATCAACTCAAAGATATAATAAAATTAGCAAAATTATTCCGCCTAAAAAAATGCTTGATGCAATCATAATCATTTCATTCATAATCGCAGGCGCAGGGACAGGCTTCTACGGCGTTGACCTACTCCCAGCCAACCTACTAGAACAAGTCACCAACATCGAAGGCTTGAGATCGGTATTGGGTGCTTTTGGTGCATTAATCGGGTTCGTACTCGGATTAGTTGCCCAAACCACGTATCGGCGGGTAGAAAAACAAGTCCGCGATATGCCAGTTGAAGTCTTACTAACTCGCGCCATCGGTTTAATCGTCGGACTTTTAGTTGCCAACTTAATGCTGGCACCACTTTTCCTACTACCCATTCCCCGCGAGTTCGGTTTCATTAAGCCTTTAGTTGCCGTCCTTGGTAGCGTCATGTTTGGTTTCACTGGAGTTAACTTAGCTGACACTCACGGCAGAGCTTTCTTGCGGCTGATCAATCCCCACAGCTTAGATACAGTGTTAGTAGCAGAAGGCACTTTTAAACCAGCACCTACAAAGGTTTTAGATACTAGCTGCATCATCGACGGCAGAATTGAAAACCTAATGGAAACTGGTTTTTTAGAAGGTCAAATCTTAGTACCTCAGTTTGTTTTACAAGAACTGCAACTAATAGCTGATGCTGCGAACGATCAAAAGCGGGCGCGAGGACGGCGAGGACTGGATATTCTTAACAGCATGAAAGAAACTTATCCAGATCGCCTTCAAATTCACTCTGCTGACTATGAAGATTTGGCAACAGTAGATGCTAAATTAGTTCGTTTTGCCCAGGAAATTAACGGCACTTTGTTGACTAATGATTACAATTTGTCTAAAGTCGCAAGCGTACAGAAAGTTGCCGTTTTAAATATTAATGACTTGACTCAGGCATTGCGTCCAAGTTATTTACCTGGAGATACCATCGAGATCAAAATCCGCAAGGAAGGTAAGGAACCATCTCAGGGGATTGGCTATCTAGAAGATGGTACGATGGTAGTAGTGGAAGCTGGCAGTAGCTATGTCGGTGGCGAAGTTAGAGTAGTCGTTACCAGTGCATTACAAACTTCTGCTGGTAGGATGATTTTTGCCCGTACCCAAGAGTCAGTAACTGCTTAACTGTGAGACAATTGCTAGAGCAATTAGAGTTAAATATTGCGATATCTGTTCCGATGCTGCCACAATTCTCTATCGAGTTAGATATGATGAATCGGGGCAGTAGTTTTTTATATGCCTTAGCTGTTGGAAAGTAGAATTTTTGGGATTTTAATTAAGAGTTAAAACATCTTCATAAATTGCCGCGATCGCACATTGCAAATCCACACTTCCTAACCGCACTTCTTCACCAGCAGCGTAAGGGTAGAGCACCCATAGGCCATCAGCATTGCGACTGAAACACTCTACACTCACTCTTTCTTGACTAATTAGCACATATTCTTGTAGAGTTTCTATTGTACGGTAGTCGGCAAATTTTTCACCTCTATCGAAAGCAGCCGTTGTCGGAGATAACACTTCTACAATTAATTTCGGGTAGCGAATGAAGTCTTCATCAGGATAAGTTCTATCCCGTTCATCGCAACTCACCACTACATCAGGATAGTAATAAGTATTTGCTACCTCAATGCGAACTTTAGTATCAGCAATGTAAGGTATGCAGCCACTACCGCGAAGATGGCTTCTCAGCAGTGCAAATACATTTCCCATAATAATGACATGGGCCTTGCTTGCGCCAGCCATCGCGTAGATGTTCCCTTGCCTGTACTCGTGTTTAATAGGGCTGACCTTTTCACCTTCTAAATAGTCTTCAGGGGAGACATAGATGTAGCTTTTGTTAACAATCATTTGATGTTAAAATTTTAAAGTGCATTTTTATTATACCATTCCGAATTTACAACTTATTCATAACTTACGTAACAAGGAGTTAAAGCAATGTCTAACGCCATGATGGTAATTTTCCCCTATCGCCAACAATCTACTTGGGTTTTTGATGATGAAAGAGTGGGACTGATACAGGAACCCTTTGTTCAAGGTATCCCAGAAATGATTAATATTCTGGTTGCAGAAATTCCTAATGCTGAAAAAGGCTTCAGGCTATTATTTTCCGGTAATCCTTTCCCTGGATACCAAGCAGAGTTACTGTGGTTGAGAGAAGAGTATGGTGGTAATTGGTATAGGTGGGAGTCAAAGAATATGGAAGGATGGTTATGTCCAGCTTTGTTTAAATACTTTAGTGAAGCACCGCCTAAATTTTACTGCAAGGCTGAGGAAATTTAACCTGGAGAAGTTTTCAATTGGGTAGGAACTACAAATTAGCGATTAGATTGCATAACTCTGTCAATCCAATTAGCATAAAAAGATACTCGCGTGTCCCCGGAAATTTCGCCAAAACTGCCATTATCATCAATGTTATCAATATCTCCGATATTTGTCTTGAAAAAACCGCGATCGCTATAACCCCAAGAACTAATACCAGCAATTTTCCTATTAATAAAAGAAGGCCCGCCAGAATCTCCGCTAGCTGTAGCAGTTTCATCCTTTCCCAAACCGCGATCGACTAACTTTGGAAAATGCCTACCCAAAGTATCATGTTTAGCTGTTCCATCATCGAAATCAAAAAGTAATTGACTCCCCAAAACTAACTCAGAAAAATCCGTAACTTTTGAATCTTTCAAAATATCAATTAATGCTTCATAGCGATTTTGTCCCGCATATCTTTTACCCTCCGAGTTAGAATCTTCATCCTGTCCCTTAGATCCTACACCAATATATCCATAGCCAACTTTAGTAAAAACTTTGCCAATTTCATCTGCATCTCTGTAAAGATCGTATTGTTCCGCAGATTTTGGCGCTTGTCTTTCTAGTTTTAAAACAGCAACATCATTGCCAACTTCTGACTCATAACCAGTCCAACCTGGATGGATAAAATGCTTGGTAATAGGGATACTGACTTCGCCTCTAGGCAATTTAAAAATAGCGTTGATTTCGGTATCTGCGGGAACCTTAGTTCCGCCCTCATTGAGACAGTGGGCCGCCGTGAGAATGTATAATCCTCCTTTGAGGAGTGAACCGCTACACTGAACATTATCGAGGTAGACGACACCTGTGTATTGATTCAGGGTAAGAGGATTATGCGATCTGCTACTAGAGAAAGCACTAATAATTGAGCGGCTGATGTCTGCTGTTGATAGAATAATAAACAGAGTCAAAATTGATAGGGAAAAGATTTTTTTTATCACCTTCAAAAAAAACATTGTCAAACTTTATACTGGCATCGCGTGGGCTTAAAGATATCTACCATCACGACTTTAGCAGATTGCATAGAATTTTTCCTCAGTTTTAATTTATAGAATACTTTCAGGGAAGATGTAAATCACCATTCGATCATCTTCCCTAAAACGGTACGATCGCACCTAATAAAGTCGGCTCAAAACATAATCACCCAAGTCAATCAAAGCCTGCTTCGACTCCGACTGTGGCAACCCCGCCAAACGCACAACTGCTGCCTGTGCGTGATGTGCGGCCAATTCGCGCGATCGCTCAATTCCCTTACTATCCTTCACCAGCGCGATCGCCTGCTCAATATCTCCCTCTTGGGCAAACTCCCGCTCGATCAATGCTTCCAAATAAGGCTTTTCCTCTAAAGCATATAACACTGGAGCCGTCAAATTTCCACTCTTAAGATCCGAACCCGCAGGCTTACCTAAAGTCTCCGTCGAACCAGTGAAATCTAAAATATCATCCACAATCTGGAACGCCAACCCAATATCGCGCCCATAATTGTATAGATCGTCCGCCAACTGTGCAGACACACCGCTCAAGCAGCCAGCAGCCTTAGAACTGTTAGCAATCAAAGAAGCTGTCTTATAGTAACTTTTTTCCAAATAAGCCTCAATCGACAAACTGGTATCAAATCCATTTAATCCTTGCTGAATTTCGCCTTCAGCCAAATCCATAATCACCTCTGAAAGCAGTTTCACCACTTCTAGATTGTCCAAATTAGCCAAATACCACGAAGATTGAGCAAAGAGAAAATCTCCTGCCAACACTGCCACTCGGTTGCCAAAGTAACTGTGCACAGTCGGGATACCCCGGCGCACGTCGGAATCATCTACCACATCATCGTGAACCAAACTAGCTGTATGAATCATTTCCGTGATTTCAGCCAGTCGGCGGTGTTTAGGAGAGATTTCCTCATTAGGCATTGTTGTTCGCGAAATCAGCAGCACAATCGCCGGCCTCACCCGCTTTCCTTTCGCGCCGAACAAGTGTTCTGCGGCTGCATACAAGATAGGGTGACGCGCCCCTACTAGCTGTTTTAAGTTTTCTGTCAACAGCCGCAGGTCTTCTTCAACTGGGGAAAATAGGAGAGTGCGAGAAGTCATGGATACGGCGGCTCAAGCGTTTAGGTTACAAAATTTTACATATCATAGCTTTATTTTAAGCTAACCCTCTGCTGTATGAACGGAAAATATACCTAATTGACCCGAATTCACCACGACTCTCCTGCATCACTTATTGTCAATAATTTTAGATTATTGACTATATACTTCTAAGGGCTAAGGACTAAAAATTAATGGGGGCCGAAAGTTGAGACTTTAGGTAGAATTGTATCAAATTATTAAGTATCGATCGCAATACTGCTCCAAAGTAGCAAATGTTGTGTTATATTAAAAATTAAGGATTTAAACAATTCCATACGTTAAGTACAGCTAAACCAGCGGGTAGCTTCCGAGCGCCTGTATAAGCTTGGTAGAGCCGGCCTTGATTATCCGCTAATTGCTAAGCCGTCTGGGGCTAATTTTGAACTCTAGCGAGTCCAAAGTTTGTTCTGGGAAGATACGGCGTGTCTCTGATGCACAGTAGGCGATCGCAGCCAAAGTGCAGGGTTCAGGGATGATTTGGCTTGGATTAGTGGGAGAAATATTGAAGGATAGCGATCGCTTTCCTTTGAGGCTTGGATTAAAAAGCAGCCTTCGGAGCCAAGGCTTGGTTTCGCTTGAGACTCTGATGTAGTCGGTCTTGAACTTGTCCTCCTCCTCCTTCCTCCACCTTTACTTTTGGCTCTAATTATGATTTACCATGATATCCCTGTGATTATCCCCATCCTAGCTGCGGGTTATGTGTTGACTATTTATCTAGTGTTAATTTTGGCCGAGCGTAGCACTAAGATGACCCGATTGGGCTCAGTAGCGCATTCGCGAAGCAGAATAACGAACTAGCGTTCGTTAACTAACAGCCTCAAAGCATCTTTACCCAGCCTCAAACCCTAAAGAGCGAGGTGAGCAAGAAAGAGCCAGGGTAAGTAGGGTGTGCATCCCGCATACCCTACCTATAACCAAATAAAATCTAAAATTCTCTACTCAAGTAAAGGCAAGGCAGGGTGCATACTACTCAACAGATTCTAGCGTGACAGTTTCTCGTACAACTGCCGATAAAAAAGTTTTCTCAACTACTGGCGTGCAGCCGAGCCATTGCACCGAAAGTTGAGCAAACTGTTCTGGAGAACCACTAACGCAGAAGCGAGTAGGTCGTGCGATGCCGGGATTTCGCAATCCCAACAATTCCAACTCTTGGGCAGCCGCAGCCACAACATGAACAGCCGGATCGACTAACTTCACGCCCGTAGGTAAGAGCGATCGCAGCACCGGGGCTAAGTGAGGATAGTGAGTACAGCCGTAAACCAAAGTATCAATCTGCTGTTGGATCAAAGGAGCCAAATATTCCCGCGCCACTTCATAAGTATAAGAGTCATGAATCCGGTTTTGCTCGATCAACGGCACAAACTCCGGACAGCCAACTTGCCAAGCCTGACAATTAACATCCATCTCCAGAATCGCACGGCGGTAAGCATTGCTAGCAGCAGTAGCAGGAGTAGCAATCACTCCGATCCTTTTACCTTGCTGGACAGCGGCCCGGGCCCCCGGTAGAATTACCCCTAAAATCGGAATATCAAACTCAGCCTGCACCGCCTCCAAAGCCAAAGCCGAACTGGTATTACAGGCCATAATCACCATTTTTACCTTCGCGGCTCGCAGCCAAGCCATAATTTCCCTGACAAACTGCGTAATTTCCGCAGGAGAACGAGTACCGTAGGGTAGCCTCGCCGTATCTCCAAAATAAAGAATAGATTCATTGGGCAATTGTCGGTATAACTCTCTCAAAACCGTCAAACCACCCACACCACTGTCAAAAATACCGATTCTTTGTTGTTCTAAGTCAGTTGTCATTGGTCAGTTAAAAAGAATTTTTGCAAGTTAAACGAATAACTGTTAACTGGTAATTTCGGAAAATGCTTCCCTGTCTCCCCATATTGAGAGTTGTGAGTTGGGAATTCTCATTTTCCCTTCTCCTTCCACTTAATTCCCTTGCCGTAGGTAAAGTAAAATGCCGCGAGCAATTGAAGCCGCCATTTGAGTTCGGTAAGCCGGATCTCTTAGCCTAGCGGCATCCTCAGCACCCGTCACAAAACCTACCTCCACCAAAACAGAAGGCATAGAAGTCTTCCTCAAAACATAAAATCTGGCCTGCCGTACTCGGCGATCGCTCGCGCCCGTACCCTGCAAAACACTGTTGTGGATAGTCCGGGCTAGATTCTCACCGTTGTCGTAGTAATACGTTTCAATGCCGCTGACATCCGGGCGGCTCATATCAATAGCATTAGCGTGAATACTGACAAACAAAGTAGCATTGATCCGCTCCGCCAGAGCTACCCTGGGTTCCAACTCAATTTCGCTATCGTCAGTGCGAGTCTGAACTGCTTGCACACCCTGCTGTTCCAGCATCGCCGTCACCTGTTGCGCGATATCCAGAACTATTGACGCTTCTTGTAGCCCTCCAATCCCGACTGCACCTGGATCGCGACCGCCGTGTCCCGGATCGATCGCCACTACAATCCGTCCATTAGGAGTTCGGGGCAACTCAGGAGTAGGATAATTTCTTGGCGTAACAGGGGGAGTAGGATTCGTGATCGGAGGCCGGGAAGAGATGTCAGCACGCCGCAATTGCACTGAAAGTATTTGGGGAGTAGGCTGCACCACCCTTGTCACTTGCACTCCCGCCGCAGGTTGCACCCAAATCACCACAGTCTCCGAGTCTTCTTGCGCCGCCGTTAATCCTATGGCACTGTTTGCGCTTAGCTGAGGTATTTGGCCAACAAGTTGAGCTTTGGAAATTCTCAGCCAATAAGCACCAGACTGCTGATTCCATCCACTGGTATAGCTTACAGGGCGATCGGTTCTAATTAAAATTTGTGTACTGTTAGCTGCCAAGTCAATCGACTGAATCGCCGCTAAATCACTGGTATTCCGGCGCGGTGGCAATAGGGGAGGGCGACGGCTAACATTAGGTCTATTGGTTGGCGTGACTACAATACCACCCATGTTGCTGAAAAAGGCTCGCCAGTTAGTGTTACCATCCGTCATCCGCAGAGTTACGCGAGTCATCGGCGGGGAAGTTGGTAGCTGCCTAACTTCGATGCGATCGACACCATGTTGATTGACTACCTGTTCTTGTTCAGTTAGCTGAGGAGAGACATTAGCCCCGGAAATATCAATTGTCGCCAAATCTCCGGCGCGACTTTGCTGAAGGGAAATTTCCGGCCGAGTGCCGCTGGTGCGGATAAAAAAACCGTCTTTAGTTACTTGGACATTTTCTACTAGAGTATCTGCGGGGGTAGTTGCTGATTCTGGATTGGTAACGGGGGGTTGGAGTGGCCCTCGGCCATCCCTGGTGGCGATCGCAGTCGGTGTAGGTAATTCTACAGTCCACTGGCTGGGAGAAATGCCTCGGAACCGCACTTGCTGGGGGTCAAGCGTATAACCGGGACTTAATTGAACCACAATTCTGGTAGTTTGAGCGTCAAACTGCCCGATACGGACAGATTCAAACCCTCCTGTAACTGGTTGAGTTAGAGAAGAACGGCCCAAGCTGGTTTCCGGCAGGTCAATAACCAAGCGCGTCGGGTTGAAAATCAGTTGTGCTTTTGGTTGAACTCCGCCAACGGTAGTGAAGTAGAGCCGATTTTGATTAGCATCAAATCGCCAAGATTGAAGTTTCGCTGCTTCGGCTGTGGATGACAGCAAAAACACACTTAAGAAACTGGGTAATAGCCAGTGGAATCTCACGACAGTTTTCCTCGTTTGCGTTGCAGCCAAAAGTTGGGAACTCTCATTGTGTCCTTCGCTTTTAGCTAAGTTGACTTTCATCGAACCGCCCCAAAAATGCCAGAATTTCGCTTGGCGCTTCAAGCGGGTCTAAAAAAACATAACATCTATCGAAAGATTGAGGAATCAGCGATCGCCACCGCAGAAAATCCAGTTGCAGGAAGAATTTACCCACAAGACTGCCATTGAAGGTAGTTTCTGGAGTCGATCCGAGTCGAGATTCCTTCTTAAAACTTCCTTCTGATTTTTGACTCCTAAGACAGGAGGATTTTGGAGCAAGATTACCTGGAAGCTTCCAATCTAGTGGAGAGAGAGAAATCAATGAGTGTCTTTACCTATCTGCTGGTATGTTTTTATAGAAATTAACCGAAATCGATGCGAATATCAATACCCTGGAAGTTCTTGGGTTTCAATCGCGGTAAGTTCGCTTTTTTGATCGACGGCGATCGCGATCCAGTTCAAAATTTCTTGATTCACTCGTTCTGGGCATTCATCATGGGGGCAGTGACCTGCATTTTCTAACTCAACTAGCTTTAAGTTGGGATTGTAATCCTTGAACTGCTGGGGACGGGCGAACCGGGGAGGAATCATTCGGTCTTGGAGACCCCAAATTAACAGTATAGGAATTTTTAATCCCGGCAGCACGCTCTTAACACCAGGGCCAAATTGTGAACTGCCGACCGCTTTAAATAGGGCGCAAAATGCACGGGCTGAGCCGCGATCGCCCGCTGGGCCTGAAAGAATTTCTACCAGTTCATCAGTAATTGCATCGGGATTAGCGTAGGCAAAGCTCACCCAACGACGGACAAGGGAGGGGCGACGGACAAGGTAAAATAAAGTTCTCAGGACTGGTGGAGAGGCAAAAATGTTTTCAAGAGTAGCGATCGCAGGTTGCAACCATTTCGGAACCGCCTCAGCACGCACAGACGGATCGGGCAAACTAATCATCACGATGCCTGCGACCATCTCAGGATGAGCTACCGCTGCTGCCAGACAAATCAACGAACCAATGGAGTTGCCTACTAGCACCACAGGCTCTCGGACAAAAGTTTGCCAGAATTCATAGACTTGAGCGACCCAGATCGAGACATCGTAGTTCGCTGGAGCTTTCTGGGAAGCGCCAAACCCCAATAAATCTAATGCGTAAACAGTGTGGCTCTGGGCAAGTTGAGCCATATTGTGCCGCCAGTGACCAATGGAAGCGCCAAACCCATGTAGCAAAATCAAGGGTGTTCCGGACTGAAAATTTCCCCTCTTCTGCTTGCCAAGTGAGACATCAGAAGGATATAATTGGTAACTTGGAAGTTCTATTGTTGGCTCTGCCTCAATATCGGGTAATTTTTCCTCCAAGTGGGAAGTTTGCCCAGATACCCGAAGGTAAGTGTATCGAGTTTGCCAACCCCGCCAAACCCAATCTCTTTGAGTTCCAATTCTTTGATGCCAATGTCCAGAAGTTGTCAAACTTGCCTCAGTGGTCAACATAAATTTACAATCTTCTCTTTCTTATTCTAACGGGAGAACTGTGGAGCAGGGGATGATGGGATAGTAGGGGATGAGGGAAGAATTTTTGAGTTTTTTAACTCAAAACTCAAAACTCAACTGACGATTTAGCCTTGTAATTTCAAGTATTCCGGGAATTTTAGATTAAATATAGACAGAAGTTTAGCCAGAGTGAGTAGAATGGCAGTACAAGAAAGCCACATTAATCAATCAAGAGCTTGCATAAAACTTAAATGCCAGTGATCGAAAAAAGACAAAATCGCAATCAACCTCAGATCAATGACAACATTCGATTTCCCAAAATTCGGGTGATCGATACTGATGGCGCTCAACTGGGGATAATGCTTCCTCAAGATGCCCTGCGGCTAGCGGAGGAAAAAGACCTAGACCTCGTTCTTCTCAGCGACAAAGCCGATCCACCCGTATGTCGGATCATGGACTACGGCAAATTTAAGTTTGAGAAGGACAAGAAAGAGCGCGAAGCCAAGAAAAAGCAGCACACAGCCGATGTTAAGGAAGTGAAAATGCGGTACAAAATTGAGGAACACGACTATCAAGTGCGCCTCTCTCAAGCAGATCGCTTTCTCAAAGCTGGGGATAAGGTGAAAGCAACTATTATGTTCCGAGGTCGGGAAATCCAACACAGTAACCTAGCAGAGGACTTGCTGAAGCGGATGGCAACTGATTTGCAGGAACTGGCGGAAGTGCAGCAAGCCCCGAAAAAAGAGGGGCGGAGTATGATGATGCTGCTATCTCCGAAAAAATAGGAGACGGGGAGACTATGAGACGGGGAGAGGGCGAGAGGGCGAGACTGGAAGACTAGGAGACTCGGAGAGGAGGGTAATGAGGGTAATGAGGGTAATGAGGGACTTAAATCTGCTCCCGGTCTCCCCGTCTCCCGGTCTCCCCCTCCCCCGTCTCCCCCTCCCCACTCCCTTCTTACTTCTTCAATTGGGGATAAGCTACTACAGAGGGATAAAAACGCTGCATGGAACTGACAAATCAACGGTTGACCAAAAACCGGATCGGACAGGGATTAATGCGATCGCTGAATCTCCGTCCTGAAGAAGTAGAGCGGACATTTCTGATGTTCGCCGTCTACACAGTCACCTCCATAGGCCTAATCTGGCTCGAACTCAGCACAGTCAGCCTGTTTTTAGATGAGTATGGAGCCGACAAACTCCCGTGGATCTACATAGCTACCGCTGCTACAGGTTCCGGCCTGGGTTTCCTATACTCCTGGCTGCAAAAAATCCTACCTCTGCGGCGGGTGATAGTAGCAATCCTGGTGTTGATGGCCGCTCCCCTGTTCCTGTTTCGTTTTGGAATTGGTGTTGAAGATGTCCGCATTGCTGGACTGAGCATCGGTTTTCTGACAGTATTTCTGATGTGGCTGTGGGTAGAATCCTGCTATGTCCTTGATGACCTCAACACCTCAATTACCTGTAACCAACTTTTCAATATTCGGGAAATTAAACGCACCTACCCTCTAGTTAGCAGTGGCTACTTAGTTGCAGGAGTAGTCAGTGGCTTTTCGCTACCACTACTTCTCAAATTTGTAGGGCTAAAAAACATCACCCTTGTTTCTGGCTTGATGGTAATCTGCGGGGCGCTGACTCTATTTTATTTAGCTGAAAGCTATCAGCAAGCCTTTCCTGACTCTGCCAGGTGGGTAGACGATGAAGACGAGCAGCAGGAATTTGCAGCTCGCAGAGTCCAAGGGCCCCTCCAAGGCTACATCATTCCTCTAGTGGGCTTTTTTTTCCTGGCAGAAGTTCTATATGTATTAGTAGATTTTCAATTTTTTAGCCAGTTAGAGTGGAAATACCCGGAAGAAGGCAGCGAAATCGCTAGTTTCTTAGGGCTTTACGAAGGTATTCAAGGCTTGTTTCAAGTTGGGACTCAGTGGTTCGCTTCCAGCCGCTTAGTGGAAAGAGTAGGAGTTTTTGCTACGGCAATGGTACTTCCGGCAGGAATTGTGGTCTTAGGGCTGTTTTGCATAGTATGCGGTGCGACGAATTTATTTTCTGTGTTTTTGGGGCTAGTTTTTCTTAGATTTTTAGACGAATTATTTCATTACACGCTGCTGGAAACAACAGGGCCAGTGCTGTTTCAACCGATTCCAGACAATATTCGCAGCGATATCCAAACTCTTGTCAATGGTGTGGCTGAACCAGTTTCTACAGGCTTATCGGGGGCTGGGATTCTAGCGCTACTTTGGCTGACAAAACAGTTTCTTTCCCAGGAAGATGAGGCTCGGTTTCATGATGCCCAAAGTTTGATTTTTATGGGGGCGATCGTGCTACTGGGTTTAATCTGGCTGGGGGTGGTTTGGTTAATTCGTTCTCAATATGTGGGTTTGCTGGTTAAGAGTGCTGAGCGGGGACGTTTAGGAGTTTCTGATGTAGATATGCCAGCACTGAAGCGGGCTATAGTCGAAAATTTAAAGAAGGAATCTCCAGAAGCTGAGAAGCGTTCTTGCATTGAACTGTTGAGCCAAATTGACCCTAAGAATGTTGGGGAGGTACTCGCGCCACTACTGGAAGTTCTGCCTTCATCATTGCAGCGGCAGAGCTTGGAAACAATGTTGAATCATCCAAATCCAGCTTATTTGGAACCGGTGCGATCGCTCTCGGAGCAACCTTTGCTCCCAGAAGTGCTGGCTTTGGCTCTCCGCTATATCTGGCTGACAGAAACAGAACCGGATATTAGCCAACTGCGGCCTTATCTCCAACCTACGGTAGATGCTGTGGTGCGGGGGACGGCAGCGGCTTTGATTATGCGGCGGGGCGATCGCGAACAAAAGGCTGAGGCTACTAATGCTCTGCGGCGGATGCTGACCTCGAAACAAGAGCGGGAACGGGTGATGGGTACTCGTGCTTTGGGGGAAGCTGACTATTTGCAAGGTTTGCGGCTCTACATCCCGAATTTGCTGCAAGATGAGTCTCTGCGGGTGCGCTGCGCTTTGCTGGAGGCGATCGCCTCTACTCACCTAGAAGAATACTATCCTTCTCTGCTGCGTGGGCTCTCCTACAAATCTACTCGTGAAGCAGCTTTACAAGCTCTAGTCAGGTTAGAAAATGACGCTGTACCGCTGCTTGTAGACTTGGCAAATGACATTCACAGATCGGATTTAGTGCGGTTGCAAGCTTGGACGGCTGTGGGTCAAATCGGTACGATCCAAGCTCTAGATGCTTTGGTAAGCCATTTGATGACAGCGTGGGGTACTTCCCGCCGCAATATCCTCCGCATCCTTCTAAAAATGCCCAAGGAAGCTGGGATAGAAGGAGTTTTAGACAGGATGGGACGCAGTGGATTGGAAATTTTAATTGACCAAGAGTTAATGTTTATTGGTCAAATTTATGCAGCATTAATAGATTTGTCGAAGGTGACAAACACCACGCTATCTATAGAATTGAATGCTGAACCTATTTCTAATTCAGAACAATTGACAGCAGATTATAGAGAATTGCTGCGACGGGCACTGCGGGGGTTGGAGTCGGATGCAGTGGAGCGATGTTTTTTGCTGATGAAGTTTCTTTATCCTTTGGATGCAATTCAAGCTGCTGCTTTTAATATTCAGTCCGAGTCGAAGTCGAATATGGCGCGGGGGTTGGAAATTTTGGACAATACTGTGGATCTGCCGAATAAGCGATCGCTAATTAATATTCTCGATCGCCACTCAGAATTAGAAAAAGTCAAAAGTCTTTCGGAATTAACAGTGTATAGGCCTCTCACTGAGAGCGATCGCCTCCGCCGCTTACTGGAATTGCGCCATTTTCTGTCAGACTGGGCCTTGGCTTGCTGCTTTCACCTAGCGCGATCGGCTCGCTGGAGTCTGACAGCCGAACAGACTTTAGTTTGTTTGCGACACCCCACAGGGTTTGTGCGGGAAGCTGTACTTGCCTACCTGAGAATAGCTTCGCCCCGGGCTCTGGCGGAATTGCTGCCGATGTTGCAAAATGATGCTGATAACCTTGTAGCAGCCCAAGTTCAGCAGATGATGGGGGAGTTGGGTGTCAGTTCCAACAACTCTCATCTGGCTCCAGGCTAGAGCAGAGGGGAACACAAAATTTCCTTTTTTCTTTTTCCTTCCCAGTTAACAGTTAACAGTTAACAGTTAACAGTTAACAGTTAACAGTTAACAATTTTTAAATCCAAAATGGCTTATGTTAACCAGCGTTGAACGCCTATTATTTGTCAGGGGAGTTCCAATTTTCAAGGAACTGCGGGATGATTTTCTCGTGCGTCTAGCATCTGTGATGGACGAGCTTTCTTTCCCTTCTAAGTACAGCATTTTTACTGAAGGTCAAGAGGGGCGATCGCTTTATATTGTTGTTTCTGGTGAAGTCAGAGTGCATATAGGCGATCGCGATCTGGCACAGTTGCAACAGGGCGCTTGTTTTGGGGAAATGTCGCTGTTTGACGCTGAACCGCGATCGGCTTCGATCACTACTATTGAAAAATGTGAGTGCTTGATGCTGACTCAGATGCAGCTCTATGACGCTATTGATGAAACGCCGGGAATTGCAGTTAATATTATCCGATTACTCTCGCGCCGCATCCGCGAACTCAATCAAAAAATCAATGCCAAACAAGCAGCAGAACAACAACCAGAAGTGGCTAAGGTGAATTAAAAAATTAAAGATTAAAGATTAAAAATTGTCATCGCGCTCTTAATTTTTAATCTTTAATTTAACATTTTAATTAATTTTATAGCAACCGCCAAGGTGTAAGGTGAGCGCTGCTAGTTAACAACTATTCTCTTGTTTAGGAGACATTATAACAGCGCCCAAAAGACTATTCAGCTATTAAATCAGACGAAAAATAAAAGGATAGCGGTAAGTGTGATCTGGATCGCTCAAAATCTTGACTATAGCCAAAATTGGCATTACCCAACTGATAATTCCCAGCAAAACTAATAGCGGGATACCAATTAAAACCCAAATCAGTACCCCTGCGATCGCACCATAGATGTAAAGGTTAATGTGAAAGTTGAGGGATTCTTTGGCATTGTCCTTAACAACTGGGTCGTCGGATACCAGCAAAACGGCTATGGGTATGCCGATAGTCACAAATGTAGCGCTGAAGAAGATCGCTCCGTGACACAATGCTGATAACAGCTTCCGTTTGTCTGAGTCGTACATATTAGCTTCCATCTCCTCTTGTTATAAGTTTCCCTTTTTCCCCAACTGTAACACAGCGTCAGTGATACTTAAAGAATATTGGTTAACCTTGTAGGTTGGGTGCTACCAGTTAGCAATATTTTGGGGTATCAAGATATATCTAATTGTAGCGCCCACCGCAATCATGCTCTGACCCACACCCATTTTTAATTTTTAATTTTTAATTTTTAATTGCTTCCCACTACTTCACCTCGCTAACAGTGGCACTAGAAGTCAATCTTTTTCTATTTTGGCAGCGAACCGGGATCTCGATCGCAAATTCTGCTCCTTCTCCTGGTGCAGAAATGCAGTACAACTGACCGCCATGTTTTTCTACTACAATCTGATAGCTAATTGATAATCCCAAACCCGTTCCTTTGCCAACTTCTTTGGTAGTAAAGAAAGGGTCAAATAGTTTACCGCGCACTTCCTCTGTCATTCCAGGGCCGTTATCAATAATTCTAATAGCGATGCGATGATTGTTAATCACTTCAGTCCGAATCCAAATCGTAGGTAATTCAGTATTCAGTGTTGAAGATTGTGTTTTTTCCTGGTTTTTATTGACTCTTAAGTTATGTAACGCATCAATAGCATTACCAATTAGATTCATAAATACTTGGTTCAACTGGCCGGGGTGGCATTCTATCAAAGGCACTCTACCATAGTCTTTAATAACTTGAATGCCTAACTCTTCTGATTTTTCCTTAAGATTATTTTGCAGGATTAGCAGCGTACTGTCCAGGCCTTCATGAATGTCAACTTCCTTGACTTCTGATTCGTCTAGCCGTGAGAAGTTTCGCAGAGACAAAACAATAGAACGAATTCGTTCAGTTCCTACCTTCATTGAAGACAACAACTTACGCAAGTCTTCACTTATAAATTCTAAATCGAGATTGTCCATCCGTTCTTGAATTTCTGGGACTGGTTTGGGATAGTATTGCTGGTAAAGTTCTACTAAATGGAGCAACTGTAAAGCGTACTCACTGGCATAGCTAATATTGCCGTGAATAAAATTGATAGGATTGTTAATTTCGTGGGCAACACCTGCTACCATTTGACCCAGAGAGGACATTTTTTCAGTTTGGATCAGATGAGTTTGGGTTTTTTGTAACTGCTGTAAGGCTTCCTCTAATTGTTCTGCTTGCGCTTGAGCTTGGAAAGCTACTTGGCGAGTTTGATTGTATAGTTCAGCTTGGTCAAGTGCGATCGCTAATTGATTTGTCACTGCTTGCAAAATTTCCACTTCACTGTCTGGCCACATCCGCACACAATTATGATGCGTACACACTAAAACCCCTATTTCTCCTGACTGGGTTTTAATTGGTAATGACAAATAAGAAATTATGCCAAAAGACATTAGAAAATTCTGCATTTCTGGATCGGATAACTTACTAGCATCATTAATTCTGATGATTTTTAGTTGAAGTAAACTATCTGTCCAATCACCGATTTGACGATCGGTATAGCAGCCAAGATAGCTCTCTAAAATCTCTTCTTTAGCTTCATTTACAACTTCCCAATAAGATGCTTTTATCGTCGATTCATAGGGCTTTAGCAATATATTATCAGTGGCTCTTATCAAATTGTTAATCGATAAAGATTCGTCTTCTAAGTCTGAGCTTATAGCTTTCAGATTCATATTTTGGGAGAGTAAATTATTGGTTAATGCTGTTGCTTCTGGGCGATACCAGAGGAAATAGCAGCGGTCAATTTGTAACAAATTTCTAATTTCATTTACCGTTGTTTGCAGAATAGTATCGAGGTCTAGGGAATTGCGAATTTGAGTAGCTAAACGGTTGAGTAATTCTTCCTGTTGAGCGAGTTTCCTAAATTTAATTTCCGACTGCTGAAGTGCTAGTTGAGCTTGTTTGCGATCGGATACGTCTACTGCTAGACCAATTAAGCCAATAACTTGGCCGGAGTCAGCTTTAATCTTAGCTTTGATAATTTCTAAATTGTGTAACTGACCGTCTACAAAGGGCAGGATTTCTTCTGAATGGTGAGGTACATCTTTGCTCCAGCAAAGTCTGTCGGAGGCCAGGCAGTTTGCTGACTCTTCTTTTCCCATAATTTCCCAATAGTGGGGAACCTCTAAAAAGCGAGACTCAGGCACTCCAATATTTTCACAGAAAGTCTTGTTAATAAACTGCATTTGCCCTTTAGTATCTGTCATCCAAATCCAAATCGGAGCATGGTCTATAATCGTTCTTAAGGTTCGTTCTTGCTTAACTAGCTCTTCCTCTGCTCGCATTCTATCAGTGATGTCTAGAGCTAGGGACAAAATCGACACTAAAGATCCCGATTCATCCATAAAAACAGAGTTGTACCACTGGCAGTAAATAATAGAATTATCCTTGGTGCAGTTGCGATTTAAGTTAACATTCCTGGGTTCAGTGCTATAGAGAAGTTTTTGCATAACAGTGCTGACAGCTTCTGCATCTTCAGGATGAATGAATTGCCATTCATTAGGGTGTTTGCCAATAACTTCATCAGCTTTCCAACCAAAGATTTTTTCGGCTTGCCCCGACCACCGCTTCACTCGGAATTCACTATCCCATTCTACCACTCCCACAGGCGAATTTTCGACATGAAAAGTTAATTGCTGGTAAGCTCGATCTAGTTCTAATCTTGCCTGCTGGCGCTCCTTAATTTCTGTTTCCAGTTTTGAGTTGGCTATGGCTAATTGATCGGGACTTGGAAGAGCTAATATCTTAGGAATTAACCACACCAAGAGCACGGCTACAGAGGCAGAAATAATAGCTGTAATTGCGTTGAGAAAGCCAGCAAGCCAATAGGTAGGATGCCACAGCGTCCAGATATTCATTAGGTGTCCCGTACCGCAGGCAATAATGAAGCTACCAAACAAAAGAAATACCCAGTCGAAAGGCAAATCACCGCGCTTGCGGACTAAATGTACTAAAGTCAGGGGAATTGAATAGTAGGAGATGGCTATTACTACATCCGAAACTACATGAAGCCTCACTAATCCGGGCTTCCACAGATAGCAGTGACCGTGAGGAATAAACTGTCCTGCGGTAAAAAAATTATGCCAATTATCGAGCATGATCCTTGCCTTTACTTTGCCAGTTATTAATAGCGCTAAGTAGATGATAATTACAAAAGATTGGCTGTTGCTGTGCCTCATGTCACAGCTTACCATTGTCACCGAAAAATCGTTTTACCAAAGGTGACACTTGAATTGTTGGTATCATCAAGGCGTTTTCAATACTATTTATAAGTTATAATATAAAATTTTTTGATGCTTACTTGTTTTACATTCAGTTTAGTAAAATAGGTAAATCCTAATTTTATTTTCCAGATTAATAAGCTGTTACGCATTTAAGCTGTATTATGTATATATGTGACCTAACCCCCAACCCCTTCCTACAAGAGAAGGGAAGTAAGAGGTCTATACATTAATATGCTAATTAAATGCGTAACAGCTTAGGAGCCTAATAAGTGTAAAACATCTCCTGAAGTTTTTGCGGGTCGCTTGTAATCGTCAAACCTAACATTAAGAGAAGGCGAGCTTTTTGAGGAGTCAAATTATCTGCAACAATGAAGCCGTTTTCATCATCTTTCTCTTCCCCATTTCGCACCACTCGCCCTGAACCTGTACGGGAACTCCTGGCAATAACGATCCCTTTTTTGCTGGCGGCGATCGCGGCTGGTTCTAACTGCACAGAAATACTGCCATCCCCAACCCCCGCATAGACAATACCTTTGGCACCATCGGCGATCGCAGCATTGAGCATGGCGGGGCGGTTGTTACCATATCCATAGATAATGTCAACTTGCGGTAATGCGGTAAGCTTGCTAACTTCAAACGGAGTTGCCACAGTATGCTTGCGAATCGGCATTCTGTAGAAGTAAGGTTTGCCCAATTCAACATAACCCAAATAACCCATGTCATGGGCTTGAAAAGTATTGAGGCTAGTTGTATTAGTTTTCGTCACTTCGCGCGCGGCGGAAATTTGGTCGTTAAGACTGACAAACACACCTTTACCTACGGCTTCTGGACTACTTGCGATCGCCACTGCATTATACAAATTCAGAGGCCCATCGGCACTAAGAGCCGTAGCGGGTCGCATTGCTCCCACCACCACTACAGGCTTTCTACTCTTTGTTACTAAGTTAAGAAAATAGGCAGTCTCTTCGAGCGTATCTGTCCCGTGCGTAATTACAACGCCATTGACGTTAGGTTGAGCCAAAACTTCATTGACACGCTTAGCAATTTTCAGCAAACCTTCGTTGGTCATATTTTCGCTGGCAATTTGCAGCACCTGCTCACCTGTAACATTAGCAATATTTTTCAGCTCTGGTACTGCTGAGATTAGGCTTTCAACGGGTAGCTTTGCCGCCTGATAGCCTGCGGTTGTAGTAGAAGTTGCACCTGTTCCCGCGATCGTTCCCCCAGTCGCCAGAATCACAACATTGGGTAAGCTGGGGTTCGGCAAGCGGGGGGATGGTGCGGGTGTGCTGGTGGGTGCAGGAGACTGAGCAATAATTGGGCTAGACTGCGATCGAGAGTTGGCCATCACTGGCACAATAGTTAGACAACAAAGGGTCAGTGCTGCCAATAAAGCAGAAAAAATTTGCTTTTTCTTCATAAGAAATACCCTGAAATTGGTTGAGTCTCTAAACGACAAAGCAAGCATAGCCCTTCTGCTTGTATGACTTGGTATTCTTAGGAACTTTTATGACTTAATTAACCCGATCTACGATTTAATGCAGACAGCTTCATTATGAATAGATGTGGTTATTTACCAACAACCTATCCCCGCGACGGCTTGCAAGTAATACCAATTCTCTAAATTAATGCTACAGTCTTGGGGCGGGTTTATTAATGTTATTTATGGGTGGCAAATTTGATCGCGAACCCGCCCCTACCCAAACTGTAGCAAACTTTTAGAGAAGTGGTATAAAACTCTGCCGACAGTAAACCTAAAAACTCTTTGGCTTTATCTGCGGTTAAAAAACAATATAGCCTTTCTCAGGTAGATGAGGTATGAGTATTAATTGGTAATGGGAGTTGTTAGGTGCTTACCTCACTTAACTACATAAGCACAATTAAGAGGGCTAGAGCATCGACTACGTACCTCACTTACTTGAGAACCGTTATATTTGTAATAGTCCAAACATCAACCAACAACAATAGCAGCGTACACCCTAATAAAATCAAATACATCCAAGGTTGTGACAAAGGCCGAACATCCGCTGTATCAATACCTGTATTTGCCTCCACCAAACGCACCAATTTAGCAAACCCCGCTACACGCATTGGCAACAAATAAGCTTGGCCAGAATCACTCAAAAAGTAGTAAACTAAACCACCCTGACCAGTAGTGCGAGGTTTAAGAGCTTTTACCTTTGTCCAAGGTAATAACCAACCTTTGCGATAAAAACTAGGAACCCATCTGGGATATGATACTTTAATTCCTTCTTCGTCTACAATTACTCTTTCACTGAGCGCCCCATAGAGAATTGTGCCTCCTAAACCAATTGCTACCCACAGCAATGCCGGCGGTATGGGCGCTGCTGTCATTTCGGATAAAAAAGGTAATGGCAATGTCAGTGCTATATAAAGGCTGAGTAAAGTAATGCGAATTAAAGGAGAAATGTGAAATAGAGCAGGAAATTCTGCTTTTAAAGGTAACGGTTGATGAGATTCTGGTGACATAGATGGCACTCTACAAAAGTTTTCAATCAAATTTTTGCACAGTGTTTAAACCCTGGCATAAAAATCACGCCAATCTCAAAAAAATAACTCAACTTCAGTCAATTAATGTTAAAGCAGGCATGGGTAAAGTTTCTGGCATTTCTCTAGTTTTAGGGCGCGTGTTCCTAGTTTGAGTGCTACCCGTTGCTCCTGTTGACAAAGGGGGTGGAGCGATCGTAGAATAAGGGCCTTCGTTGATTTGTAAGCGATCGCAAGGAATCTTGTCTGATAAAATCGCACTAGCCATCATCCCAGTGTGAATTTCCATCAGCGCTGGTGGTACTGCTTCAAAAACTAGCCGTTGACCTGGAAACACCACTCGCTCAAAGTACCAGTTGGGAATATTGGCGATCCGAGCAATTTGGATTTGACTGGTAGCATTCACATAGCAGCAGAGAATTTTACCAGAGCTTTCGGAAGGTAGGGGATCGAGAATTTGGGCCATAACTGCTGAGGAGCTTCACGCTAGAACAAGTTGTGATATAGCTAAGTTAGCACTAGGCGATCCCCATCTGCTGTAAACGGGACTACCAACTGCTAAATTTGTCAAGAGTTGCGATCGCTATTGAACCCTCAGATTACGAGTTTTTGACCAAAAACCACTCCCATCAGCTAAATCATGCCTCATCGTCAAATATTTAGGGGCTGGGGGCCATTTTTGCTGCGCGGAGACTAAGCTCAACTTTGAGAAAGTTTTATAAATTTAATAATAATTAATACTAAAATCAAGAGGATTAGCGATATTATAAAATTATGTTACAAATAATACAATCTTCATAGCACCAACAGGCATAGTTCCTTTACCGCCACCCAAGCTGGGTTCAGCTTTTACGCAATACATTAGGTATAAAGATGTAATTTTTCAAGCAGATAAATCTCGATTACATCAATTTGTCCCTGTGACAAACTTCTAAATTCTCTCAACTTTGACTTCTCTATTTAATTTTTTTTAATCTCTAGTTATTTGCGATGCTACCACTACGCGATCGCGCCCTTCTTCTTTCGCGCGATATAGAACCTCGTCTGCAACTGCGATCAGCGTTGTGGGCGACGACTTGGGGGCGGGAACCCAAGTTGCTACCCCTAAACTAACGGTGACGTACTGGTGAACCTGAGAGTTTTTATGTTCTATGTTCAAATTGCGTACCTGGGTGCGGATAGCTTCCGCTACGCAAGCTGCGCCTTCCCTATCAGTATTGGGTAGGATCACGGCAAATTCTTCCCCACCGTAACGCGCGGCTAAATCGCCCGATCGCTTTGCCACCCACCCGATCGCTGCCGCCACCTGCCGCAAACACTCATCACCTGCTTGATGACCATAAGTGTCGTTATAGAGCTTGAAATAATCGATATCGCACATGATCAGCGATAGCGGTGCGCGATCGCGTGCGCCTCGCCGCCACTCCGTCTCTAGACATTGATTGAAGTGGTGGCGGTTCGCTAATTCAGTCAAGCTGTCAAAAGTAGCTAGATGCTGCAATGCTTGATTCACTTTCTCTAACTGCTGCTTCTGCATCTCTAACTGGCGCTTCTGGGCTGCGAGTTCATGTTCTGCGGCCCGCGATCGCAGCAAATTCCGGACGCGGGCCAACAGTTCGCGATCGTCAAACGGCTTAGAGATATAATCGTCCGCACCCGCGTCATAACTATCAATCCTCGCTTGAGTTCCCCTGCGGGCAGTTAAGAAAATTACCGGAGTTAAACTCAATTCCGGCGAGTTCCGAATTTCTCGCAGCAACTCTAAACCATTTGATCGCGGCATCACTTGATCGCTCAAAATTAAATCCGGCTTTAGTCTTTTAGCTTTCTCCAAACCTTCTATACCATCATGGGCAACAGCTACTTGATAGTAAGAACCTAGCAGGCTTTGCAGGTAACTAAGTACATCGCCATTGTCCTCAACCACAAGCAAAAGTGGCAACTTTTGGCTGCCAGTAGCCAAGTATTCCTCGGTTTTGGTATCTTCTGAAGCCTGAACTATTGGTGGTGTTTCCCCAGCCGCAAGTGTTCCCCGATTTCCCCAGCCGCGTTCTGTTAGCGCTGCTAATTGTGCGATCGTTCTCACTAACTCACTCGGTTCTATAGGCTTCGCTAAATGTTCCTGAAACCCCGCCTCCAGAGTCTTAGCGCGGTCTTCTTCTCTAGCATAAGCCGTCAGTGCCACCACTGGTAGCCGTCCCTTGTCTTCGGAAAGTTCCCTGGCCCTCACCTGACGAATCAACTCGTAACCATCTTCTCCCGGCATCGCAATATCGCTCACCAAAACATCTGGCTGCAACTGTTCCAACTCTGCGATCGCTGCGGACACGCTAGCCACCGCCTTCACCTGAGCTCCAAATGCCTCCAAAGCCGTAATCAGAAATTCCCGAACGTCAGCATTATCATCAACTACAAGCACCTTTATCCCCGCCAAGGGTTGACTAGCCGAGTTTTCGCTATTTTTGCTTTCTGCTTCTAACTCTGCCTCTCCTGCGTTTCTATCCTTCGTCAGCGGTAGCTGCACCGTAAACGTTGCCCCTTTACCCACCCCTGGGCTAGAAGCCCAAACGCTCCCGCCGTGCAGTTCCACCAATTGACGCACGATCGCTAGTCCCAAGCCGAGTCCACCGTGAGTCCTCGTAGTCGAACCATCAGCTTGGCGGAAGTAGTCAAAGACATGGGGCAGAAATTCAGGGTTGAGGCCACAACCAGTATCGCTGACGTGAATCTCCGCAGACATAGCATTGCGATTCACGCGGACTTCGATACGTCCCCGATCGGGAGTAAATTTGATCGCGTTGGAAACTAAATTCCAAATCACCTGCTGTAAGCGATCGCTATCCCCCAACACATACCTGATTGTAGGCTCAAACCAGGTTTGTAGGTGAATTTCTTTCGCGATCGCCGCCGGACGCACGGTATCAAGTGCCGCTTCAATTACCGATACAATTTCTACAGGGCGAATATTCAGCCGTAGTTTCCCCCGCAGCAACCGCGAAAGATCGAGCAGATCCTCAATCAGTTGAGTCTGCAATTTCGCGTTACGCTCAATAGTTTCTAAGGCATGGATTGTAGTTACTTCATCCAATTTTCGAGACAGCGCCAACTGCGCCCATCCCAAAATCGCACTCAGAGGAGAGCGTAGTTCGTGCGAGACTACAGCTAGAAACTCATCTTTAATCCGGTTCGCCTCAGTCAGCGCCTTTTCTGAAGCCTTGCGCTCCGTAATATCAAACCCGATCGCTATGTATTGTAACGGTTTTCCCAATTCATTTAAAAACGGAACAATAGTAGTATCTACCCAATAATAACTTCCATCTTTAGCTTGATTTTTAATCGCTCCTTTCCAAACTTTACCGCTAGCAAGAGTTGCTAAAAGATTGATAAATACTTGTTGGGAATGATATCCCGATTTAATAGCAGCGTACTCTTTGCCAATTAGTTCTTTTGCGGAATATTGGGAAATTTGACATACTTTTGCATTGACATAATTTATAATACCTTTTGCGTCAGTTCTCAATACCAGGGCCGCCTGACCTAGTGCGGTTTGCAAGTCCGACATTTCTTGTAGTAGCCAGCACAGTTCCGGTTCCCCAGAAGCGCGATCGATCTTTCCTAGTATCCCCTCTTCCTTATCTTCCCTCTGTTGTATCTGCACTGACTGATAACAACTACAATTCTTATTAGATTGCCGATCGTCGCTGTAGATGATGTTTTCCTGATGGCTCATAATACAGAAATTAAATGGAGGACTTGCGATGATATTTTCAATGTCTATAGGTGGGATTAATGAAAATTAACCCCTCAATAATTAACGCTCTCCAATCAAAATAGGACTTAAATAACTGTCACAATTAAATCAGCTTGTATGTGCATCTTAACTTCGTTATGTAACGATATTTGAGAATTTCCTCCTCTGCTGATGCACCTACTAAATGTGTCAGTTGCGTAAGTCTTATAAAAATTAAAAACCATTGAAAAAATTTTTAATTTTTAATAGAGCAGTCTGTTGCGGGAAGCAACAGAATTGCAACTACAGAATTAAGCAAACTCTACTGCAATTCAAACCCAGAACCGCCCTTTATACCTAACTTTAAGGTAGGGAAACACTATTGTCGTATATTGTTACAGAATTTTGTGTCAACCTACGGATAGATTTTACCCAACTTTCCTCCGCGTGATATTGGTAGAAATTACCTTCCCTTAATAAATTTCTCTTCTCACCTTGACAACTTCGCCAACAAGATGTAGTATAGATAATACAGGGGTTGACGACTTGAGAAGCTCTGGAATAAAAGCGGGAGGACAATAAGCTGTGAATCTCGACCAAGTGTGTACCCACTTAGAAATTAAATCAATTTGGAACCGCATTGACAAATGGCTTGCCGCTAATGCCCCAGAAATTATGAACAAATTACAAACAGCAGCAACTGACGAAGCGATCGCTCAAGCAGAAAAGCTGTTAGAAATCGAGTTACCTGAAGACGTAAAAGCATCTTATCGCATTCATAACGGCCAGGATAGAGAAAAACCAGGTATATTTGAAGGTTGGAACTTTCTTTCGTTACAAGAAGTTATAAAAGCATGGGAATCTTGGAAAAATTTATTAGATGAAGGAGTGTTCAATGAAGAAGATGGTAATAATGGTTGTGCATCTGATGGCCTAATTCGTACAGATATGTGGTGGAATCCCAAATGGATACCTATCACTGCCGAGCTAGGTGGTGACAATTATTGCCTCGATTTAGATCCAGCACCCGGAGGTCAATTTGGACAAATTATTATTATGTACCATGACGATGCTTACAGAGAATTAGTAGCTAACAATTTTAGAGAATGGCTAGCACAATTAGCCGCCGACTTAGAGGGCAAAAAATATCAGATCGATAAAAATTTTTACTGGCTAGAAAAAGTCAATGAATAACTCTAGATTAGTTAAAATTAGCAAATATCTCAGTAAACATCTGCGGCACAGTCCCGATCGCCTCGGCATTCGACTCGCTCCTGGTGGGTGGGTTACTGTCGATGAGTTCCTAACAGCAAGCAGTGCGAACAACTTCCCTATTGAATTTGCAGAACTTAAAGAAGTAGTTGCCAAAAATGACAAACAGCGGTTTTCCTTTGACTCCACAGGTACGCTAATTCGGGCTAACCAAGGACACAGCGTAGAGGTCGATCTACAGCTAAATCCTGCTGTTCCTCCGGATATATTATATCACGGAACCGGAAAAGGCGCAGTCGAGTCTATAATTAACACTGGGCTTTGCAAAATGTCACGAAATCATGTTCATCTATCTACTGATATGGAAACAGCACGAAAGGTAGGTGCAAGGCACGGTTTACCAGTAGTTTTCACAGTAGCAGCCGCAGTAATGTATAATCAAGGTTATACTTTTTACTGTTCTGAAAACAAAGTCTGGCTAGTGGATAGCGTTCCGTCCGCATTTCTCAAGCTAACATAAATAAAAAAATCAAGTTATAATTGAGAAATCAATTTATAGAGTACGCCAGATGAAGTGCTAGAGCAATTATTAAGGGGTTATCCTCTGAAGCACCTACTTTAATGTGCCAGTTACTTAAGTCATATTAAATTAAAAAGTTAGTACCAAGGATTGGAAATAATGGGTTCAGGATACTTTGGCGGGCGCGAAGAAAATTCCTTACAAAATAACCCCCAAAGCAGAGGGCTGCTAGGAGCAGGTTGGCGACCGCTGTACAGAGAATTTAACTTGAGTTATCTATTGCATTTAGCATCTAATGACCCCTTAGAACTAACTCAGAAAACTCTGGATATAGCCAGCGATATCGCTGATGCTCTCGGTCGCAACCAATATAGCTGGTTCGCGAACATTTTAAATGTTTTCTCTGAAAATACCCGCTATGAACTCGATGAGTTTTGGAATTATATCACTCCTCAACCATTAGGGCCAGATTATCGATATAAAGACATTTTGAGTACAGAAACTCCTGTCACTCAATTGGTAAGTCGCGACAGTATCCCCATCGACTACGTTCTCAATAAATTACAGGAAATTACTATTTTCAAAGTTCTGGCTTTATTGGGCAAGCCAGGAGTCATTACCCAATGCTTTATGGAGCGGCATTTTTATTACCCAACAGAGCGGTTTGTAAGCTGGGAACGGCTAGAAATTTTAGGCACTGTTTTTGCTTTTTGGCCCGAACAAGCTTGCTGGCTGCAAATAGATGATTACGATCGCGGACGGAAGCGCTATACTCTGATTTCTAAAGATATTGCGCCCCTGGTAAATAAAGCTACTTACAATCTTGCCGTCATCCTCAGCGGTTACAAAAGCCGTGTCGGACAAGTTCAAAGTCAGTACCCAATTCGGACATTTCCCGCTGAAATCCAAAGTTTTACCGATACAGTGCAGGAGGCGATTCTCAATCGCAATCAGTTAGCCGTACTCATTAGCGGAGAACCGGGGACTGGTAAAACTGCTTGGACGCAAGCGGTAGCCAAAGAAATTTTAATGCCTCTGGGGTATGTAATTTTTATCTTGGATCACGATGCGGTAGAAAATTTTGTACCGCCGAGCTACTTGGAGCGGATTTGTATTATTATAAATGAAGCTGACAATTTGGCGCAAAACCGCGCCACCCTTGCAGCTCAGCATGATAGCAAAACTGAACATATTCTGAGCTTACTTGATGGAACCTTGTATCAGAGCGTTATTGATGAAGAGGGCATTCAAGTTCAGCAAAAACTTGTGGTTTTGATGACGTGCAACACGACTGAAAGACTAGATCCAGCCGTTTTACGCAAGGGAAGAGTCGATTTTACCAGTGAATTTACGTACAAATTTGTCTGAGTTGCTTCTGCAATTGTTGCGATCGCGACTTTACCACAGATTTTACTGAAACCTTTTCACTTGACAAGCACCTTCTTTTTGTGATTTTTATCCCCTCGCTCTTTGACATTTTAATCCTCTTCCCATGGTTCCTTTACTTACCTTTATTCCAGTTTTTTCCTAAAGCATTTCAGTATCTATCTGAGAAAATTGGCGTTCAAGATAAGAAAATTTAATCTTCATAAATTCAATAAATGTAGCAGTGGATCGGGATGCCGTAGAAAATTTTATACCGCCGAGCTACTTAGACCGGATTTGTATTATTATAAATGAAGCTGACAACTTGTTTTGATGACGTGCAATACGACGGAAAGACCAGATTCAGCACTTTTACGGAAGGGAAGAGTTGATTTTACCAGTGAATTTACGTACAAATTTGTCTGACTTTCCTGGGCAACGATCGCGATCGCGATTTTCCCAAAGATTTTAATTAACTCTTGGTTTCTTAGCTTTAACTCTCAGTTCTAAATCTCAGTAAAGACCTACGGGGCAAAACATCAGGTTGCATCAAGGCGGCTTTCTCAAACCATACTGCAAACCAGCAACAAACGGGAAAACCCGCTGACCTGTGTGGGCGTTTATTTTCACATATCTACTTGTAGGGGTTGTGCCCGGTGTCCCCCCCGCCCAGAAGGTATCGAGGCAGCTACGGGTAGCAGCCCCTACAATAATGAAACAGTCCTAGCTTAAAAAAAGGGGAGGGACAAGATTCACCGGAAAAGCGATCGCCGACTGTGTAACTGCTGAAAGGCAATAGATGTGAAGGAAAAAGCTCCTTTTGCGGATAAGTAATTTCCGCTCTCACATTAATATCGCCTCCGTAAATACCGAACCCCAACTCAGAAGCTGTCTCAGGAATAAATCAGACCAATACCCATAGACAAGCTCATATTGGAAATGCTATGACTAGGGGGTTAGACCCCCCCAATGTCAAACCCATCAAATCAGTGGCAACAGAAAACAGGGGTGTCGCAATCTGCATCCCAGATCAATTTTTAAACATGACCGATAAGGAGGGCATCCCAAAAGTGCATAAAAACCAAGCTCAGCCGACAATTCCGGTATTGGGAAAATACACCAATGGGAAAGCCCTCAGTGTTAACCAACCTACAGAAATGGCCGTGCGCGACACTGAAGACAGATTTCGCCGATTTGTAGAATACATACCCGCCGCCGTCGCGATGGTTGACATAGAAATGCGCTATCTAGCCGTTTCTCGGCGGTGGCAAAAAGATTACGGCAACACCAGCTACGAAGAGATTGGTCGCTCTCACTCCGAACTCTTCCCCAACCTCCCCGATACTTGGTGGCAAAATGCCCAAGCTTGTCTAGCTGGAATCCTCCCTGATTGCGAATTAGAAACTTTTATCATGCCCAATGGTAAAATTGAATGGGTAAAATGGGCATTGCAACCTTGGTACGACAACGACGGCGCGATCGGCGGCTTAATTCTCTTCACCGAAATCATCACTGAGAGCAAACAATTAGAAGAAACCCTCCAACTAACTCAGTCAGCAATGGATCGCGCCGCTGATGCCGTCTTTTGGATGACATCTAACGGGCAACTATGCTACGTCAACGAAGCCGCCTGTCGCTCCTTACAATACTCCCGTTCCGAACTACTAGGTCTAAGCATTCACGACATCGATCCGGAATTGTCAGCAGAAGCCTGGCCAAACCACTGGAACTCAGTTAAACAAAAAGGTTCCTTCACCTTTGAGTCCCGTCGCGAGACCAAACGCGGCCGCAGTTTTCCCGTAGAAGTAACTGTCAATTACTTAGAATTCAACGGCACCGAGTACCACTGTGCCTTTGCCCGCGACATCACCGAGCGCAAAGCAGCACAGGCAGCTCTCTTAGATGCTAAAGAACAACTCCAAGCAGTTTTAGATGCTGTACCTGGATTGGTTTCTTGGGTGAGTTCCGATTTGCGATATTTGGGTGTCAATCGCCATTTAGCCGCCGCTTATAAATTGCCAGCTCAGAATTTTGTCGGACGAAAAGTCGGGTTTTTAGAGACTAGCCCCAGATTTAACGATTTAGTTTACGAGTTTTTTGCCAGCCCCGATTGGGCTAGCTCCAAAGAAGTGACAGCCACAGTTAAAGGAGTGACGAGGACTTATTTAATTGTCGCTCAAAAGTATCATCAAGGTCGCGCAGCAGTGTTTGTCGGGTTAGAAATTACAGAGCGTCAGAGAATGGAAGTTGCACTTCGCCGTTCTGAAGAAAAGTATCGCGCACTAACACGAAATTTTCCCAATGGTGCAGTAATTTTATTTGACTCAGACCTCCGTTTTACTCTCGCCGAAGGGACAGAATTAGAAAAAATCGGTCTTTCTCAACAGTCAATGGAAGGCAAAACTCTTTATGAAGTTTTTCCGCCAGAAGTTTGCGAACAAGTCGAGCCTCAATATCGGGCAGCACTGGCTGGTCAGCCGACTGTTTCAGAAATGACTTTTGCTAATCAGATATATTTGGCTCACACGCTACCCCTGATTAACGAAAATGGAGAAGTGTTTGCCGGGATGACGATGACACAAAATATTACTGAACGCAAACAGGTACTTTTAGCTTTGCAGGAATCGGAAGAGCGTTTTCGACAACAAGCTGCGGAGTTAGAGCAGACACTTTCAGTGCTGCAACGCACTCAAACTCAACTGATTCAGACAGAAAAAATGTCTTCTCTGGGGCAGTTAGTAGCTGGTGTAGCTCACGAAATTAATAATCCGGTGAATTTCATTTCTGGCAATCTAACCCATGCGAGTCACTATACTCAAGATTTGCTTAGGTTGGTTGATCTTTACCATCAATACTACCCCAATCCGGTCGATGAGATTGAAATTGAAAAAGAAGAAATGGGCTTAGCTTTCTTGAAAAAAGACTTGCCAAAATTGCTGGATTCGATGAAGGTGGGAGCGGAACGCATTCGAGATGTAGTGAGAAGTCTGCGCCATTTTTCTCGTTTGGATGAGTCTGATATGAAGCCAGTAGATATTCACGAAGGTTTAGATAGTACGCTGCTA
>DATGYA010000556.1:0-4606 GCA_035298405.1 Kamptonema sp. | reverse complement strand
GGACCCTACCAAAGCTAGATATATAGTGGGGCCCTTCGGATTCATAAATGTCCTTGTTAATGTAGTCTCGCCCGTTTTAGTATTCTGCATTGTCATTTCTCTGCCTGGAATCCCATTGATAGATAGCTTAATTTCCCTGAGTATTGTAGAATTACTATTTCGAGCAGCCTGGTCGCGAGCGCCGTCAAGACCTTTTTCAACATCATAGATATCGGGGTTTACCGGATATTTATAGCTCATGGTTCCGTAGAAGCGTTGCCTTTCTAAATCGCGATAAAGAACTAATACAGCTTTAAGTGTGCCGATAGCAGAGTTAACAGATAAATCTTCCTCGCTTGGCTGACCTGGAAACTTGACTCGATAGCTGCGATCGCGAGCTGTATAATCGTACCAATCTTTAGTTAGGGCTTCAGAGTTCGGAGTAGATTGTGCTTGGACTGAGGGAACGCCAAATGTAGTTATAGCTTTAATGCTATAGAAAGCAGTGGCAAAAATTAAACTAAGAGCAACAGGCTTGAGACAGGATTTCATCGGATAATTTTTATTATTCAAAAATTTTTCAGGTTTCATGGCTGAAAGTGTTAAGTGTTAATTTGTGACTTTGATTTATGTCCACATCCTGAGTCATCTGCTATAAACTAAAGAGCGTTATTCATTTCCCACACGCACCTAATTACAAATATTTCCCGTTGCCGCGAATGCTTAAAAAAGATAAAAATTCCTTAATGCTCACCGTCGTAGCCGCCGTTTTACTAATTGCCGGTGGCATTGGAGCCTATTTATTAATTGTTTCACGCGGCGGAGCGAAAGATGCGCTCATAGGTGCTAGTGTCGTCCCGCAGGATGCGATGATGACGATTTCCATCTCTACAGATAGCAAACAGTGGGACAAACTGCGAGAGTATGGCACTCCAGAGTCGAAAGCTGCCTTTGAAAAGGTAGTAGGAGATTTGCGCGATCGCATCCTCACTGCCAATGGCTACGGCTACCAGCAAGACATCCAGCCTTGGGTAGGTAAAGAAGTAATGGTAGCTTTCCTACAAAATAATAGTACCCCACCTGTCACCTCAACGGCCCCTGCTCAACAGTCGATCGCAGTCGTGATGCCAATTGCCAACCCCCTCAAAGCCAAAGAATTACTAGCTCAGCCGAAACCTATCAATCAAGGTAAAATGGTTGAGCGCAATTACAAAGGTATTCAGGTTGCAGAAATCCAAGGCGTACCCGATCGCAACTTATCAGTCGCCGTACTTGGTTCAGAATACCTCATAGTCACTACAGCCCCCAAAGCCACAGATCGAATCATCGACACCTACAAAGGTGAAGCTTCTCTAGCCAATACCTCTGGCTTTACAGAATCCTTAGAGCAAATTAAAACCAATCAACCCTTTGCTCAAGTATATTTCAACATCCCTGTTGCGGCCGCCTACGCCTCCCTCCACTCCTCCCGCCCAATTTCTCAGCAGAATCTAGAGAAACTGCAAAGCCAAGGATTTGCCACAGCAGTCACCTTAGAATCAGATGGAATTGCCTTTAAATCAATTTCTTGGCTAAAATCCGATGCACAGAAAAAACTGGCAGTCGAAAATAATGCCACAAAAATGCTAACTCGCCTACCCGATAACACCTTAATGGCAATATCGGGAGGAAATTTACAGCGTTTATGGCAAGATTACGCTGAGGGATCGCAGGCGAATCCGATCGCACCCCTGCCTCCCGAATTAGTGCGATCTGGGCTTAAATCCAGCACGGGGATGGATTGGGATAAGGATTTTATTAACTGGATGAAGGGAGAGTTTTCGCTATCGCTAATACCTGCACCTACGGCTCAAAATGCTCCAGGTAAGTTTGCCGCGGGGTTTGTGTTTATGGTAGAAAGTAGCGATCGCAAAGCCGCTGATAAATCCCTCAAACAATTAGATGAGGTAATGAAAACTAAGAAATTCAAAGTAGAAGAAACTCAAGCTGGCGGGAAACCTGCCGTTAAGTGGACGGCACCTTTTGGAGGTGTGAGTGTAACTCGCGGCTGGATTGATAATGTGGCATTTATGACAGTAGGAGCTCCTGTTGTAGATACATTTTTACCTGTACCTAAAGCTCCTTTGGTGGAAAGCGAAATTTTTCAGAAAACCGTGCGATCGGATCTTAAACCGAATAATGGCAACTTTTTCATAGATACTGACAAAGCTTTTAACCCAAAAAACCTTGCCATACCTGAACTTCCGCCTAATCAAAAAGTCTGGGTAGATGCCATACACTCAATTGGGGTGACAACTGCCGTAATTAGCGATCGCATCACCCGCTACGATGCTTTTGTGCAACTGAAAAAACTTAATCAAGCCAGTCCCCAACCTGGCCCCTCTCCCACTGTCAAGACTTCTCCTAAGTAGCCCTTAACTGGATGAGTCGGAAAATATTATAAAAGCCCAGTTTCTCAAAAACTGGGTTTGCTTTTCATAGGTAAATTAGTTGATTATTTGAGCTCAATACTGCGGACAGTTTTTAAGCAACTAAGTAGAAGTAAGAAGGAAGAAGGAAGAAGGAAGAAGGAAGAAGGAAGAAGGAAGAAGGAAGAATGTTTATACAGTTGGCTTTTTAGCCATCCCGATCTTATGTTTGATTAGGTGGATTTACTTAGAATACCATAAAACAGCACGTAAGGAAAGTTACATTATTTAAAATAAAATTTGGGTCTAATAAATATATCATTCGGAAGATGCGGCCAACGGAGACAACAAGTTATAAATTAAATGTAGCTAATTTATAACTTCTCTATTAATAGAGAATATGCAGGGTTTATCTAACATCGCCGCACATCTCTATTAACAATAAACCTTGCAAAAGCCATGAAAGTTTATATTAAAAACATGAGCTTATTGCTCAGAACAATCCATAATTTCAACTTTGGATATTCTGAGTCAAATAAACTAAGAAATAAGCTTGTATTTTCCTTCTTTTTATTAGTTTTTAGTGGGTACTTTCAAGTGCCTCCACTTAAAGCCCAGACCATTGTTCCAGCTACAGACGGAACAGGTACAAAGGTTACTCCTCAAGGTCAGCGCTTCGATATAGAAGGCGGTCAACTCTCTAGCGATAAAGCTAATTTATTCCACAGCTTCCAGCAATTTGGCTTATCAGAAGGTCAGATTGCAAACTTTATCTCTAACGCTAATATTCGCAATATTTTAGCTCGCGTTGTTGGCGGCGACGCTTCCATAATTAATGGCTTAATTCAAGTAACCGGAGGTAATTCAAATCTATTTTTAATCAACCCATCTGGAATAATCTTTGGCGCTAATGCCAGCTTAAACGTGCCTGGTTCTTTCACCGCAACTACTGCCACAGGTATTGGAATTGGAGCTAACTGGTTTAATGCCGAAGGTACAAATGACTACGCAACTCTGGTGGGGACACCCAGCAGTTTTGCCTTTCCTTCCGGTCAACCAGGGACTATTATCAACTCAGCGGATTTAGCAGTAAAGTCAGGGCAAAATTTAACCTTGCTGGGCGGTACAGTTATTAGCATTGGCACTCTGTCGGCCCCAGATGGTCAAGTTACTGTTGTCTCCGTTCCCGCTGAGAATTTGGTGCGGATCAGTCAAGAAGGGCATTTGCTGAGTTTGGAGATCGCTCCTTTGTCAGGGGGCGATACTACTAACAAACCAGCTAAAACTGACCAAGCCTCCTCATCAACTACCAATACATTAGATAGCCCTCAAGGACAGCCAACACCTTGGACGCTGCCGATCGCGACTTTGCCAGAACTGTTGACGGGTGCTGGTAAAAACAGCGCCACAGGCATTAGCGTCAATGAAAGCGGTCAAGTGGTTCTCACGGGGGGAAACCAAACGGTAGCTGCTGGAGATGTAGCAACGCAGAAAGTGAATGCAGGCGCGATCGCTATTCAAGCAGCAGGCAACATTACCATCAACGGCAACCTCACCACAGTTGCATCTGCTAGCAGCGGGCCGATACTTTTAAATGCTACAGGCAACTTAACTGCGAGTGGTAACATCAGTACCAGCCTCGGTGAAATTAGCCTCAGCAGCAGCAATGGCAGCATTGACATCGCCAAAAGCACTGTCACTTCTGAAGGAGGCGCGATCGCGCTAGAAGCAGAAACAGACATTCACGCAGGTGCGATCGACTCTCACTCTAAGACAATTGACGGCGGAAATATTACCCTTACCAGCCGCACAGGTATTATAGAAACAGGCAATCTCAGTTCTTGGTCAGATGCCAAAAATGGAGATGGAGGAGACATAATTGTTTCTGCCTTATTAAGCATTAAAGCCGGAGAAATAGACGCGCATTCTGAGGATAAGCAAGGCGGATCGGTGACACTAGATCCCCAGGATGACATCGAAGTTGTCTTTATCAACACCCAAGGCAGAACAGGGGGCGGCAATATTGATATTACAGCAGGTCGTTATTTCCGGGCTACAGGCAGTTTCATTTCTGAGCCCTTCTGTTCAGAAGGTTGTAGTCTTTCCGCCGCCACCACCGGCAGCGCTAACGCTGGAGATATCACGATCCGTCATGGTGGAACAGCTTTAAATACTCCTTTCACTGTAGGGCCAGACTATAACGGGCTGAACGGTACTGC
>DATGYA010000555.1:0-7379 GCA_035298405.1 Kamptonema sp. | reverse complement strand
TGATTCCTCCCTCAGCAGAAGATTTACAAATTTTATTGGAACTGACACAGGATGGGTTGCTGAAAAAACTAGCAGAAACCGCTAAAAAGATTGGGCAAAAGAGCGATCGCTATCAGCCCTTTATTAACCAAATTCTCCTATTAATTAAGGAGTTTCAAGTTGAACAGATCGAGACGTTGATTAAACAATACCTCACAAATGACTAAGATTAAGGATCGCTGAATAATGGTGACAGATTTAACTGGTTTAATTTTAATTGTTGATGATACACCTACTAATCTGGATGTAATTTCAGAGACATTAAGTGAGGTGGGTTATGAGGTGGCGATCGCTATTAGTGGAGAACGCGCACTCCAGCAAGTTGAGCGCATATCTCCCGATCTAATTTTGCTAGATGTGATGATGCCAGGAATTGATGGATTTGAGACCTGCAAGCGCCTGAAATCTAATCCCAATACTTGTGATATTCCCATCATTTTTATGACAGCTATGGGTGACACAGATTACAAAGTGAAAGGCTTTGAACTTGGTGCAGTAGACTACATTACAAAGCCCTTTCAAGCGCAAGAAGTGTTAATGCGAGTGAGAACCCATTTGCGGTTAAGCTTATTAACTCAAAACTTAGAAAAACAAGTCGCTCACAAAACTGCTGCATTACAAGCTTCTCAACTTCAAATCATCCAAAGCGAAAAGTTATCGACTCTAGGTAATTTAGTCGCTGGTATCGCCCATGAAATTAATAATCCCATCGGCTTTATCGGTAGCAATATTCAACCTGCTTTAGACTACATTACAGATATATTTGGCTTGCTAGATTTGTATCAAAAAAAGTATCCTCAACCAGATATAGAAATTCAAAATGAAATTGAGACCATCGATCTTGACTACATTCGTGAAGACTTAACAAAGTTAGTTGCTTCGATGCAGGAAGGGGTGAAGCGAATTAAAGATATTAGCACTAGCTTAAGAACTTTCTCTCGCGCCGATAGCGATCTCCCAGTTGCCTGCGATATCCATGAGGGCATTGATAGTACCATTATGATCCTGAAACATCGCCTGAAAGCTAACGAAAATAGACCAGAAATTGTTGTTATTAAAGATTATGGTAATTTACCTCAAGTGGAGTGTTATGCTGGACAGTTAAATCAGGTATTTATGAATCTATTGAGTAATGCAATTGATGCTGTAGAAGACTCAAACGAAGGGCGTAAGTATGGAGAAATTGATAATCAAATCACGATCAAAACTGAGTTCTCTGACGATCCAAAACAGGTAATAATTAAGATTAAAGACAATGGTATTGGTATGAGTGTAGAAGTCCAGGAGAAGATTTTCGAGCATTTATTTACGACTAAAAGTGTCGGTCAAGGTACGGGATTAGGACTCGCGATCGCTAATCAAATCGTAGTAGAAAAACATCACGGACAAATTACAGTTAATTCTGTACCTAGTGAAGGTACTGTGTTTTCGATCATAATTCCTGTCAAATAATAGCATAGCGTAGGATTGAATCTTATTTATGAAAATAGCAAAACAGTATCAATCGAGCGAACAATCTTCTAAGCAAATCTTCCGTCCCAACAAAATACTAATCTCTCGCAGCTACTTGACTCGCACGATCATTGCCAGCACAACAATAATTGTGAGTATTGCTGCTTACTTCAGTTATCAAAGTGTACGAAACATCGTACTAGAGAATCTGAAACGTAATGCAATGTTTGAAGTTAAAGGAGGTGTGAAAGAGGTGGATAGCTGGCTGGAAACACTGAAAGCTAAGATGGATATCTTGGCAAACACAGCACCAGTTAAGTCTTTAGATTGGTCGATTGCTAGTCCTTATTTGGTGGCAGAACAAAAACGAAGCGGGGTTTTTGCAAGTCTTTCGATTGTTCAAGCAGACGGTTCGCGTGAAACAACACTCCCTAATGCTAAACGGGTAAATATGAGCGATCGCCTGTGGTTTCAGAAAGCAATGTCTGGACAGATTTATGTGAACGATCCGGTAATTTCCAGAGGGTCAGGAAAACCAGTAATTACCATTGCGGCTCCCATCATAGCTCAGGCAGAATCTGACAAAAGTCCCATTGGTGTAATATTGTGTGGTGTTTCGACTAATCAGGTAGCACAAGTAGTCAATCAAATCAAGTATGGCAAAGATAGCTATGCCTTTGCGCTCAACTCAAAGGGGCAGGTAATTATCCACCCCGATCCCACTTTGATGTCAACGGCAGAGAAGCCCGGCCCCAGTCTTCTAAATTCATCAGATCGAGACTTAGCCGTAATCTCTAAAAAAATGGTTGACAAAAAACAGGAGATTATCTTAACAAAGCTGGATGGCAAGGAATATTACGTGAGTTTTAGTCCACTCCAAGAAGCTAATTGGTCAGTTGCTTTAGCCATCCCCCGTGAAAATATTGAATCTCAACTCCGCCCTCTAGATTTAATCGCAATGGTAGTGTTAGGACTGGCAGGCACATTAATAGGAGTGTTATGGTACATTCAATCATCGGAACAAACTCAACTGAAAAAATCTAAAGAGGCTGCCGATCTAGCTAAGGAAGCAGCTAATGCTGCGAATCAAGCAAAAAGTGACTTTCTGGCAAATATGAGCCACGAACTCCGCACACCTCTCAACGGGATTCTTGGCTATGCCCAAATCCTCGATCGCTCCAAAGTTATACCAGACAAAGAACGACACGGAGTTCAAATTATTTATCAATGCGGCTCCCATCTACTAACCCTGATTAATGATATATTAGACATCTCCAAAATCGAAGCCCGCAAACTTGAACTCACGTCCAATGCCATACATTTACCCTCCTTCCTTCAAGGAGTAGTAGAAATCTGTCGAGTGCGTTCTGACCAAAAAGGTATCGACTTCATTTATCAACCAGATACCAACTTACCCACAGGAATTCTAGCTGACGAAAAACGACTCCGCCAAGTACTACTAAATCTCTTAGGAAATGCGATTAAATTCACCGACAAAGGCAGCGTAACCCTCAAAGTAGAAGTGATAGAATCAAACGTAAGTATACCAGTGTCTCAGATGAGATTCCAAGTGATAGATACAGGCGTTGGTATCGCATCTGACCAAGTAAACAAACTTTTCCAAGCATTTGAACAAGTAGGCGATCGCAAACGCCAGTCGGAAGGCACAGGCTTAGGTTTAGCCATCAGTCAAAAAATTGTGGAATTGATGGGTGGAAAAATTCAAGTTGAAAGCCATCTGGGAATAGGCAGTAACTTCTACTTTGAAGTAGCACTGCCAATTGCCACCGATTGGGCACAAAAAAGTTCCGTCAATCAAGGACGCAGGATTATCGGCTATGAAGGGCCACCACGTCACATATTGATCGTGGATGACCGTTGGGAAAATCGGTCAGTATTAGCTAACCTGCTAGAGCCTCTAGGGTTCATATTTACTGAAGCAGAAAATGGTGAAGAAGGCTTAGAAAAAGCTCTTGAAAAAATGCCAGATTTAGTTATAACTGACTTAGCGATGCCAGTAATGGGTGGCTTTGAAATGCTCAAAAAGTTACGAAACTCGGAGGATATCAAACATTTACGGGTGATAGTATCTTCGGCATCGGTGGCAGAAATAGACCAGCAGAAAAGCTTAGATATGGGTGGAGATGACTTTCTGACCAAACCCGTTGATGCAGAGGAGTTATTGACTTTGCTGGCCAAGCACTTACAACTGACTTGGAAATATAATGAAAATGAGTTAAGCACAAGCGACCATGAAGTATCCACAAAAGAACTAATTCCCCCATCGGCGGCGGACTTGCAAATTTTACTAGAACTGGCACAGGATGGCTTGCTCAGAGAACTGGCAGAAACCGCCGCTCAAATTGGACAAAAGGATGAGCGCTATCAGCCCTTTATTCAGCAAGTAATACAATTAGCTAAGCAATTCCAAACTGAGAGGATTGAGGCATTAATTCAAGAACAGCTTACTAATACTTAAAACTTGGAAACTATCACTATGACAGGTTTAACTGGCTTAATTTTAATCGTTGATGATACTCCCACCAATCTGGATGTCATCTCGGAAGCGTTGAGTAATGCGGGGTATAAGGTGGCGATCGCTACCAGTGGCGAACGCGCCCTCCAACAAATTGAGCGGCGACAGCCCGATCTGATTTTACTAGATGTGATGATGCCGGGAATTGATGGATTTGAAACCTGTCAACGCCTGAAAGCTAATGCTAAAACTTGTGATATTCCGGTTATATTTATGACCGCTCTGGCTGATGTAGATAACAAAGTTAAAGGGCTTAAACTTGGTGCAGTAGACTACGTTACTAAGCCATTTCAAGAACAAGAAGTCTTAGCGCGGGTGAAAACCCATTTACAGTTACGTCTCTTAACTCAAAGTTTAGAACAGCAAGTTGCTCAAAAAACGACTGAATTACGAGCTGCTCAGATTCAAGTGATTCAACGCGAAAAAATGTCGGCTCTGGGCAACTTAGTAGCTGGTGTTGCCCACGAAATTAATAACCCCGTTTGCTTTCTTAGTGGTAATATTAAGCCTGCTTTAGAGTACATCCAAGATTTATTTGGATTGCTGGATTTAGTTGATCGAGAATCTGCTAATTTCAGTCCGGCAATTCAAGAGAAAATTGAAGCGATTGACCTCGAATATATCCGCGAAGACTTACCAAAGTTACTGAACTCAATGCAAGAAGGAGTAAACCGGATTAAAGATATTAGCATCAGCTTGCGGACATTTTCTCGTGCAGATAGCGATCGCCCCGTAGCCTGCAATATCCATGACGGTATTGATAGTACAATTATGATTCTCAAACATCGCCTCAAAGCTTCTAGTACTCGCCCAGATATTCAAGTAATTAAAGAGTATGGGGATCTACCTCAAGTCGAATGTTATGCAGGACAATTAAATCAGGTATTTATGAATATGTTAGCTAATGCGATCGATGCTTTAGAAGAATCAAATACTGGACGTAGTTATGCAGATATTAAAAGTAATCCCAATCAAGTTATTATCAAAACAGAATTATCTGAAGATCGGCAGCAAGCAATAATTCACATCAAAGATAACGGTATTGGCATGAGTGAGGCGGTGCGGTCGAGGATTTTTGATGATTTATTTACTACGAAGGAAGTAGGTAAAGGAACGGGGTTAGGATTGGCGATCGCGCGTCAAATTGTAGTAGAAAAACATCAAGGGGCAATTACAGTCAAATCAACTCCGGGAACAGGAACAGAATTTGTGTTGTTATTGCCAATTTATCAAAACTAAACAAAATTTAAGGTTTTTTAATATGAATAAATCCTAATTCCATTATAATTAGCGCATCTATGGAAGATTAAGTTAAGTCAGGCGTGCGATCGCAGATCATCGAGCGAGAAAGCCAGAAGAACTAAAATACTTGAAAAATTAATTGACATAATCATAGTGCAAAAACTATTGAGAACTTAACTTAAACCACTTAGGAGAAAAATCGTGCTATGTTAACTAAACAATTTGAGAAATTAACTACATCTGGACCAGCCAAAGTGCAGCGCCGCCCCTCTATTCCTCTAAGGCTAATATTGATTGCCCCATTTGTTTTACAAATCTTTGCTGCCGTTAGTTTAGTAGGATACTTGTCTTATCGGAATGGGCAGAAAGCAGTTAATGATGTGGCATCTCAGTTGCGTAGCGAAATTAGCGATCGAGTAAAGCAATACCTCGACAATTATTTAGAAACACCTTTTATTATCAATAAACTGAATGCAGATGCTATTGAGCGGGGAGAATTAAACTTTAATTTGAACGCACCAACATTGCAGGCTAAAAAATTGCTTTGGCAAGAAATGAAGCTTTTTGATTATGCAACTACAATTTCTTTAGGTTCAGCGCAGGGAGGAGAATATTTAGGGTTCGATCGAATAATTGAAGACCGTTCGCTTAAACTTGTTATTGTTAACAAGAATACTGGCTATTATCATTATTACTACGATGTAGATGGTAGTGGAAATATAACGGGAAAACTAGAAAAAGGACTCAAAAAATATGATGCTCGACTCCGACCTTGGTACATGGCTGCCGAACAGAAAAAACAACCAACTTGGAGCGACATTTATCCAGAATTTAAGACGCTTAAACTGCTGATTAGTGCTATTGTACCTATTTATAAAGGAGATAAACTTGAAGGTGTACTTGGTGCTGATTTTTACCTGGAAACTATTAGTCAATTTCTAAATAGCCTCAAGATTGGTCGGTCGGGGCAGGTTTTTATTATAGAACGTTCTGGATTGTTAATAGCCAGTTCTACTCAACAGCCTCTCTTTGCATCAAATCAGAATCAGGCTGACAAACCGCAACGCATTAAAGCCGAAAACAGCAGCGAAAAGTTGACTAATGCAACTGCTAAAAATTTAGCTCGCAGGTTTGGTGATTTGAGTAATATTAAAGAGGGACAACAACTAGAATTTATACTTTCAGGTCAGCGACAATTTATCCAAGTGCTGCCATTTCGAGATAGTCGAGGACTAGACTGGCTAGTAGTTGTAGTAGTGCCTGAATCTGACTTCATGGAACAAATTAATGCTGATACTCGCACCACAATCTTATTGTGTATATTAGCTTTAGGTGTAGCCACAGGATTGGGAATTATTACCTCAAATTGGATTGCTAAACCCATTCGTAGATTGAACAAAGCCAGTGAAGCGATCGCCAGTGGAGAATTAGAGCAAAATATTGCCGACTCTCCCGTGCAAGAATTAGGTGCTTTAGCCAAATCCTTTAATCAAATGAGTCAGCAATTAAAGGATTCTTATCAGTCCCTAGAACAACGAGTCCAAGACAGGACAGCAGAATTAGTAATAGCCAAAGAAAAAGCCGACGTGGCTAATCAGGCAAAAAGCACATTTATTGCCAACATGAGCCACGAATTACGCTCTCCCCTCAACGCGATTATGGGTTTTTCTCAAATTATGACTCGCTCTCAAACCCTGCCCCGCGAACATCAAGAAAGCGTCGGCATTATCTCCCGCAGCGGCGAACACCTCCTTACCCTTATTAACAACGTTCTTGACCTCTCTAAAATTGAAGCAGGTAAAACCACCCTTAATCCCAAAAACTTCGACCTCCATCGCTTACTAGACGACATTCACGATATGTTCCAAATGAAAGCTGAAGAGAAAGGTTTACAGTTACTCTTGGAATCCGATCCCGATCTTCCCCATTACGTTTGCACCGATGACGTGAAATTGCGTCAAGTCCTAATTAATCTCATTAATAATGCCCTGAAATTTACTCAAGAGGGCGGCGTTTCAGTCAGAGTTGGCGTTTTAGAAACTAATATTTCTGCTCAACAAACAGGGGAAGTGGTGGATGTCAATTCCCATACTCTACATTTTGAAATTGA
>DATGYA010000554.1:0-3118 GCA_035298405.1 Kamptonema sp. | reverse complement strand
CCCCATCTCCCCCATCTCCCCCATCCTCCCCACTCCGAGGGGATACCAGAATTTTGTCCAGTCTGCCGTCCCCACTCCTGACGAAGCCCGCAACTCCAACTGTTTTGTTTGTTGGTTAAAAGTCCAGATACCTACGCCTGTAACATCGAGGTGCTGCACCATCGCCGCTGTGCAGCGATTGAGGATCGCGGATATTGTCCCACCGCCGCCCAAGGCTACGCCAACTTCAGCTTCTAAGGTGGACAAGCGCGATCGCTCCCATAGCGAAGCCTCTGTACGTTTGCGATCGCTAACATCCCGCGAAACTGCTACCAGTTCTCGTACTGTCTCTCCATCCAGATCGCTAATAGAGTGGCAAGTGGTTTCAAACCAGATATAGCTGCCGTTTTTGCAGCGGATGCGGTAGCTAAAGGTATAAATTTCCCTTGAGTTCAAGGCTAAAAAGTGGATGTTTTGCAGCGCTTCTACATCTTCTGGATGGAACAATTCCCAGGGGGAACGTCCCGTCAATTCTTCGGCATTGTAGCCCAGCAAAGCGCGGCAAGCTGGGGAAGCATACAGGCAAATGCCCTCTGGCGTGTGCCGCGAGATTAAATCTGTCGAATTTTCCGCCAGCAACCGATAGCGTTCCTCACTTTCTGTGAGTGCTTCTTCTGCCTGTTTGCGATCGGTGATGTCAGTTTGCACGCCGACAAAATGCGTCAAGTGTCCGGAGGCATCTCGTACCGGAGAAATCGCCAGCTCGTTCCAAAAATAAGTTCCGTCTTTGCGGTAATTCTTTAAAATTACATGACATTCTCGCTCCAAACGCAAAGCCTCGCGAATTTCACAGCGTGCAGCCAGGCTCGCGGTGTCTGAAGATTGTAAAAATCGGCAGTTTTGTCCTATTACTTCTGCGCTAGAGTAGCCGGTCATTTTTTCAAAGGCCGGATTGCAGTAAATAATGGGGTTGTCGGGTTGGGTGGTGTCGGTAATGACTATACCGTTGCTGCTAGCTGCGATCGCACGTTCTAGCAAAGTTAGAGTTTTCTCTGCTTGTTTAGTTTCAGTAATATCTTGGGAAATGCCTAACAAATACTCCGGTTTCCCCGTTTCATCCAGAATCGGTATTTTTTGGGTATGCAGTATTCTTAAACCTTTATTGTTAGTTTGGATCGCCTCTTCTGGGATATCCAACATTTGACCACTATCTAAAACTTCCCGGTCTTTATTTGTAAAGAAATCTGCTTCTACTTTCGGAAAAAAATCATAGTCATTCTTGCCAAGCAGTTGTTCTTTTTCATAGCCTACCAGTTCTGCTCCCGCAGAGTTGAACATCACAAATGTTAGTTTTTTAGCTTCCTTGACAAATATTATATTAGGAATATTCTCAATTATTGAATTTAGTAACTGTTGAAGTTTATGATTTTTCGCTTCCACTAATCGTCTATCTGTGATATCGACCCCCGTACATATTATATATTTTACAGTGCCGTTTGCGTCTTCAATCTCTGTATTCGACCAAGCGATCCAGCGGCGAGTTCCATCTAGTTCTAGGTGGTAGTTTTCGTATTGTTTCGGCAGTAGGTTTCCAGATCGGCTACTTTTATTATTGCGAAGATTCTCGAAAGTTGCTTTGAATTCTGAATTTTCAGGAACCTCAAACAAATCCCAGAGATATTTGCCTTCTACCTGGGAGGCTGAGCTACCAGTTATGCGTTCGCAGGTGCGATTAAAACGAACAATTCTCAGATGTGGATCGAGAACTACCACTAATGCACCAACGGTATTTAGTGCAGTTGAAAAGAAGTCACGCTCGGCTCGCACCATCTCCCAGACTTCCTTGCGGTCGTTGATGATATCTTCGAGCCTGAGAACTTTTCCTCCCAGGTTAACTAATTTGCGTCGCAAGTCTACAAGACCTGACACTTGGCGAGTTAATGCCTGAAGTGCATCTATAAAGTTTTCTGTTAAATCTCGCGGGGTAAAGTCCATCACCGACAGTATTCCCAAAGTTAGTCCTTCTGGAGCGATAATCGGTAGACCGATATAAAACTTCAAGCCGGGGTCGGAGGTTACGAGGGGATGAGTAGCAAATCGCTTGTCTGTGGAGGCATCTGGTACTATGACTATATGATTGTGAGAAGTTGCGATCGCAACTTCTCCCTCTTGATAACTCCCATGATGCCGAAGCGCTTGTTCGCAGAAATCTAGGTAGCGATGCGCTGTTCCTTCGCTAAAGCCAACTTGTGACTTTAACCATTGGTGGTTAGCGTCAAGAAAGCTGATGAAAGCTATAGGAGCCCCACAAATGTGAGCCGCCAAGCCAGTCAGATCGTCGAAGGAAGCTTCAGGAGCAGAGCCAATGAGCTGATATAAACGGAGATCGTCGAGCCTGAACACTTTATGATTACTTGGCGAGAGATTATAATTGAATTCCTTAGACATACTCGTGAAAATAAAGTCAATGGCAGAGAGAATGCCTACTCACAAAAGTGTTTAACAAAAGTATATTGGGCTGTGGGAGCTACTTACTAACCTTTGTTACTTTCATATTTCAAAAATAGACCATATTCATGTCAACTTTAATTTTCTGTTTTAATGATATTGTAACAAACCCAGAAAGCCTTCACAGCAGCTACGGAGAGTGCGAGCGATCGCGAGCGCCTACAAAATCATTGACATTTTTTTGGCTGTATCCCTGTCGCCTCCAAAGCCGTAGCTATTTACGTCTAGTTTAGCAGATTGCAAAAGTGTTAAATTTATTAACATAATTTAATATAAGATTTATGTCAGATGTAATTAGTTATTTCGCAAACTATAGACACACTGGGAGATGAATATGTCGGGAAGTGGGAATCTGATGCCAACAATCTTAGCCGTAGATGATAGCGCCGTCATGCAAGGACTGGTAAAACAAGCTTTAGGTAAAGATTTCCGGGTGTTAGTAACGGATAATGCAGTGGATGCTTTGTCCATGATTTACCATGAACAGATAGCCGTGTTATTGCTGGACGTTTCAATGCCAGGTATTGATGGTTTAGAACTTTGCCGCACAGTACGCAGCTTACCTCAGTTTCACGAATTACCGATCGTTATGCTAACAGCGCGAGACGGAGCTTTTGATAAGGTACAGGGG
>DATGYA010000553.1:0-19045 GCA_035298405.1 Kamptonema sp. | reverse complement strand
GGCGATCGCGGCGGATCTGTTTGAGGAACAGGATATTTAAAGGGAAACATAAAATTTAGGCAGAATCACTGGCTTTATGTTAACATCGGCCTCAATCTAACTACTTGCCAAATTTTTTTAGTGTCGAGCGTACTTTTAAATTAGTGCCGTTTTGTGCTAATAACTACTATCTGTCCCAACATCGGGATAGCAGTGTCACCCTGGAGGGTATTTCATGTCAGGTAGCGAATTAAAAGCAGATTTCTGGATGAGCGAGTACATCACGCCTTGGGATATTTACGTTCACGGCGTTACTAGCGTCCTTGCTTACAAAAAAACTGCTTTTCAGGAGATGTACGTCGTTGAAACCGGCACTTATGGTAAAGGGTTGGTTTTAGATGGTAAATGGCAGTCCTGTACTGGCGACGAGTTCCTGTACCACGAACCGCTAGTTCACCCGGCGATGATTTTGCACGGTTCGCCACGCAAAGTGCTCGTACTCGGAGGCGGGGAAGGCGCTACAATTCGGGAAGTGTTGCGCTGGAAAACTGTTGAAAAAGTTGTGATGATCGACATTGACGGCGAAGTAGTCGAAGCTTGTAAAGAATACTTGCCAGAAATGCACCAAAATGCTTTTGATGACCCTCGCTGTGAGGTAGTAATTGGTGATGCTTTGGAATTCTTAGATACTACTGGTAATGATTGGGATGTAGTGATTTCTGACTTGTCAGATCCGATTGAAGAAGGGCCTTCTTTCCAGTTGTTTACTAAGGACTATTTTGAGAAAGTCCGCCGCGTGATGTCACCATCTGGCTATTTTGTGGTGCAAGCGGGGCCTGTTTCTCCGGCAGAGTTGAAAATGCACGCTCGGATTGTCAATACGCTCAAGTCTGTTTTTCCGAATGTTCAGTCTTTGACAAGCTATATTTCTACTTACGGTGCGCCTTGGGGTTTTGCGATCGCCTCAACACAGGCGATTGATACCAGGCCAGAACCGACAAACACCGATCGAGTGTTGGCGGAAAACACTACTGGTGGTTTCCGTATGTTGGATGGAATTACTCTGTTAGGATTGATGCAATTGCCTGGTCATGTACGTAAGGCGATCGCATCTGAAACCGAAGTTTATACTATGGCAGCACCGCCTAAATTCTTCGGCAAAGGCTCTGTAGGACAATAAAATATGGGGATAGAAAAAGCGCTAGCTACGTAATGCGGAGCCTCATAATTACTTGGCATTAAATACACCTCTTGTAGGGTCGTGTCCTGTCCCGACCCTAATCAGAAGGGATCGGGGTAGCCCCCCGTGGCTGCCCCTACAAAAATCAAATAGCTTTAATGCTTAAGTCCTAAACATTCAACGTGAAAAAATGTAATCTAAGGGCAAAATGATACAGCAGCAAGGTTCAAATCCTGTCAACCCACTGATTCGCGCACCCCTCGGATTGCTAGCGGGCGCATCTTACCCTTTTCGAGCATTGGGATTGCTTTTGCAGACTCCCAAACTCTGGGGTTATGTGCTCATTCCACTATTAGTAAATTTAATAGTCTGCACTGCTCTTTATCTGGGGTTGCTGTTTCCCAGTTTGCACGGAATAGATGTTTTAGTTGCCGATTTATCTACTAAATTTAATATTTTAATTGCTGGTTTACCTACTTGGCTAAGTTATTTAAGCGTTTTAACTTCTGTGTTAGGTTGGCTGTTACGAACGCTCCTCGTAGGAGGATTATTGTTAGTAATTGGTTTTTTATTAGTGCAGTTTGGGGTAATATTAGGTGCGCCTTGGTACGGTCAATTGTCGGAGCAGTTAGAACTGTTGATAATCGGCAAGTTGCCACCAGCAGATACTAGCTTTCTTGGCATTTTCGGTGAAATCAAAAGAGCTCTTGGTTTTGAGTTGAGAAAATTGCAACTTCTTGTCAGTATTGGTTTGCCTTTGTTGTTGCTAAGTTTTATACCCGCAGTTGGTTCTATTGTAGTAGGTGCGGGATCGATTGCTTTGGGAGCAACACTGGTTTGTTTAGATTTCCTAAGTGCGCCTTTGGACAGACGGCGGCTGGATTTTCGGGACAAGTTGGAGTTGCTTCGCGCTAATTTTCCTGCGAGTGCAACTTTTGGTTTAGTTTGCTTTGGTTTGGTAAGCATTCCGCTACTGAATTTGCTGACAATTCCCCTGTGTTTGGTGGCGGGGACGCTATTTTTTTGCGATCGCATTTGGCCTAGTCGCTTTGCTGAGGCCGAAACCAGCGAACCCAAATCACCTGACTCTTTGAGAGACTTAACCCAGCAATAATGCAACACCTCCCCATCGCTCCAAAAACCCCCCACAGGACGATGTTAGGCAAAGAATGTGAGAATATTATTATTTGCTATGCTTTTATATCAACTAGGGTGTCTTATATTTCGAGTGATGAGGTTGCTGAGATTTCAACCAGTAGGCTCAGCTTTTTGTGGCAATTAATAGCACAAAAATATAGCTAGGGGCTAGGAAACAGGGAACAGGGAACAGGGAAAAGCTTACGATTATTACCAGAGGTAAGAGTTGGAGTGGCCATAAGCGCGTTGGCGGCTGCTATAAGTGAAACCATGCGACTTTTGCAAGCAAATTCCTGAACTCGGCAATAATACTTAACCTCCCGCCCCCATTCCCGAATAGGAATGGGAAGTATGTCTCGCCTCTCCTTCTAGGAAAGGTAATAGGGATGGAGGTCAGATTTTAGTTTTAATCTTTTTGTAAAATCTAAATCAAAACTATTTGATTGAAAGGGGAAATATGTAATTATTTATGCCACAAATTATGAACTCCCCAAATTCAAAACCACTTTTCATAGAAGATAGTTATGACTATTCTGAAGTTATCTAAGAATCGTTATAATTGGCTATGATTGTTGACAAACAGGTAGCGTATTTAAAGTGAAAAACCTATGCTAGCAATTTTCAAGGAGTTTTTTTCATCCGGTCAATTTATCCCTCACGGTCACTGCTATCTATGGCAACCTCAACTGGTATGGCTGCACATCCTATCAGATTTGTCGATCGCGATCGCCTATTTCTCGATTCCGACAATGTTACTCTATTTCGTATACAAACGCAGCGATGTTCCGTTTCTAGGAATATTTGTTTTATTCGGAGCATTTATTATCCTCTGCGGCACAGGTCACTTGCTAGAAATTTGGACATTATGGCATCCGATTTACTGGGTAAGCGGGATTGAGCAAGCGATTACTGGCTTAGTTTCCTGTTACACAGCGACACAAATGGTAAGACTGCTACCTAAATTTTTGGCTTTGAAGACTCCTGAACAATTAGAGGCAATTAACCAAGAATTACAGCGCGAAATTACTGAACGGCAACAGGCAGAAATTGCCACTCGCCGCGCCTACGAGGAATTAGAAAATCGGGTGCAAGAACGGACAGCAGATTTAGTAAAAATCAATGCAGTTTTAGAGACAGAAATCAGAGAAAGAATTGCTGCTGAATCGGCTATGTTACAAAGCGATATTCGCTTGCAAAAACAGCAAAGTGGGCTGCTCAAATTGGCAAAGAGTCAGAGTATTTATGAGGGAAATTTGAGCGATGCTTTGATAGAAATCACCGAACTCGTAGCCAGAACTCTAAGCGTAGAGAGGGCGAGCGTGTGGTTTTACAACGAAAGCAAATCAGAGATTTACTGCGCTGACTTATATGAAGTTACTCCCCATCGGCACAGCCAAGGAATAAAACTTGCTGCCGCTGACTATCCCAACTATTTTGAAGGTTTAGAAACAGACAGGGTAATTGCAGCAAGCAATGCTCACACTCATCCACGAACTCAAGAGTTTAGCGAAGGGTATTTAACTCCTCTGTCTATCGCTTCTATGTTAAATGTTCCTATTAATTTCAAGGGGCAGACTGTGGGAGTAATTTCTTTAGAACAGGTAGGAAAGGTCAGAAATTGGGCAATTGAAGAACAGAACTTTAGCAGTTATTTAGCTTATATGACTTCTCTAACCATGGAGTCGCGCGATCGCAAGCGGGCAGAGTTAGCTTTACGAGAGACAGCAGAACGAGAAAAAGCGATCGCCTTTATGATGCAGCGAATACGCCAAACCTTAGAACTTGACAATATTTTCGACGCTGCAACTTATGAACTACGACAAGCTATCAACTGCGATCGCGTAGCAGTTTACCGTTTCAATCCCGACTGGAGCGGAAATTTCGTCGCTGAGTCTGTAGCATCAGGCTGGAAAGTGCTATTGCAGTCACAAATAGAGGAACCCCAACTCACAAAAATAGCTATAGATCGAGCCAATTGCACCGTCAAAACCTTAAGCATTATTGGCGAACAAATACAAGACACTTACCTCCAAGAAAATCAAGGTGGTTTTTACCGCCAAGAAACACATTACCGCTGTGTTCCCAACATTTACGAAGCCGGATTTACTCCCTGTTATATCGACCTCTTAGAGCAATTTCAGGCCCTAGCGTACATCATTGCCCCGATCTTTTGTAGCGGTAAGCTTTGGGGACTTTTAGCCACTTATCAAAATTCAGATATTCGCCAATGGGAAGAATCAGAAACTAAAATGGTAGTTCAAATCAGCGCTCAATTGGGAGTTGCTATACAGCAAGCAGAATTGTTAGCAAAAACTCAAAACCAAGCCGCAGAACTGAAATTAGCTAAGGAAGCTGCCGACGCAGCCAACAGTGCCAAAAGCGAATTTCTTGCCAACATGAGTCACGAGTTGAGAACGCCGCTCAACGCCATTCTCGGTTTTAGTGAACTGATGAGCCGCGACAAATCGCTATCAGCAGAGTACCTGAAATATCTCAATATTATTAACCGCAGCGGCGAACATCTGCTGGAATTAATTAACGATATTCTAGAAATGTCAAAAATTGAGGCGGGTCGCATGACCCTGTATGAGGTTGAATTTAACCTCTACAACTTGCTCGAAAGCCTCGAAGAGATGCTACAACTAAAAGCTCAATCAAAAGGATTAAAACTTACTTTTGAATGTGACAAAACTGTTCCTAAGTATGTAAAATTAGACCAAATCAAACTGCGTCAAATTTTAATCAACCTGCTTAGTAATGCGATCAAATTCACCCAAAAAGGTAACGTTTACCTGCGAGTAAAAATTAAAGGAGAAGAGAGCAGGAATAATACCGAAAAAGAAGCTGTAAATAATCTTTGTTTATTCTTCCTTCAGTTTGAAGTAGAAGACACTGGCCCTGGTATTGCCCCAGAGGATTTCGACAAATTATTTGAAGCCTTCGGACAAACTGCAACCGGTTTGAAATCTGGTCAAGGTACGGGCTTGGGTTTACCCATCAGTAAAAAGTTTGTACAATTGATGGGTGGAGAACTCAGCGCTAGCAGCAAGCCGGGTCAGGGTGCTAAATTTACCTTTGACATCCAGGCGAGTTTAGTTGATAGAACAGAAATTGAGACGGCTCAGCCTATCAATAAAAAAATTCTGGGTTTAGCGCCCAATCAACAAGCCTATCGGATTCTGGTTGTCGAGGACAACCCTGCAAACCGCCTGCTCCTAGTTCAGCTAGTCACCTCCCTCGGCTTTGAGGTGCGCGAAGCCGAAAACGGTCAACAAGGTATCGCTTTGTGGGAAAGTTGGGAGCCACACTTAATCTGGATGGACATGAGGATGTCTATCATGGATGGATACGAAGCTACTAAAAAGATCAGAGCCGTGTCAAAGGGCAGAAAAACGGTAATTATTGCTTTAACTGCTAGCGCCTTTGAAGAAGAGCAACAACTGATTTTATCCGCAGGCTGCGATGATTTGGTGCGTAAACCTTTTCAAGAGAAAGAATTGCTCGATAAAATGAGCCAACATTTAGGAGTTCAGTATTTATACGAAAATGACGGTAAAGATATCACGCAAAATACAGAAAGTGAAGTGTGCAATTCTGCTACGCTCCTTCGGTCAGAATCCTTGCAAATAATGCCCCAGGCATGGATAAAACAGCTCTACCTCGCCGCCTCTCAAGGCAGCGACTTCTTAATTTATCAACTCCTTGAGCAAATTCCGGCTGAACATTCTTCTCTGAGTGCTGCGATCGCAGATTTAGTTGAGGACTTCCGGTTCGACCACATTATGGAATTAGCTCAACTAACTAAAGGCTAGTAAAGTAAAAAATTAAATCTAAGCAAGTAGGGAAAAGCTAAAATGGATGGGAATCAGGTTGGCATCGCTCAAGAAGATATATTAATTGTTGACGACAACCCAGACAATTTGCGTCTTCTCTCTAAAATGCTGACTAAAAAGGGGTATCACGTCCGCAAAGCTTTGAATGGGCAAATGGCTCTGACAGCCGCACAAACTGTTGTACCAGCTCTAGTTTTGCTTGATATTATGATGCCGGAGATGGACGGCTATGAAGTTTGCGCTCAGTTGAAAGCAGATCCAAAAACTGCCGAAATTCCCGTAATTTTTTTGAGTGCGCTCAGCGATGCTTTTGACAAAGTAAAAGCCTTTGCTGTCGGAGGTGCAGATTATGTTACTAAGCCATTTCAACTTGCAGAAATTTTAGCTCGCGTCCAAAATCAACTCGCGCTCAGAGCAGCAGAAATTGAAAAAAAACAACTGAATTCTCAATTGGAAGAGCGAGTGAAAGAACGAACGCACCAGCTAGAAGCAGCTAATTGTGAACTGAAGCGGGAGATAGGTGAGCGCAAGCTGCTAGAAGCACAATTGCTGGAAATGGCGCTCCATGATGCTCTTACTGGTTTGCCAAATCGAGTATTATTTATGGAGCGTTTAGTACAAGCTCTCAATTGCTCGAAGAAAGCTCAAAACTATCAGTTTGCAGTGCTATTTCTCGACTGCGATCGCTTTAAAGTTATCAATGATTCTCTCGGTCATCCCGTTGGCGATGAATTGTTAATTGCTCTCGCTCGCCGTTTAGAAAAATCCCTAAATACCAAAAATACCCTAGCTCGATTGGGAGGCGATGAATTTGCAGTTTTGATAGCAGATATTGAAAATATCGCCAGTGCTACTCAGTCAGCCGAGAACATACTTCACGCTCTTGCTTTGCCGTTTCAACTCACAAGATACGAAGTTTTTATTAATGCCAGTATTGGCATTGCTGTTGGTAATTTTCACTACGATCAGCCTGAACATTTATTGCGAGATGCGGATACCGCTATGTATCGAGCCAAAAGTTTAGGGAAGGGTCAGTATCAAATTTTTGATCCAGCAATGCACGATGCGGCTCTAGAAGTTTTGCGCTTAGAAAATGACCTCCGCAGAGCTGTCAATCAACAGGAATTTATTGTCCACTACCAACCCATTGTTGCCCTAAACACCGGTAGGATTTTTGGGTTTGAAGCCTTAGTACGCTGGCAGCACCCCCAACATGGATTAGTTTCTCCATGTGTGTTTATTCCCGCAGCAGAAGAAACTGGTTTGATTAATTCTATTGGCAAATGGGTTTTGCAAGAAGCTTGCCATCAGTTAGGTCTGTGGCATCAAGAAAAAATTGTAGACTATCCTCTAACGATGAGCGTTAACCTTTCGGTGCGGCAGTTTGCCCAACCTGACTTAATTGAGCAAATTGACCAAGTTTTGCTTGAAACTCAACTCAATCCCCAGTTTCTAAAATTGGAAATTACAGAAAGTGCTATTATGGAAAATGCTAAATCTGCTGCCGTTATTCTCCAAAAGCTTAGAGAACGGCACATTCAATTGAGTATAGATGACTTCGGCACGGGTTATTCTTCCCTAAGTTACCTGCATTCCTTTCCCGTTGACAATTTAAAAATTGACCGCTCTTTTGTTCAGCGCTTGGACGGAAAACCAGAAAATCTGGGACTAATCTCAGCAATTATGAGCATTAGTAAGGCTTTGGGAATGAATGCGATCGCAGAAGGAATTGAAACAAGAGAACAGTTAGCACAACTCAGAAGTTTAAACTGCCATTTTGGTCAGGGATATCTGTTTTCTAAACCTTTAGATGCAAAAGAAGCAAGAAACTTAATTATATCAGCTCCTCGGTGGTGAGATATGAGTAAAAATGCTGACATTTTGATTGTTGACGATACACCCGATAACATTCGTTTTTTATCTTCCCTATTGGTAGAACAGGGATATAGCGTTCGCAAAGCCTTAAATGGAAAAATGGCATTAACAGCAGTCAAAGCTGTTTTACCTGATTTAATATTGCTCGATATTAATATGCCAGGTATGAATGGTTATGAGGTGTGCGAACATCTCAAACAAGATATTAATACTTCCTCTGTACCTGTAATTTTCTTAAGTGCTTTAGATGGCGTGGTGGATAAAGTCAAAGCTTTTAAAATGGGTGGTGTTGACTATATTACTAAACCTTTTCACCTTGAAGAAATTTTAGCGAGAATTAAAAATCAACTGGAGATCCAAACTCTTCAAACTCAACTCCAAGAGCAAAATACAAAGCTCGAAGTAACATTGGAAGAACTAAAAACTGCTCAAACTCAACTGATTCAAAAAGAAAAAATGCTCAGTTTAGGGGTATTAGCAGCGGGGATGGCTCACGAAATTAACAATCCAATCAGCTTTATCTCTGGGAATCTTACTCATGCTCGTCAATATATAAAATACTTATTAAAATTGATTACTCTTTACAAAGAAGCTTACCCAATCCCTGCCGCAAATATTCAAGAAGTAATTGACGAGATAGATTTAGATTTCATAGTACCAGATTTACAAAAACTACTAGATTCAATGCAGAATGGAACGGAGCGTATCCGCACAACAATTCTGGCTTTACGCATCTTCTCGCGCCTCGATGAATCTGATATTAAAGGTGTAGATATTCATGAAGGACTTGACAGCACTTTACTATTGTTAGAACATCGGCTTCATCCAGAGGACAAATCCTCAGAAATTAAAGTTGTCAAAAAATATGGAAACTTGCCATTAGTCACTTGTTATGCTAGTCAGCTCAACCAAGTATTTTTTAATCTATTAAATAATGCTATTGAGGCTTTAAATTTAGAGTCTGAAGAAGATAGGAAATCTTCAATTCCTACAATCTGGATCGGCACAGAGTTAACTGATTCCGAGACAGTATTAATCAGAATCAAAGATAACGGCATCGGCATTGCTGAAGAGTTACAACCGCGTTTATTTGACCCTTTTTTCACTACTAAATCAGTCGGTAAAGGTAGCGGATTAGGATTATTAACAAGTTATCAAATTATTGTGGAAAAACACAAAGGGAAGATAACTTATTACTCTTCTCCCGGAGAGGGTACAGAGTTTGCGATTGAAATTCCTGTGAATCTGTTAACTGTTAACGGTTAAGTGGTAATTAGTCTATGAAGAGGACTAACTACAGGAGAGTTAATACTGTGGCAATAGCAATTTTACGTCTTAAGGCTGGTTTAGGTTAGCCTGGCTTGGTGTTAACATCTATTACATAGAAATTTGTATAATTCAATGCAAAACCAAAAAGAAATCTGGCGAGTAATTTTAGCAGTATCCTTGACGGTTATAGGAGTGCTGCACTTTGTATCATGGGAGCAATTTGTCCGCATTATGCCGCCGCAACTACCCTACCCCAAAGAATTAGTTTATATCAGCGGTTTCTTCGAGATTTTAGGAGGAATTGGGTTGTTAGTTCCAACCGTGAGCCGTGCTGCGGCGTGGGGCTTAATTATGCTATTTATTGCTGTATTTCCTGCTAATATTAACATGGCAGTTAACAATATTGCTGTAGATGGAATTCCCCACAATCAACTATTGTACTGGTTAAGGCTGCCTTTTCAAGCTGTCTTTATTTATTGGGCGTGGCTTTACACTCAACCTGATGATGGTAAACCCCGCGCTTCAATTATACCCTATAAAACTGAAGATGCTAAATGAAACAGTTTGATTATTCTCTGAATTTACAACTGTCAATAATTGTCAACTTCTAATTGTTTGCTAAAGTTATAATAGGGGAGTTATAGAAGATGCGTTCTCAGGCTGCTTTTTAGGCAGTGAAGGAAGTTCAAGCGAGGTCTGCTTAATACGACGATCGCAGGTTTTTAATATTTGTAAATCTGATAGTATAGTATTGAATAACTGCATCGCGCATAGCAGAAACTCTCTTTCACTCTACCATCTGAAAATGAATCCACAAACAGATACTCTCTCTACTTCCTCTACTTCCTCCAACTTCCACTTTACTCTCGTTGGACATATTGAGTCGAAAGAAGGAGCGAATTATCTCGTATGTCAGGAGGGTGCTAAATTTCCCGTCAGTTCGCTGCCAGCTTTATATCCCCCTGAATCTGTTTTGTGGCAAGCAATACCCAGTACCGATTCGACTGGTCAGATTTCCAATCTAACGTTGTTAAATTTCTCGAAAGTTAACCTCAAGGAAAATCAAGAAGATAAATGTTTGTTATCGGGGAGAATTGTACAGCTAGGCAAGAAGTACAATTTTGTCCAGATTAAGGTAACTCGACCAGGGGAGAAAATATTAAAAGTTACCTTACTATCTCCAGATCGTAGCATGAAGGTTGGTCATTTATGGGAGATAATTGCTGTACGTCAAGGAGAATTCTTGCACGTTCAATCAGGTATGATGATTGAAGAAAGCCCCAATTTATTAGATACTCAATTCCCTATTTTAGAATCGCAAAATCAAGATAGCGGCAAATCAGATGGCGATTTATTAGTCACAAATATTGCGGAAGAAAATGAAGCTACTGCCATATCTTTAGAGCAAGATTTTCCAGATTTACTAATTGCAAATTCTGGGGAAGATCGGCCGCTAGTTAATTCTAAAAATAATATTCCTCCTGCCACTGAAGTTGCGATCGCGGCCTTAATTGCAGAAACTCAACTGGAAGATTGGAATGTAGGAACACCTAAGCAGCGTGCAAATAAAGCATGGGAATGGAATGCCATTCATCCAATTACTCAACAGCGGGCAAGAGTTAATGTTGCTGGCAAGAAAAACCCGCGCGTTTATCAGTACCCAGTAATTTCTAAACAAGACTCTAATCTAGCTGAGAATACTCACTTAGTGGTTACGCCTTTGGGAGCAGCTAGAGGGATTGGTGCATCATGTTTTCGTATAGAAATCGGCCCTTATGAGGTGGTTTTAGATTGTGGTTCGCGTCCTAAAGGTTACGATCCTTTGCCAGCCTTGGAGTATCTAAATAATCCAGATTTATTAATAGTTTCTCATGCACATTTAGACCATCTTGGTGCTGTGCCTGTATTCCATAACCGCTATCCAGGCGTGCGGATAATTTGCACTCATGGTACTAGAGAAATTGCTCATATTATGTTACGCGATTGTTTGAAGGTACAGTCTCTCAATGAAGATTCTACACCACTTTTTGACGATGTAGATTTAGAGCGTACTTTATTTAGATTAGAAACGCAACCTGTGGGAGTTGATTTTGAACCTTTGCCGGGATTAAAAGTAAGATTTATCAACGCGGGTCATATTTTGGGTGCTGCGTGTATTTATATGACTTGCGGAGAGCGATCGCTAATTTATACTGGTGACTATAATACCACTTCCAGCCGCACTACTACTGGATTGCGGTTAGCTGACTTGCCGCAAGCAGATATTCTAATTACAGAATCTACCTACGGGGCGGATACTCACCCTGGCAGAAAAACTCAAGAAACAGCATTAATTGATGCGATCGCAGAGGTAATTAAAGCAGGTGGAAACGTACTAATTCCTGCCTTTGCCTTGGGGAGAGCCCAAGAAATTTTATTAGCTATCCGCACCAGCACTACTTTTCACACTTTGAAAATTCCCGTTTACGTCGATGGGTTAGTGAGAAGCGTCACTGAAACTTTCAGGGATAACCTCGATCTTTTGCCGGAGTCAGTACAGAATTTTGTTAAACAGTGCAATCGAGAACCATTTTTTGACTTGAATGGAATGCCGCCAATTATTCCCATTGGCAATATCAAAGAACGTCCCTTAGCAATGGCTAAACCCAGCGTTATTGTTGCTAGTTCTGGGATGTTAAGCGGCGGGGCATCTGTATACTATGCTAAAACTTTGTTAGAGAGAGAAAATGCAGCTATTTTCATCTCTGGGTATACAGATGAAGAATCGCCAGGGCGACTTTTACAGAATTTAGCTATAGGAGATGAAATTGAGTTAGATGGGAAGAAAATTACTGTAAAGGCACAAATTAAAAGATTCAATTTGTCTGCCCATGCTGATAAAATTGGTCTAACTCAAGTTATTAATAAGGTGAGTCCAAAACACCTGATTTTAATTCATGGTTGCGGTAATGCTTTGCACTCCCTAGCCGATTCTGGAGATTTAAAATCTAAGCATTATATTCATATTCCCACTGTTGGGGAGCGAGTAGAATATGGACAAGCACCTGAACATATTTCTAAATCTCAAATTGCTAAGATTGAACTGCCTCAAGAATTTGAGGTTAGCGTGGAAGCAGAAGTAGAAGGAGCGTGGTTAAAAATTCCATTGGAAGTCGTGGAAAATGACCCCCGCTGGCAACAGTTGGCAAGTAATGGGATACTGAAAGCTTCTTGGGAGGGATATCACCTCAAATTGAGTCCTGTTACGCAGAAAAATTTATCAGCTCAGAAAGCAATAGATGATGCTGTTAGTAAGGGAGAAAAGTGCTGTGCAGTTTGTAAGTTTTATGAGGGAGGCTACTGCAAAGGGGAAGAAAGCTCACTGTTTGAATTTCAAGTCGATCCTTCTGGAATCTGTGGGGAATTTAGCAATAATAGTAATAATTAATATTACTTTTGGCAAGGGATAAAGTAGCGCTCAAGCAAAAGTTAGCACCCTTTGCGAAGCTATTTAGCGCTATGGCATCTTAATAACCACCTATGATTAAAGAGCAGCAAGGAGAAAACCAACTATGCTAACTATTTCCGGCTACCCAATTACCCAAGAACTCTATGAAAGTAACAACTCCGTAATCTATCGCGGTCGCAGGCCCACCGATAACAAACCCGTTATCGTTAAAATGCTCAAACAAGCCTACCCCTCCCCGGAAAAAGTAGCCTGGTTCAAGCGGGAGTACGAAATCACTCGCAGCTTAATCACAGCCGGAATAATAGAAGCTTATAGCCTCGAAAGCGACAGCAACCGCCCACTCATCATCTTGGAAGATTTTGGTGGGGAATCTCTCAAGAATTTAATGCAAGGGCGACTTTTCTCCCTCGCCGAGTTTCTGCCCTTAGCAATTCAGGTCACACACCTTCTGGGTAAGGTACATCAACATCAAATTATACATAAAGATATTAACCCATCTAATATAGTTTTAAACCCAATAACAGGTCAAATTAAACTCATCGACTTTGGCATTTCTGCGGTTCTAGATCGCGAAAATCAAACCCTCCGTAACCCGAACGTATTAGAAGGAACCATCGCCTATATAGCGCCGGAACAAACAGGTCGGATGAACCGCGCTATTGATTACCGCAGTGACTTCTATTCGCTAGGAGCGACATTTTATGAATTACTAACAGGGCAATTGCCTTTCGAGACAGGCGATGCGATGGAAGTAGTACATTCGCACCTAGCAAAACTTCCTATACCACCTCACGAAATCAAGCCAGATATTCCTCTGCAACTCTCTAAAATCGTCCTCAAACTGATGGCTAAAAACGCCGAAGATCGTTATCAATCTGCTTTTGGACTGCACGCCGACTTAGAAGAATGTTATAGCCAATTGCAGACCTTGGGACGCATAGATAATTTCCCTATTAGTCAACAAGATTTCTCAGAGAAATTCCAAATTTCCCAAAGGCTGTACGGGCGAGAACGGGAAATAGAAACTTTATTATCCGCCTTCGATCGCGTTTCTGGAAGGATCAATGCAGCCGAAACTTCTCCTTCGCCTTCCCGAAGTGAAATGATGCTAGTCTCTGGCTATTCTGGCATCGGCAAATCGGCGTTAGTACAGGAAATTTACAAGCCGATTACGCGGGAACGTGGTTATTTTATCTCTGGTAAATTTGACCAATTTCAAAGAGACATTCCCTATGCCTCTTTAGTACAAGCATTTCGCTCCTTAATCTCACAACTATTAACTGAAAGCGAAGCAGATATAGCCACATGGCGAGAAAAATTGCAGCATACCCTTGGGGATAACGGTCAGTTAATTATTGATGTGATTCCCGAATTAGAACTGATTATTGGCTTGCAACCAGCACTCCCCGAATTATCACCAGCCGAAGCCCAAAATCGCTTTAACTTAGTCTTTCAAAACTTCATCTGCGTATTTGCACAACCAGAACATCCCCTAGCGCTATTTCTAGACGATTTACAGTGGGCTGATAGCGCTTCGTTGAAGTTAATTCAACTGCTAATGTCAGCAACAGATAGCCAATATCTCTTTGTGATTGGTGCCTATAGAGATAACGAAGTCAGCGCCGCTCATCCCTTAATGTTGACAATAGATGAAATCCGTCAATCCCAGGGAATTGTCAATCAAATTACTCTCACTCCCTTAGATTTGCCCAATGTCAATCAGTTGATCGCTGATACGGTCAAAAGTCAGTTGGAAACCGTCACACCGTTAGCAGAATTAGTCCTGGCAAAAACTAATGGCAATCCATTTTTTATCAGTGAATTTTTGAAGTCGCTTTATAGCGAACAACTGTTGACTTTTGATTTATCACGCCGCAATTGGAAGTGGGATTTGCAGCAAATCCAGGGGCGGAACATAACCGATAATGTAGTGGAGTTGATGACTAGCAAGGTACAAAAGCTGGAGGAGCAAACACAAGATGTTTTGAAGCTAGCAGCCTGCATTGGCAACCAATTCAATCTCCAAACCTTGGCAATTGTCTGTGAAAAATCGCCCCGCGAAACAGCAGCAGATTTGTGGCAAGCAATGGCAGAAAATTTAATCTTGCCGATGAGCGATGGTTACAAGTTGATAGAACTCGATGTGCAGGGTTTGGCAGAAGAAATTGCAGTTGACTACAAGTTTGGTCACGATCGCATTCAGCAAGCAGTTTATTTGTTGATTCCCGAAGCCGAGAAACAAGCAGTGCATTGGCGAGTGGGACAATTGCTGCTGCGGAATATCCCGCCAGAGAAGCAAGAGAAAAAAATATTTGAAATCGTTAATCAACTGAATAAAGGTAGGGTATTAATTGATCGCCAGACAGAAAGGAACGAGCTAGCTCAATTAAACCTCACTGCTGGTAAAAAAGCTAAAGCATCCGCAGCCTATCAATCGGCATTAAATTACTTGCAGGTTGGTTTTGATTTGTTAGGAAAAGATAGCTGGGAACAAAACTATAACTTGACGCTAACACTCTATGTAGAAGCAGCGGAAGCTGCATATCTCAGTGGCGACTATGAGCAGATGGAGCAGTTGAGTGAAGTTGTGCGAAACTGCGCTAAAACTGTACTGGAAAAAGTGAAAGTCTATGAAGTTAATATCAGAGCTTATGCAAACAGACACAAACTATTGGAAGCCGTAAAAACAGGGCAGGAAATTTTAGAGGAACTAGGAATAAGCTTATCGGAAAATCCAAGCCCATCGGACATTGGACAAGCTTTGGAAGACACAAAAGCTGCTTGGGCCGAGAAACGAATAGAAGATTTAATCGATCTTCCTGAAATGATCGATCCTGAAAAACTGGTAGCAATAGGTATTATAACTGAGATTTTGCATCCAGCCTATGACGGATTCCCTGGACTCTTCACGCTGGGAGCGTTGGAAATTGTCAAGTTATCGGTTAAGTATGGCAATACGCCTTTGTCTGCTCACGGTTATGCCTCTTACGCGACAGTTCTATGCGGAATCATGCTTGATATTGATGCGGGTTATCAGTTTGGTAAACTAGCTTTGAACCTCGTGGAACGATTCAATGCTAAAAAAATCAAGTCAGTTGTTCTCCTTTTCGTTAATTATTTCGTCGTACATAGGAAGCACCATCTTAGGGAAACATTAAAGCCTTTTCTGGAAGGATATCAAATCGGATTGGAGACAGGAGATTTACAATATGCTGCTTCTAATGCCTACATCTACCCCTATCATTTATATATGATGGGTAAGAAGCTAGTAGAAGTCGAAAGTCAGATCGCAAAATACAGCCAAGCTATAGCTCAAATTCAACAGAAACAAATTTTAAATTATCATTGCAGGTATTGGCAAGTTGTCTTAAACTTAATGGGTCGCTCTGAAAATCCTTGCCTTTTAATTGGAGAAGTTTACAATGAGAAGAAGATGCTGCCGATTATTGTAGAAGGGAAAGATATATTTTCTATGTGCGATTTACATTTAAACAAATTAGTTCTCAATTATTTATTTAGAAACTATCCTCAAGCCATTGAGAATGCTAAGATTGCAGAACAGTATTTAGATGGTATTGTAGCCATGACAGCCGTGGCAGTATTCTATTTTTACGATTCTCTAGCGCGGCTTGCTGTGTTTCCAAATTCCTCGGAATCTGAGCAAGAGGCTATTCTTTTAAAAGTAACAGCTAACCAGGAAAAAATGAAATTATGGGCCGAGCATGGCCCCATGAATTACCTGCACAAATTTTACTTAGTTGAAGCAGAACGCGCTCGCATCTTAGGTCAAAATGCTCAAGCCAGAGAATATTACGACCGATCTATTAGTTTAGCTCGCGAAAATGAATATCTAAATGAAGAAGCTCTAGCCTACGAACTAGCCGCTCGCTTTTATCTCTCCCGCCAGCAGAACCACATAGCTGCCCACTATTTCCAAGATGCTCACTACACTTATAAACAATGGGGTGCTACAGCAAAAGTTAAAGATTTAGAAGCCCGATATCCTCAGTTTGTCATTGCGATTAAATCTGTTATTAAAGACACTACTCAAGTCACTTCCACCAGCGATCTCAGTTACGGTGAAGGGCTAGATTTAGGAACAGTAGTGAAAGCATCGCAAGCAATAGCCGGCGAAATTCTGCTAGATAAGCTGCTGGCAAAATTAATGCTTTTAACAATAGAAAATGCTGGAGCGCAAACAGGTTTTCTCATCCTCTCAGACAAAGACAAACTCAAAATAGAAGCAGCTTGTGGAGTGGATAAAGACGTTCAAGTGCTGCAATCTATACCTGTAAATACCAGTCAAAATCTTCCCGTAGGCATTATTAATTACGTCGCCCGTACTCAGGAAAATGTGGTATTAAATGATGCTAGCTATGAAGGAATATTTACCAATGATGCTTATATAACCCGTACCCAACCGAAATCAGTATTGTGCGCCCCTATCCTCTATCAAGGTAAACTCACTGGCATTCTTTACCTAGAAAACAATATCGCTATAGGTGCTTTTACTTCTGAACGGCTTGAAGTTGTAAAAATCCTTTCTTCGCAAGCATCGATCTCAATTGAAAATGCCCTTTTGTATCGGACGCTGGAACAAAAAGTCGAGGAACGTACTGTACAATTAGCTCAAGCTAACCAGGAAATTACTAATCTTAACGAGCGCCTGAAAGCTGATAATATCCGCATGAGTGCTGAGCTAGATGTAACGCGACGCTTGCAACAAATGATCTTACCTAAACAGGAAGAGTTAGAGTCAATTGAGGGGCTAGAAATTGCCGGTTTTATGGAACCAGCCGATGAAGTAGGTGGCGACTATTACGATGTTCTCAATTGTGAAGGTCGAGTCAAAATTGGTATCGGCGATGTGACTGGACATGGGTTAGAAAGTGGCGTATTAATGATTATGGCGCAAACGGCAGTCCGTACCTTGCTAGAGAATAATGAAACCGACTCTAAGAAATTCTTAGATGCAGTTAATCGGACAATTTATAAAAATGCTAACCGGATGAATTCTGATAAGAATATGACTCTAGCAATGCTAGATTATACTAATGGTGTGTTAACATTGAGCGGTCAACACGAAGAGATGATTGTGGTGCGCTCTAGCGGGGAAGTAGAGCGTATTAATACGGTGGATTTAGGCTTTCCCATTGGATTAGTAGAGGATATTGCTGATTTTGTGGCTTCTACTGAGGTGCAGTTAAATTCCGGTGATGTGGTGGTACTTTATACGGATGGGATTACAGAGGCTATTGATATTAATGAAGTACAATATGGTTTGAAGCGGTTGGTTGAGGTGGTAACAGAGAATAGAGAGCGAACTGTTGAGGAGATTAAGCAAGCTATAATTGATGATATTAAACGGCATATTGGAGAGCAAAAGGTTTATGATGATATTACAATCTTGGTGATGAAACAAAAGGCTGCTAATGGCTAATGGCTAATGGCTGACGCACGCTACTTCAATCAGCTTGTAGGGTGCGTCAGAGCAAGTTATAGATTGAGAGAATAAGAGTTAGGTATCTGACGCACCCTAACTCTATTTGCTATTCGCTAAACTATTAGTTTTTGGAGGTGGATCTATGGGCAAAATAGGTTTAACATCAGTATTAAGATTAACAAAGTAAAGCTCTATATTTAGCTCAGGATATCGCTGTCGAATTGCCCAAAATGCCTGATTCAAATATTCTCTATGAACTTGCAACTCTCGTTCAGGATCTTTGCTCAAATCCGGGTCAAATTTGCGGGCATAAGCTCCGCAATCTTGATGGTCAAGAATGATAACTTTTTTAATATGATGGATTGTATAGGATAAGTCCAACTGATCCCAAAAAGCTTGAGTATCAGCTCCGCTAGGAAACCCAGCCAAAGCTAGGGATGCTCCTGATAAAGCTGTCCAATCATACTGATTGCCTAAGTTTTGCAAAGCTAAAAAGTATCGTTCTGCTGCGAGAAAGCGAAAGTCAATGCAACTGAGAACAAGTGCTTTAGCTTCGAGTTCTTCAGCTTGAGCAGATGCAGTTGGTTGTAAAATAGTAAATGCGATCGCGCCTGACAGTAGAGATTTCACGAAAAAGCGCCGCCCTTTACCAGAATACTGACCTCCCAGAATGCTACCTCGTGATAAATTAAACAATTGCTTTATTCTCCTAACGCGACTAATATATTTTATACCATAGTTTTATTCCCTTCAAAGCCAGGAGTTAGGGATAATATTGCTGCTTCTGTCGTCTCAAAACAATTTTCACGACCAATTTTTTCCAATAAGCCAGTACGCTCTAGAAGCCCTTCAACCTCTAGCTGCAAACCGCTCAGCAGTAA
>DATGYA010000552.1:0-2421 GCA_035298405.1 Kamptonema sp. | reverse complement strand
AGTGTCCGTGTACGTCTCCAATGACAATGCGCCGGTCGTTCATTTTGCTTACCCAGTTCCCTGATTTTAAACGTGGCTAGCATTAGCACCAATTAATTAATCATACGACGATCGCTCTCTCCTTTATTGATTCTTAACATTTTTAGCAGTGCAAAAAAGGCTTTTGCCCTTAAAATATGATGGTTGGGATGGATACACAGGTGTAAACCTGGGAAGCAAATTCCTACCATATATTAAAGGTACGTGGGGACTCCACGAAACCAAGGGCTAAAAACCCTTAAACGCTTGAGGAGCTAGTTGAAAGACTAGGATAGCAGCCCACCATTTTTGGCAAAAGGATTGCGCCCAGGAACCCTAGCAATAGGGATATTAAGAACGAAATTTCTTAAGAATCTCAGTCGCTTCAGCGCTGAGAGTGTCAAGTAGCAGTCACACCCAATACTTTCAATAGAAGTTGTTGATCTTTGAAACCAACTTGGAGACGACCACTCTCAATATCGCGAACCCAACTTTGACTTTTACCGATATGAGTTGCTAAGTCTCTCTGGCTTAATTGCAAACTTTTTCTAGCAGTAACAATCTGCTGACCCGAAAGCGACGAGCGCCGCTCGGTTTTTTCTTGGCGTTGAGATTTGCGTATTTTTTTGGGTGTGGCTTGGGTCGATCTGGCTTCCCACTCTTGAGGCAACTCAAAACACAAAAACCGTGCTTGCATTAACCGATTCCACTTGTCACGGGGAGCGGCATCTGTCAAGCGACGATCGTTGCTGCCATCATTGATCCAAAATTCTAGTGCAGCGTCGGCATCGTCAGGTAAATCTGCCAGTTTCACCCACAGAGGTTGAATGTCAGAGGGGTAGGTGATCGGATCGAATATTGGTTTAAGCCCATAGCGATCGATCGCTTCCAGATCGCTCTCAAACGATCGCAGCAATCGCTTGCGCTCCTCTCGTTGAGTTGCAGCTTGTAACATCTTTGTTTCTCCGTAAGCAATTCGCATAAACGTTGGTATAGTCAGGCGTTGTTCGTTTCCCATTTTGGTTTTGAACAATAGCCATAGCAACATACGACAAGCACCTTCGTGTTGCTGCCACAGGCTGGTGACAGTCCACAGGAGCGATTTAGGCAAACTACTATATTGGTAAAATGCGGTACTTTCTTTGGCTCCCCGTTGGTTGAGAAAGTATTTTGACCAGGCTCCGGCTTTGATTCTGAAGGTGAGTCCGGTTAGATGCTTGCAACCCAAGTCATCTTCCTGAAAGTGATGGTGAATTTCGAGCAAATGCCAGAGACGGCTCTGCTCTAGCGAGAATCCTCGCACCCGCCCTTGTTGAAACCAGTTAATGTCGAGTTGGAGTTTGCAAGGCTGTTGAGCTAACTCTTTGATTAAGGTCAACTTGGCAAGTTTGCTCAGGTCTTTGCGTTTTTCCAACCCTAAATAGGTTTCAATTTGGCGATCGCTGATGATAAATTCCTGCTCCCAGGGTTGCTCTAAACCAATAGCGTGAGCAGCATAAATCAGGTGCAGGCAAGCGGCTCGCACATCCCAATTAGCAATTTCAGCCTCAGCCGCTGCGCTATCCAAAGGAACTTGGGATTCTGAGTCGAGGGCGTTGGTGAGACGGAAGGCGATCGTGCCTCGTCCCCCACTTACTTGCCTCTCATAACAGAGTTTTCCATCTGAATCAATTTTCCAGGGCAGGGATTGACGCTGTGCCAACACATTACACGCCTCCCATACGGCGATCGCGGAAGCAAAAGGGTGACTTTTACCATTGACAAACAGGTTGGGACTAGGAAGCGTTCTAGTGGTTGTTTTGCAGCGCCCTTTCTTTGCCTGCAAGGGCATCGGCGGCATCTCGATCGGGCAAACTGTCGTGCATTGTGGTTCAGAAGCATAGCCCTCACAGTCATTGCACAACGTAGGATCGATCCAGTATTCCCCATGTTCAAGCTTGATGGCATCTCTGGGGCATTGGGGGACGCAATCGCCACACTGTATACATTGGTTTGTAATGCTGTGTGCCATATATGGTTAACCGGGTTAAGTACAAGCTTGACGAACTAGCCTTCTCAGCAGATTACACTGAGCTAGCTTGGAGCGATAGGCGTACATACCAAACTTTTGCCTTACTATATGTGCCAATTGCCAAGTCTTCGGAGAATGATGAAACATCGATCTCAACTCACGGCAATCAATAGCTAGTTAATGTCTTAATTTATAAATAAAAATCTTCCTTAATTTTGTTCAATTTAAGCTATTAAATAATCTTTTAAGATCCTACCCATCATCTGTTCACCATAAACATTTTAGGGTCGCATTCAGTAACAATTTTTACTGCTTTATGTTATCAATTCATCACTTTTATCGACCCGGATCGCTAGAATATAGAAAAATTTTAACATCAGGATTATTTAAAA
>DATGYA010000551.1:0-10491 GCA_035298405.1 Kamptonema sp. | reverse complement strand
ATCTAACTCTTCTAGGGGAGGGGATTGATCGTTAGAGTTAGGTTGAGAATTGTTCTTAAATGGTAGTTTCGGGTTCATGTTAAGGGGGACTACTTTTTTATTTCTAGACACCCCTAAAGAGTCTATCGCTTGCTCCTTTTTACAGAAAAAGCCTAGAAATTCTGAATTGTGCCCATGACTGTAAATAATTATACTTAATTTATGCTATGGGGGTACGTTAAATAGGGCAAATGACAGTAATGCAGAAGAGATTGATGAGTGCGATCGGCCCAGAAGTTTGCCAAGTCTATAAAATTTTGCGAGCTCATTGATATAATCTAGCTGTAGACTTGATCCTGTTGGTAAATTTTAAAAGTATCCTAATAAAAGTCAAGATTAAAAAAGTGTCGGGGTTATTGAGGAGCGGGAGGAACAGAAAGTTATGCCTCAGAATATAATGACCAAGCAGCTAGCCTTAGAAGGGACAGATGCGATCGCCAAGGAACCTACTTCGGTTGATTCCTATGCCGAGCGGTTAATGGACGAATTATTTGAAGACGTTGACCGAGCGCTGGAGGGCAGCGCAGGGCTGCCCACAGAGCCAGTGCAGCCTGAATTTGTCTCGCTCAAGCCGATCGCAGTCCCGCAGATTATTCTGCCCACACCAACGGCGCATCAGGAAGACAGACTCGATGCCGAGGCGATCGCGCGTCAAGCAATTTTAGCCACCCAAAAGCAGCAGGCCAAACAATCCTTTGACAGAATGCTCTTAGGAGCAGCATTTGCTTCCCTTTTGCTCGTCTTGGGCTTGTGGCTAGCCAGCAGAACGGGGCCGCGGCGAGCAGTGGTTTCCGCCCCTGCTGTCAGTGCATCTGAGTCTGCAATAGCAGCAAAAGCTGAGGCAGATGCCCAGTTTGGAACTTATATGCAGCAAGCTCTTGATACTCTCGATCAAAAGAAAGCCGCACCAGCTAAGCAGCAAAACCCCAACCTTCCCGGAGTACCTACCACTACGAACTTGCCTGCAATTCCGGTACCCGGTGGGCCACCTCCAACGGCGGGCCTGGCTCAAGCTATCAACCGCGTTGCCGATGCTATACAGCAAGTCGGAGCACAGCCGGGGACTCCTCCTACCCAAGTAGTAATTGTCCCGCCTGCTGCTGCTAAAGCTGGCTCTCCTGCTGCTAAAACTGGCTCTCCTGCTGCCTCTCCTGCTAACGTTGCGGCAGCACCTAAAACTCCCTCTAGTCCTGCTGTTGCGCCACAAGTTGCACCATCTCCAGGGCGAATTCTGGCTCGCGAACCAGAGCCTGCACCTGCGCCTGCACCCGCTTCGGAAGCCGCTACTGCTCCCTCCCCCGCAGCGTCAGCGCCCGTAACCCCATCTCCTACTAGCGAGACTGCAACTGCTGCTCATACTTTAGTGGGGATTTTAGAGTTGGGTGCGCGATCGGCAGCACTGTTTGAAATTGATGGGGTAGCACGCCGGATTTATGTGGGCGAAAGTATCGGTGCTAGCGGTTGGACTTTAGCAGAAGTGAAAAACCAGGAAGCCGTGATCCGCAAGGGTGGTGAAGTTCGTTCTATTTTTGTCGGTCAGAAGTTTTGAAGTTAGTGGTTAACGGTTAACGGTTGATTGTTAACTGTTAACTGTTAACTGTTAACTGTTAACTACTAACTTATTAATAGTATGGGTTTATTTGATGATTTCAGTCATTTTCTAGAAACGCGATTAGAAGAATTTCTTCGTAACAATCCCCATCTAGAATTGCAGGCGCTAGAGGAACAATTACGCGAACAAGAAGAAGACACTCTACGGCTAATAGCTGACCTTCAGCGGCAAGAAAAAAAGTTGCAGGAAGAGATTCTGGGTACGGCTAAAGAAATCCAGCGTTGGCACGCTCGTCTTGACAAAGCTAAGGCTGCAAATAGGTTAGATTTAGCTCAAGCAGCTCAAGAGCGAGAAGCGGCATTGTTGCGGCAAGGAAATCAGCGCTGGGGTCAAATGCAAGGGTGCAAAGAGCGTATTGCTAAATCCAAAGAACTTTATCGCCAGATTCAAGTGCGGCGACAGGAAGTGCGAGCGAAAGCAGTGCAAACAGCTCAAGCAGCTCAAGCTTCAAATGCTACTCAAACTACTACTCAAAATGACCAGCGCTGGGATACTAAAGGTTGGAATCAAAGCAGTAATTATAGTTCTGGGAGTCAATCAGATATTTTAGAAGAAAAGTTTAAACGCTGGGAAACAGATGAGGAAATTGAACAACTGAAGCGGAATATGGGGAGGTAAAAAACTGAGAAGTTCGATCTATAGCCTTTCTCTGTCTTCTGAGGTACAAGATATCTACCCCCAACCCCCTTAGAAAGGGGGCTTTTCCGGTTCCCCCCCTTTGCAAGGGGGGGCTAGGGGGGGTCGTTTTTGTACCTCATATAATTGAGAAACGCTATAACCTGTCAAGACTTCACATCAATTCCGGCTACATCAGAATGATATCATATTTATCCTAAACACCCACTCTACCCTCTTTCTCTTCCCTCTGCGCCCTCTGCGCCTTTGCGGTTCGTTACTTTTTATATTAATAGAAACAAATTGAACACAATCTCGTTTCTAACTAAATTGAAATTAAAAAACCGCAAAGGCGCAAAGAACACAGAGAAAGAGAAAAAAGAAAAATAATTCCGATGCCACCGGATTTGAGATCGATTGTTTTAATCTTGACAATTTTATAGCAACCGCCAAGACGGTTAGGACTATCTTGATTGCCGAAACCCTTGCTATTATTACCTCATCCTTCTTCTTTCTTCCTTCTTCCTTCTTCCTTCTGCTATAGCTCTACGATTCGTCATTTCTGGGCGAGTTAAAATTCCTTGAGACGGACTAAAGAGTAGCGCGAGTAAAAATAATCCCGTAACTACTAAGACAATGGCTGCACCTGAAGGCACGTTTAAGTAATAGCTGATGTACATTCCCGCTACACTGCCAATTACGCCAACAACTGCCCCGATCGCCATCATTTGATGCAATTCTTTCACTAATAGATAGGCAGTGATACTTGGCCCAATCAACAGAGAAATTACTAGCACAACTCCTACTGCTTGCATACTAGCAATAATAGTAAGAGTGATAGCTGAAATTAAACCAATGTGAATTAAATTAACTGGCAATCCTATTGCTTGTGCGCCCAGGGGGTTAAAAGTATAAAATAATAGTTCTTTGTAAAAGATTTTGACAAAAATCAAAACAAAAACAGCTATTCCAAAAGTTCGCCACACATCATTAACCGTTACTGCTAAAATGTCCCCAAATAGAAAACTATGCAAATCTAATTTGCTTTTTAGCAAGGTAATTAACATAATTCCTAATGCTAAAAACCCGGAGAAAACTACCGCCATTGCTGCGTCTACTTTGATGCGAGATTGAGATTGAATCCAAGAGATGACGAGGGTGCTAAAAGTGCCGGAAATGAATGCTCCTAAGAAAATATCGATGCCTAGATAATAGGCGATCGCGAGTCCCGGCAATACTGCATGAGCAATTACGTCTCCTAATAATCCCATGCGCTGTACAATTAAGTAACTGCCAACGACAGAGCAGAGAATGCCTAGCATAACTGCGATCGCGATCGCGTGACGCATGAACTCAAACTCCAGCGGTTCTATTAGCAGATTCAACATTATTTGCTCTCCCGTTGCACCAAGATGACATTATCTCCATAAGCTCGCTGAATATTATCAGCAGTAATCACTTCTGACCTAGATCCATCAGCAATTAGTTCTTTGTTAATCAATAAAAATCGATCGTACTTTCTAGAAGCTTCTCCCAATTCGTGACCGATTACCAACAAAATTTTACCTTCAGATTTCAGTTCGTTAAAAATCTCAAATAGCACTGCTTCTGTTTTTTTATCAACCCCGACAAAAGGCTCATCAAAGAAAAATAACTGAGCTTCTTGTGCTAATGCTTGAGCTAAAAATACTCGCTGTTGCTGTCCTCCCGACAACTCCCCAATCTGGCGGTTTCTTAACTCCCACATCCCGACTCTTTCTAAGGCAAATTTAACAATTTCCCTGGATTGGCGCGAAGGCGATCTAAACCAACCAGTATGGCGAGTGCGGGCCATCATTACTACATTGTGAACCCCAATAGGATAATCCCAGTCAATTTGCGATCGCTGCGGTACATAAGCGACTTGCCCTAACTGCTTGCAGAGATCGCTACTGCGATACTTCACTATCCCCCTTGCTGCCGGAATCAAGCCCAGCATTGCTTTCACCAGCGTACTCTTCCCTGCGCCGTTAGGCCCGATCACCCCTACGATTTGCCCAGGTTTCAAACTGAAGCTGACATCCTCAACCGCAGCAATGCCTCGGTAGTTGACAGCAAGATGTTGAACCTCTAACATAGTAAATCTTCTATGAAAACGATTATCATTATACCATAGGGAGGAACTGGTAATGTCAGGAAAATTTAGCTTCAAAAGCCTTGCTGTCTTTGGCTTGATGGTGGGCGCTGCCGCCTGGAGTACCACCAACTCAACTTTTTTACAAAGCGGTAAAACTCAGGCTGTAGCCCAAAGTCGTCCGCAAGTCGTGGCAACCTCTACTGTACTCTGCGGTTTAACCAAAGAAATAGCTGGAAATACTATTGACCTCAAATGCTTGATAGATTCCGGTTCAGATCCGCACGTTTACAACCCAAAACCAGGCGATCGCAAAGCAATTGACCAAGCAAAACTTGTTCTTTATAACGGTTATGATTTTGAACCCAGTTTAATTCGATTGATTAAAGCAAGTTCCAATAAAGCCGCAAAAATTGCTGTCGCTGAAGTAGCAGTTCCCAAACCACTACAGCTTGAAGAAGACGGCAAAAAAGTTTCCGATCCGCACGTTTGGCACGATGCTAAAAATGGCATAGCGATGGCAAAAGTTATTAACACTCAACTCAGTAAAATCTTACCAAACCAAGCATCTATTTACAATACAAAAACTCAAGGAATTACCTCGACTCTGACCAAGCTAGATAGATGGATTAAATCAGAAATTGCTACAATTCCTGCCAAACAGCGCCAGCTTGTTACTACTCACGATGCTTTAGGTTACTACTCGAAAGCTTACGGAATTCCGCTAGTAGGTGCTTTAGAAGGCCTGAGTACCGATGAAGCACCAACGCCAACACGGGTGGCTCAATTAGTGAGAGAAATTAAAGCCTCTGGAGTCCCGACTATTTTTGCGGAAGTAACAATAAATCCCAAACTAATTGAAACTGTTGCTCGTGAAGCCAAGGTAAAAGTTTCGCCACAGGAGTTGTATACAGACGGTTTGGCGGAGACAGGAAGTGACGCTGATACTTATCAAAAGATGTTAGTTGCTAACACGAGGACAATTGTGGAAGGTTTAGGAGGTAAGTATACTCCCTTTAAGCCTTAATAGTGTGTTCGCGGTGGTTTCCAAGGACAACTATTAAGAGGTTTATCCCAGTTTTACAAGAGTGAATCTGTACATATTTTTAAAGGGGGGAATTGAAAAAAGTAAGCTGTTAAATAAATCCATCTGCTGATAATACTGGGACGGTGCATCTTTTATGGTTTTGACTTCAATTATTTGGTAGCGATCGTCCCATTTTTCGATATCTTGAATCTCCTTAATTCCCCATTGAAACTTGGCTGAATAATGTTTAAGTGCATCGTGCTTATTCTGATAGTTGAGCAGGAAAGGTGACATCGAATCAAAAGCAAGGTAGCAGCCAGGAAAGTTTTCGACTAGCAACGAAAATACCTGTTTTACCTGTTCTTCACTAAAATAGGGTAACACTCCTTCTGCCAAAAACATTATCGGGCTAGAACCAACTGCTTTAACTTGCTCTACCCAGCCATGATCTAGTACAGAAGACGCAATAAACTTGCGTCTTTCTGTCTCCTGAAAGTATTTTTTTCGCACTACCATTGAGTCAGGCATATCCAAATCAAACCATCGGACTTGACCGTTATCAACTCTTTCAAAACGAGTATTTAGTCCGCTACCTATCTCTACAATAATGCCGTTGGGAGTTTCCTGAAGGAAAGATTTAACCCACCTATCAAGCCTTAGTCCGCGCAGACAAATAGCAATTTGAGTACCTTTTGCTTTCTCGATTTTTGAGAAATCGTAATCAATTTGTTCAATAATTTCAACTGATTTTGTATCTCTCAAAATTGGGTTAGTTTTGCCCGCATCGACGGCCCGCGCCCACAAGGTAAGTAGTAAGGTTTCTTGTATAGTGCCGAGTTCAAGTTTGAGCTTAGTCATGAATTACTCCTTTAAACTATAAAAAAGTTGTTGCTTCAACTTAGTTAGTATCTAGAATGCGATCCGCTTTACAGAAAACGCAATCTCTGTGTAAAATAGGGATATTGACCCAAATTTGGAATAATGTCTCCTACTTCCTTTCTACCTGATGCCCTAGCTCGAATTGTAGAGCGCTTTCAGCGGCACTCCGATCCTAAGCGGCGTTACGAGCAACTGCTGTGGTATGCCAAGCGACTACCAGAGTTTCCCGAAAGCGATAAATTACCTGATAATAAAGTTTCAGGCTGCGTCTCTCAAGTTTATATTACTGCCCAGTTAGCTGATGGCAAAGTTTCATTTCAAGGTGATTCTGATTCTCAGTTAGTTAAAGGGTTAGTGGCGTTACTTGTTGAAGGTTTAAGTGGATTAACACCAACAGAAGTAACAAGAGTTTCCCCCGATTTTATTCAAGATACTGGTTTGAATGTGAGCTTGACTCCTTCCCGTGCTAATGGATTTTACAACATTTTTCAAATGATGAAAAATAAAGCAGTGGAATTGCAGGGAAGCGAGCAAGCAGAAATGAATTAATTATGAAAATTGCTCGCTAAAATCAACTCCCATTCTGCAATAATTGTCTGCGTATCTACAGGATTCAATAGATCGCCAGCTTTGCCAAAGCTGCCTGCACTGTTGCGGGTAATTGACGCATGATCTTACCCTTCTCGCGATCGACTCCTACTAGAGTTACCTGTGCAGTAACATATAATTCCTGACCATCTGGAGATTGAATCTCGTAGTCCCAAACCAGCCTGACTCCCAAGCTTGATTTGATCCGTGTTTTAACGGCAACAGTTTGACCCATTTGCACAGGCAGATGATAACGCACAGAAAGTTCTACCACTGGTAATTCTAAACCTTGATCTACCCAATCAGCATACTCAATGCCAATCGATCGCAAACACTCCACCCGCGCCTCTTCCATCCAAGCGAGATAGGTTCCGTGCCAAACAATACCACCGTAGTCAGTGTGATGAGGAAACACGCGCACTCGATATTCAAACCAACGACTGTTTTGATGAGAAAGGTTTTGAATAGAGCCACTAGATGACACTTGTGGTTTAGCCTGATTGTTGTCTACCACTTTACAAATCGTTCTAAAAAGCTACATTTCTACAAATTATAAGACAGATTTCAGGCTTATGCTGGATCGTAAAAGGTTTGAGTAATTACCTGAACTGTCCTGAAACAAAACAAATCTATGATAGAGAAAATTTTAGTAGCTGTAGCCGGTCGCGGTCTGTGTGAAGAAATGTTCAATATGTTGATGGATATCCCGTCGCTGCAACGGGCATCTGTCACAGTCTTGCACGTCGTACCTCCCCAAGTTACTGCCGAAGACATGGCTGCCAAATTAGAAGAGGGAGGAAAGATACTAGCACAAGCAGTGCAAACTTTGAAAGTAGATCCCACTAAAGTCAATCCTCGCCTGAGACAGGGAGACCCAAAAACCATAGTTTGCGAAGTGGCTGAAGAAGAGAAATCCGACTTGATTGTTATGGGTTCGCGGGGACTAGGACGTTTGCAATCAATTCTCGAAAACTCCGTCAGCCAGTACGTCTTCCAGCTAACATCGCGACCGATGCTGTTGGTGAAAGACGATATCTATGTTAAAAAAATCAAGCGGATTATGGTGGCGATCGATAAGTCTGATGCGTCCATAGAGAGCTTGAAACTGGGACTGTTCTTGCTTAAAGATATTAGTGGCGGACAAATAGTTTTAGTCCACGTCACTAAAGATTTGACCGGAAAAACTAGCGAAGATTTAACGCCTAATGCAGAAAAAGACCCTGTTTTAGCAGATGCGATCGCAGAAGCAAAAAAAATGGGAGTCAGCTACCGCTGCATCACCGCTACCGGTAAACCTGGCGAAACTATCTGCCGCATTGCAGAGGATTTGAGCGTAGACTTGTTAATGCTTGGTTCTCCCGATCGCCGCCCCAATATTGCCAAGAACTTTGTGGATCTCGATCGCCTGTTGGGAAATTCGCTCTCAGACTACGTGCGGGTATATGCTAAGTGTCCTGTGCTTCTAGCCCGTACAGTAGCTTAGATAGCTAATGGCTAATGGCTAATTGCTAATGGCTAATGGCTAATGGCTAATTGCTCGTATCTAAATACTTTACGCAACTGGCAGATGACGATGAGTGCGATCGCCAGCCCTGTTAAGATCCAGATCGCAGATTTGCACCATCCTAAAGGTTGGCGATCGCACTCATCATATTAGTTCCTGCTACGCCGGAATGATCTGAATTATTCTCATTGACGGTAAAATTTATGCAATCATTAAAAGCAGCATTTCACAACTTCGATTTATGTAAGAATAGTAAATATAGCTAGGGGCTAGGGAAGAGGGAAGAGGGAAGAGGGAAAAGCTGACAATGCAAGCATTACTCATTCCTTGAATTAATAGCTTTTACTTAGCAATAGCGAGCGCTCACTCAAAATCTGTTTGAGTTAATCCAGAGTCATTTTGAGTAATCTTCTCCTCTGTCTTGATTCGGGAACGGCGAGCCATAAACTGCTCCATTTCTTGTGCAGAATCAGCAGTTAAGCCTTGAGGCGAGCGGTTAGATAATGGCGTTTTTCTAGTGGTTTGGGGAACTCCTACTCGCATCTGAATCCGGATTTTTGGCCCTGAATTCCCCAAACGAATTATCATTCCGTCCACCACAGAGACTTGAGCTATCAATTTATCATCCACATAAGTTCCATTAGCACCAAAATTAATAATTTCCCAACCCGAAGAATTATTCCATAACTCTACATGGTGGCGAGAAACCACAGCACTGTAAATAATTACATCATTATCGGTAGCTCGACCAATCCGAACTACGGATTCGGATTCAAAACTCCAACTTTGAACCGGGACAGATTGGGTAGGATGCAGCAGGGTAAGGGTAATCACTGATGTTTCTAAGATATACAACCCCATCAAAGCACAAACCCTGACAGCAGAGCTTAGAGCTAGCTGGAGGATGGATAGCAAAACCCTGCATAAGGCAGTTTAATTCTATGATGAATCTTCACAGAGCTTAATGTCAAGTCATTGGTGTTGTTTTCACAGTTAACAGTTAACAGGTAACGGTTATTCCATCTCTTCAATTCTGGCATTCAAACCATTACCTACCAACATTTGTAGTAGTGTTTCAGCCTTTTCTCGATCGTGAAAAGCCCCTGCCTGCACCACCGATTGTCCCTTCACAAATGTGCGAAAAGCACCAGGAGCGAGCGATCGCACCCTCAAGAGATCCCTTTCCCCCTGAGTATCCACTACTACCCGATATCGCAAACCTAGCACCGATGAACTCAAAACCCTGTCAGGCGAAGAATTACTAGCTGTTAACCCAGTTGGGACATAACCACCACTCCCTACGGGGATACTAGAACTGGGTACAGGTAGTACACCTGGCGAGACAACGGGGCTACTACTTTCAATCGCAGTCGCGATCGCCTCTGTTCTCAAGGGGGGCGAGATCGTAGTAGTCTCAGGAGTTGGAACTGGAATTTCCACCGGAATTTCCACCGCCCCTGTTGGGATCGGCGATTGCCCTTCCACCCTCGGCAAAGGAGTTGGCAACGAGCGACGTAGGGGTGCAGGTCGATTTGGCGCTGGCGGTAACGGTCTTGTCGCTGTTGGCTCAATTCTGGGAGTAACAGATGGGGGATTATAGGCCGGCAGCGGGTTTCTCACCGGCGCTACCCCATTTCGCTCGTTGGTGAGCATTCGGTTCGCCAGAGGCGAAATTAAAGCCGAAGGGCGGAACGTTCCGGCTACATCTACTCGCCCAACGGTGCGGTTGCTTGCCAATTGATTGCCGTAAGCTGGAATAACTTCGCTAGTTGCGGTGCTGTTAATATCGTAGCGGCCGTTATTGCGGATTACATTACTTCCGGGTTCTGCTGAAGTTCCCAAATCAGGGAGAGAATGCGCGATCGCCACCACTCCATCCCGCTGATTTCGCTCAATATAATTCCCCCGCAACACAGGTCTAGCTGAAGCTTGTACCACAACCCCATCTTTATTAAAAGTAATGCGATTGCCAATCAGCATTGGGGTAGCCTGCTGCGCGATATTAATTCCAAATCCAGTATTTTCAAATGTATTCTCGCGAATTTCCCCCTGAGAACGACCAAAAATTGTGATGCCATTAGCTCCATTTTTAGAGAAATAATTCCCCTGGATCT